>NZ_JAFCTE010000002.1:0-406119 GCF_049895865.1 Psychrobacter sp. TWR1-1-1 | reverse complement strand
ATTCATCATAGCGATAGAGGGGTTCAGTATTTATCCATTCGCTATACAGATAAGATGACGGACTCTGGTGTGATTGCCTCTGTTGGCACAACAGGGGATTCTTATGACAATGCCTTGGCTGAGACAGTCAATGGCCTTTACAAGTCTGAGGTGATTCATTATTTAAAGCAGAGCTGGAACGGTGTAAATGATGTTGAACTGGCAACGCTTGAATGGGTGGACTGGTTCAATAAAACACGACTGCATAGCACGATTGGTTATGTGTCGCCTTTTGAGTTTGAAAAGCGGTATTATGACAATTTAACCCTGTCAGGCATTGCTGCCTGACTCAAGTAAAACACTCTCCGATATAGTCGGGGCGGTTCAAATCTTGCGACGCTTGATATAAGGGCATTACGAGCCGCCCATTATATCGAATGGTTTACTAGGCGCGACTGCTATGATGGACGACAGCCGCAGTTAGCTTGGTCAAACGATGCACTGCCTACGACAGGACTATACTTCGAAGGTCATAGTCCGATCGTCATTTATCCTGAACAACGCGACAAAACGCATGATAAATTTTAGTAACGTCCACCGCATTATATGCACATCGACGCTTTAGCCATCTGCTTTATTAATGCAATGTAATGAAGCTACCAAGCATAGCGTCCATACAAGCTAATCTCACTGCGTTTGGCTTTTTCTGAATCGAGACTGTCAGTCAGCAATTTGATGCCAGCATAGCGACTGTCTACAGCGAGACCCAATGCTTGCGTTTGCGGCTCTATCAAACCCGTCACCGTAATGGGGAAAGCATCATTGGACGTTTGGTAGCCTGCGGATAATTGATATAAGTCTTGAATGTCATTCACTTGACCATGTAGACCGAGCTGCCATTGACTGTCTAGCTGATGCTGAAGGCTACCTTCCACTCGCCATGGCAATGTCTGTGTGACATCGTCAGTGCTAAGCTGCCCTTCAATCGTATAGAGAGGTCTGCCGTTGACGTCATAATCCAATGCATAACGAGTGCTCGGCATGTCTTTCCAGCGCATGCGTCCAAGGATATCGTAGCCGCGCAGAGACAACTGCGTGCTATCAGACAACTGACCTGTGAGCTGCAAATCGAGCGAATAACCATATCCCGAAGGTTTCGCGGGGTTCCAGTCTAGGTTTTCCTCCCCTAAAGCTGGTTCATCATAGTAATAATCGATGTAAGCGTTGGTTTTATCCAAACTTTCTCGTATGTCTGTCACCTCATTATTTGGTAACACTCTGGTGCTTAAATCGCCAACTATCTTACCTTCTAGTGCATGCAGTCCTTGCCAGAGATTGGCACGAGTCGTCAATTGCCAGTTGGGCATGAGCTGCTGCGTCAGACCGATATTAGCACCGAATCTTTCATTGTGCTTGGCTTCTAAAAATAACGGATAATCTTGACTGGTGCTTGAGGGCTGTTTATTTTCATACTGCCAATAAACTTCGGCAGTCTCTTTGCTAAACGTCATTAAATAATCATAACGCCAACCTAGACCGTAGCTAATCGCACTGCCCGCAGGACGAATCTCAAGCGACGTCCGACCTTGGGCATAAGCATGATCACCCGAGTCCAAAGGGGCACTCCAATCGTCTAAAAATGCTGAGATAGGCTGTGTTGGGCTATGAGCCGTTGCCATCACACTCCACTCTATCTGTGCGTCTGATTGTTTGGTCTGACTGTCTAGCAACCCTGTCGCTTGGGGGTAGAAGTAAAAATTCGTATCAGCAGCTGGTATATCTGCACTATCAGCAACCGCAGCGCTGGATATCATCATAGCCGCAATCGCTGGCGTAGTGATTAACTTGGTACGGCTGTATAAATGCGATGCTAAGCTTTTAGGTAAAAAACCATAGAGACTTGAAACGTTATATGGCATAAATTTCTCACGTTTATTAGAGAGCATAAAAAAGAGACAGGAATCTGTCTCTTTTTTTTGTTGCTATACCTCAATCGTTACTAACAACGTTTGAGAGTCGATGTGACACATGGTTTGATTATAGAATAATTAAACTGTCATCAGTAAACTTGGCAGTAACTTTGCCATCATTATCCATTAAATCACCATAGTCTTTACCGTTAACCATGATATCGCCAAGCTTGCCCATTTTATCTTTGATAAAGTCACCATTGGCATCAACATTTAGCTTGATCGACGCTTTATTTTGCTCAACGGTAAACTGGGTGCTAACCACATCATAGTTATTGTCTAAGCTTGACTTACCGCTTACGAATAGCTTCTTACCCTCTACGCTAGCAGTCAGACCTTGTAGCCCAATAACATTACGAGCAGTACGTTTAAGATTGGCTTGGAAATCAAGTGGAATCGTCGTTGTATTCTCTTTCGTTACCTTGCCTTTAATCGCCAATACTATTTCCATACCTACGTATTTATTGGCGGCCTCTTCGATATCTCCGACTTCATCGATTATGATAAATTTCTTTATATCAGCGTCATTGGCAGTCGCGTTCAGTGTAATCTCTACATCAGTCATCGGTTTTTGCTTGGTCATCTTGCCCGTTATAGCAAACTTATAAGGGATTGTTCTAACCACCAGACTGTTATCTGCCAGCTTTCTGCTGACATCCAGCGCAGCAAATTCAAAATCTTTTGCTTCAATCACGCTATCATTAGCCGTCAACTTCAGACTGCTTAATTTGATGACCGCCTTTTCTAGCGTGATGCCTTCTCTATTTGCGTCATTGATATCAAACTCATCATTGACCACGACTTTATCACTGAATTGACCACTGACTGTTGCGCCTTTAGTACTTGAGTTGAGAGTAACGGTATCAGTGCCAGTGCCAATTTCAATACTCTTGAAACCCAAGCTACCGTTAAAGTTATCTGTACTGGTGTTTGAGCTTAGCGCATCTTCAAAACCATCAAATGCTACTTTAAAACTGTCTTGATTAACCACAACAGGTCCGTACAAACCTGTTTGCGGGTTATACACATAATCGTATTCTTCAATATCAACCTTGGTGCTACCAGTTAAGGTAAACTTCCCATCAGCATTTAGCGTCGCTAAAAAGTCTTTTTCTGGGGTCAAGACTATATTTCCCAATGCTGTTTCAAACTCTTCATCGTTAGCCAGTGCAATAATGTCAGCTGCAGTGAGCTGTGATACATCATTCTCTTCCATATAGTATTTTAGATCACTTGGGATATCGAAGGTATAACCAAGTCGCGTATCTTGCTTTTCTGTAAGGATATCACTTACATCTTCGTAAGCATCTGTAACCGCTTTATTGTCACTGACAAATAGCTTGGCGGTACGAATCATCTCTTTCGCTTGCTCGATCTCAGACAAACTATTATCGACAGGCGGCTTAACTGGCACATCAGGCGTATTAGTACCATTACCGGAAGAGCTATTATTATTGTCATCACCACAGCCTGCTAACGCTAACGTGCTGGCTAACGCTAATGCGCTCAATTTAAAAAATTTCATAACACAGTCCTTTATAGAGTAATTTTAAAAACGAGAAGCACCAAAATCTTTATCTAATTAAGCAAATAATGCCTTAATTCAAAAAAGCGCCTCTTAATTTAGAAAACTTAAGTTTGCTTTAAAATAAAATAATAATACTCTTATTTAAACAACTTATCTATAAAGTAAACGAATATAACAGCAATGTTACACAAAAAAATAAATGCCGTTGTTGCGACTAATCTTGACTGTCTACCAAAGATACTTTATCAATAGCTTTCAATCACTTGCATCAGCTCGTACCTGAGCATATCTGCGCTTGGCATGCGCTCAGCGTGAAAGCGCACAATAGCAATACCGGCACTAGCAAGGGCTTTGTCTTTTTTGTCATCCGCCTTTTGACGCGCTTTACTCGTGTGTGTCCAATCATCAAGCTCGATAGCAACCAGCGTGGTCTGCGCATCAATATCCACAATCACATAATCGACGCTTTGACGGCAGATACGATTGAACCAAAAGCTACGCTCGGACGCCTCACTGCTATTGCCTTCGATAATGCGTGACAGTTGAACTTGAACGAAAATATGATATTCCGGCAACGCACTTTTTAGCTTATTAAAGAAAATGACTTCCGTATCCGTCATAATCGGCATCGGCGCAAACGGCCAAATAGCCAACTCATCACCGCGTACTGGCTTTGGATCAGGCTCAACAACTGGAGGTCTTTTCAACAGCTTTGGTACGGTAATCAGCCCTAAAAACCCAACGGCCAATATTAAAAATATAACACCAAATGACATGGTTTTACCTTATACATGATTAAGGCAGCCAAATATGTATGACGACTTCCATAAAGTGACATACATACTCAACTGCGACAGGGCAGCCCTTATAGGCTGACCCGTTATACAGAAAAAATCAGGGGCAATCGGCGCACATCGTAGCTAAGCTTGCGCCAATCAGCAAACACTAAAACAAAAAACACGACAATAAATGTCGTGTTTGAATAAAACTCAGATAAAACAATAAAATCTAACCAAGACTCTGCTGTTTATTTAGCAATAATAGTCATCCGATTATCGTGATTTTAATGCTATTTTAGCGCCAGTATAAAACCCAAGCACTGGTCGTATTGACCTTAGGATCGCTATTGATTTTATCTTTTAACGCTAACGCTGCCACTTTACCGCGCTCAGGACCGACGATGACGCGAACCCCGCGGCTGGTAGGGCTAGTCTTAACTTGGTAGCCAGCGGATTTAAATTTCTTTGCTAGTTCGTCAGCTTTGGCTTGATCGTTTGCCAATGCTACTTGCACCCCAAAGCTGCCTTTGGCGTCGGTTTCTTTGACTTCTTTACGGGCTTCACTGAGTTTCTGCTGTGCTTCACGCTTAGCATCCGCTGATTTTTTGGCTAAAGCCTCTTCTTTCTGACGCTTGTCTTCACGTGCCTGCTCAGCCGCTGCCGCTTCACGTGCTAATCGCTCCACTTGCTTACGTGATGGAATGGTGATGTTTTGACCCAGTTGTAGCGATGTCGATGGTGACAGATTATTCGCTTGTGCCAATACTTCTACTGGCATATTGTACTGCCGCGCCAGTTTAATCAGCCCATCTCCTCTTTTAACTTGATAATCAGAAGGCGATTTTGGTGGCTCATTTTTAGCCGCTTCTGCTGCCGCTTGTTTTTTCTCAGCCGCAGCATCCGCTTGTTTCTTAGCATCCGCTTCTTTTTTACTGTCTGCTAGTTTCTTAGCTGCAGCCTGCTCTTTAATCGCCGCTTGCCTTTGAGCCTCTTGTTGCGCTTGGGCAGCTTTTTGCTGGTTGCCAGTGTTTGTCTCACTTTCAGCTGACGCAGCAGCGCTAGTCTTTTTTATTGGCGTTGTAGCGTCATTTTTTTCCGCATCGGATTTATCACTCTCTTCAGCAGCTGCTGCACTACTGGCCATATACTGCTGACTTTCTGCACGGGCTTTTGCCAATGCTTCCGCCTCAGCGGCTTCCTGTTCAGTTAAGAACTGCTGGGCACGTTTTTCTTGTTCAGCCACACGAGCAGCGCGCTCTTTTTGTTTTTCTGCCAAGATACGTTTTTCAGTCTCGATATCCGTCGTCAGCGGCTGAGGAGACTCTTGCTCAGGGCTTGGCTTATCTACCATTGCTGACGCTGGTTGTGGTTCATTACTATCACCAATCTGTTGCACCATGGCGTATAGCATCACGCTACCGCCGATAATCATCCCAATGCCCAATAAGGCTTGTCTCGAAAAGTTCATCCGTTTACGTCTCTTAGTTGGTAATAAGGTTGATTGAGCGGCGCAACTGTCGTCTCAAAACTGTGTTTAGATAGTTTTAATAGCCTTGATAGGTGTCATTGCCACCAGTTGCGTCCATCCGTTTTTAAATGTTATGCCAAGCGTTTAATGCCATTATAGAGCAACTTGCCAAATCACTTTGATTATAAAGCATATTTTTCATACTGTCTGCCATCATGCTACTGCTAAGATTAACATTAAATAAGCACCATTTTAATGTTAATTATCAACCGCCAGTGCTGCCAGTGCCTCGCCGATCGTATGAAAGGAGCCACATACCACGATAAGGTCTTGCGGCTGACTGCCATTGATAACCGCATCGGTCGCTTCTGATAAACGTTTAAATTCGTGTATTTGAGCATCATCGACATAGCTCGATAAGATACCTTGCAAGTGCTCGGTGCTCGCGGCACGTGGATAATCAATCTCAGCGATATACCAATCGCTAATCGGTAAGCCCGCTATCGTCAAATGCTGCACGACTTTATTGATATCTTTATCACCCAACATAGAAAACAGCATTTTAATGCTGGCAGGTTTTCCTGTAGCTTGACTGATATGATTACTATTTGTATTACTGCTTTGATTGAGAGCCTCAGAGCTATTTTGATTGGCTAAATGCTGTTGCCAAAGCGGTAATAGTTGCGCCAATAAAAACTCAACGCCTTGCTCGTTATGCGCGACATCAAACAGCCAATGACGATTGTGGGTCTCACGATAATCAAAGCGACCAGCGAGCCTGACCGTTTGTAATGCTTGCTCGATAGCAGTGCTATCGACATTTAACGAACTTGCGAGCACTGCTGATAAGGCATTAGTAGTATTGGTCAATGACAGCGCTGGGCGCGGTAACTGCATGGTGACAGCAGCATTGCTATATTGCCAAGCGCTTGCATCCACTTCACGATAATCAAAATCTCGCCCAACTTGATAACAAGTTGCTTGATGCTTATCAATCGCTTGCTGCACACTGACTGGCATTGCAGTAGCACCATAAACCACGCTGATACCATCACGTAAGATACCTGCTTTCTCACGGCCAATATCTTCAACATTGTCACCCAGCCAATCGACATGATCGATAGCAATATTGGTAATCACTGCCATATCAGGATCGATGATATTGACCACATCTAAGCGCCCACCCAGACCGACTTCCAACACCCAGACATCACAGTCCGCTTCGGCAAATATTAATAATGCGGCAAGTGTGGTCATCTCAAAAAATGACAAGGTCAGCTCACACGCTAATCGCGCTGCTTCTACCTTGCTAAAGGCTTCAATTAACGTCTCGTCACTGACCATCTCGCCATTGATACGCACGCGCTCATTAAATACACTTAGATGCGGTGATTGATACAGAGCCGTTTTATAACCTGCTGCTTGGCACATCTGCGCGATGACAGCCGTCGTTGAGCCTTTACCATTGGTGCCCGCCACCGTAAATACATAAGCATCGTCTTTGGCTGACTGTACCACGCCTAACGCCTCGGCAACTGGCAAAACTCGCGACAACCCCATATCTATTGCCGATACATGAATCTGCTGCATATAATCGAGCCATTCGGTCAAGCTAGAATGCTTGTTGGGAGTGTTAGGGTTAGAAGGTAGAGAGTCGGACATGGACACAGCCTATATATAATTTTTTGAATAAAAAAATGGTCAATGAGAAAGCATTCATTAAGAAAGTACAGACAGTATATAACTACCTGCCCAAAAAGCAAAAATAGCATTTACCGCTATTGACGATAAATGCTATTGATTGATCTCACTTAGTCAGAGAAATTGAGCATGCTACTAAGCATAAGTCATGCGGAATATTAAACTCAGTTATCCGTTAGTCAAGCCGATGAGCAAGCTAGGCATCAACATTAGGCATGCGGCTTAACTTTGCCAACAGACGATAAATAGTATCAATCATTTGATGACGATGTACCACTTCATCGACCACACCGTGCTCTAACAAAAACTCGGCACGCTGGAACGGCTCTTCTAGCGTCTCACGAACCGTTTGCTCAATCACGCGCTTACCAGCAAAGCCGATCATGGCTTTTGGTTCTGCTAAATGAATATCACCTAACATAGCGAGCGACGCAGTCACACCGCCATAAACAGGATTGGTCAATATCACGATATACGGCACGCCAGCAATTCTCAAACGCTCAATTGCAGCAGCCGTTCGTGCCATCTGCATCAAAGACAGTAAACCTTCTTGCATACGTGCGCCGCCAGAGGCAGCAAAGCAAACTAAAGGAACTTTGTCTGCCAGTGCTTTCTCAGCTGCTTGGACAAAACGATCGCCAACCACTGAGCCCATAGAACCACCCATAAAGCGGAAGTCAAAGGCACAAGTCACCACATCAAGATTGCGCAGCTTGCCATACAGTACAATCAGCGCCTCAGACTCACCTGTCTTATCTTGTGCTTCTGTCATACGCTGCGGATACGGCTTACTATCCACAAAGCTTAGCGGATCTTTGGCAGTAAATTGTTGCCCAAGCTCACCTTCTACTTGATCGAGTAGCCAGTTTAAACGCTCACGAGCACTCATTGGTAAATGATGATCACAATGCGGGCAAACATAGCAGTTAAAAATCAGCGCCGTGTTGGTAATCATCGAATGACAATTACTGCACTTGGTTGACGGTTCAGTCTCTACTGCTGTCAAAGGCGCTGTCAATTGCTGTTTAATACCCGGTATCGGGCGATTAAACCACGATTGCCCAGCAGTATTACCGTTTGGCTCAGCGTTACTTTTTTCAGTATGGTTCGGAGTCGTCATATCAGGTTTTATTATCGTATCAGTCATATTATTCGCCATTATCAAAGGCTTATCGACAAGCTGGCTCATGCGCTTGTCCCTAAGAATCAATTTATAAGGATCAGTTTATAAGGATCAGTTTAATCGTCACATATTCTCATAACTTTCGCAGCTATAAAGCGCAGTTATAAATCACGCTTACGTGAAACTGTAACAATTTATATGTGATGTTAGTTTACACACGTAAACTAACTTTAGCAAAGTCATTTAACCCTGTCTTTATAAACATTGTTATTCATATTGCCATGACGATTTAAGTGACGATAACTTAACTTTATTTAACTCAGGCACTCAAACTATCAAGTGCACCGCGTAGCTCATCCATTTTTGCCATGATTTTTTGCTGAGCGGCGGCAACCGCAGTGCTATCATTGGCATCTATATCAGAAAAATTCTGCACCAAGGCACTACCGACAATAATACCATCAGCATGTGCTCCAATCGCTTTGGCAGACGTTGCATCACGAATACCAAAACCCACACATACTGGCAAATCAGTCGCTGCTTTAATCGCTTGTACTTGAGTCGCAACATCATCAGTATCAAGCGTTGCCGAACCCGTCACGCCTTTTAATGACACATAATAAATATAACCACCGCAATGGGTCAATACTTGCTCACGGCGCTCAGGTAAAGTGGTTGGTGACAATAAGAAAATTTCATTCATCGAATGGTCAGTTAAATGCTGGGTAAAGCTGCCCGCCTCGCTTGGTGGTAAATCAACCATCAAAATACCATCGACACCTGACTGCTCACATAGCGCCACAAAGTTATCATAGCCAATGATTTCCACGGGATTGAGATAACCCATCAAAATAATGGGGGTCTGCGTGTCTTGCTGACGGAATTCCGCGACCATTTTTAGGGCATCACGTGTACTCGTACCTGCGGCTAATGCACGCTCTCCAGCTAAAGCGACGACTGGGCCATCTGCCATCGGGTCGGAGAACGGCAAGCCTACTTCAATCATATCCGCGCCGTGCTTAACCAAATCATGTAGCAACCCAACGAAATTGCTTGGATTGGGATCGCCTGCCATGACATAAGGAATCAGGGCTTTTTTATTTTGGGCTTTTAAGGTTTCAAAGGTGCTTTCAATTCGGGTCATAGTGATTCTCTAATATATATTAAATACCAAATTCATAATCAATCATAGTTTCAAACTTCTTACTTTCTTTATCGATAAAACCAACTGTTATATCAATATCAAAATGAAATAGATAGTCTTCAAAATTCTCATTATATTTTCTGATATCCTTCTTTATCATTGAATATATAGCATCGACGCCAATAGAATCATTCATAAAGTAATTCATAACTAATACTATATGATATTTCTTGAACTTATTACCGTTTTTATAGTCTAGCATCAGCCTTTCTAAAATGAGTGGTAGATCACGAAGTCTAACCCCAGTAGAGAATTTAATAATTACGGGGATGATAGAATCGTTTGGATCAAACCCATAAAAATCATATAAACCATTGCTTCCTTTCTTGATATAAGAATATTTATTTTCTAACCACTCTTCTATAATATCTGAGCCTCTATCACTTATTGAGTAAAATAGTTCTTTTGGAAGGTTAAATTGGTTTACTAAATTGCTATCCTGAACTTTGATATTCTCTTCAATCAAATCAAAATATTTATTTTTTTCAAATGAATTAATTTCATAATAGGTGTTCTTTACATCCTTAATTGCTGCTTCTTTTATTTCTGTCTGAAGGTATTTTTCAGCAAACTTTAAGAAAGACTCTGTGTTATAAATATGGAATTTTTCTACATTAGCTTTATTGCATATCTCGCTCACTAGCTCAGGTCTAGGCCCAATAACTTTAGATCCATTTGAAGAAATAATTTGCATCCAGTCTTCTTTTTTATCATCTGTTATGAAAACTATATTTTTTTTATTTTCTTTTTTAGCATGCTCTATTATTTGCATCCAAATTATTAGATCACCATAACCATGCTGGTACTTCAGTAAATTATGTGTATAAGGTATAGACTTAGCATTCGATTTTTTTGCTTTTTGAATATCTTTAAAACTTGGTGGAATCTCATTTTCAGCCCTTTCATCTCCATCCTTAAAAATGGCGTCGAGCCAATCTTGATGTTCTGGTGGGCATCCTACTTTTCCCTCAAAAATTTCAGTAATATTACATAAGATATTATCATCGAAGCTATTATTTAATTGTCTCAACGTAACCTTTTCAAGCTCATCAAGTACAGTTTTCTCTAGTTCTCTAAACTTACTTAAGAAGTTTTGAGGATCTATTTCATTATGCCTTTTCTCTAATTGTAGCTCACTAGATTTATTCTCAATACCCTTAATAGAATCCTCGATACTTTTTTTAATATCATTTACTTTTTTGTTCTGATCAGCTATTACTTCTAACCTATTACGATGAAACTCTAGCAAAACATGATGAGGCACCCATACTCTATCGCCAAGATTTTTTATTATTTCGATAATAGCTGTGCTTGTTTCATTCTTATACCTATAAAGGTTTAAAAGAACATTCGTATCGAATACGAATGTTCCATGTTCCCAAATCTCACTAAAATCTTCTTCAGAGAGTTGATAAAAACCTTTAAACATCTCTTTAATAGTTTTGTTTTCCATATTACAACTCAATCCCTTCTGCCTTCATCACTGAATGCAAATCTTTGTCACCACGACCTGACATATTGACGATAATGGTTTGATCAGGAGTCATTGTCTTAGCTAGCTTCAATGCATAAGCAACGGCATGAGCAGATTCAAGCGCAGGAATAATACCTTCTTTGCGCGTGACTTCATGAAAGCCTTCTAGCGACTCTTTATCGGTACAGCCGACATATTCAACACGCTTCATGTCTTTTAAGAAGCTGTGCTCAGGACCAACGCCCGGATAATCAAGACCCGCTGAGATAGAATGCGTCTCTTGAATTTGACCTTCATCATCCGCCATGAGATAGGTACGGTTGCCGTGCAGTACACCGATACGACCAGCAGCTAATGGTGCGGAATGACGACCCGTTTCGATACCGTCCCCTGTCGCTTCAACGCCATACATTTTGACATCAGTGTCGTTTAAAAAGTCAAAGAATAGACCGATGGCGTTCGAGCCACCGCCAACGCAAGCGACCAAGGCATCAGGTAATTTACCCGTCATTTGCAGATGCTGAATACGTGCTTCTTTGCCGATAATCGCTTGGAAATCGCGTACCAATAACGGATAAGGATGCGGGCCAGCGACCGTACCGATAATGTAATAGGTGCTATCGACATTAGTAACCCAATCACGCATCGCTTCATTCATTGCATCTTTCAGTGTCCGTGAACCTGAAGTTACTGGTACCACTGTCGCACCGAGCAAGCGCATACGATAAACGTTCATCTTTTGGCGCTCGACATCATCCGCACCCATATAAACGATACATTCTAGCCCTAAGCGCGCGGCAATCGTCGCCGTCGCGACACCATGTTGCCCTGCGCCAGTTTCCGCAATAATACGTTTTTTACCACTCATCTTCGCAAGTAGCGCTTGTCCAATGGTGTTATTCACTTTATGTGCGCCAGTATGGTTTAAGTCTTCACGTTTGAAATAAATTTGCGCACCGCCTATCTCATCGCTCAATCGCTTAGCATGATATAAAGGCGTTGGGCGGCCGACATAGTTGACCAAATCATTGTGATATTCTTCCCAAAATGCAGGGTCTTTTTTGACTGTGTTATATAACGTTTCTAGCTCTTCTAGTGCTGCCATCAATGTTTCAGAGACAAAGCGACCGCCATGCACGCCGAAATGTCCACGGGCATCAGGATATTGATTGAAATCTTGCACGCTTTCTGGATTGGTGAAGGTGTTGATAGCTTTAGCAGTGGTAGATAGATCTTTGCTCGCGACATGACTCATGATAATTCCTACTATAATAAGTGGTATTTTTTAAGATAAATAAGGGGGAAATTTTTCCAAGTAATTAGCTATTTAACGGATAAAAATTCACGGCTAAAAAACTAGTTACTGATATTCGAAGGTTCGCCAAGCGTCTCATTTTGCCATCGGTCGCGTTTTACCGCTTTCATAAAGGCACGCATTTTGGCAGCGTCTTTTTTGCCTTTGTCAGACTCAATCCCACCGCTGACATCGACCGCATAAATAGGCAAGTCTAAAGTGGCAGCGACATTATCGGCATCCAGTCCGCCCGCTAAAATAATAGGTAGCGAGCTGTCTTGCGGTAGCAGACTCCAATCAAAACGTGCCCCTGTGCCGCCATATTTATGGGGATGGTAAGCATCCAATAAGATACTGTTCGCGCCAGCGGCAGCAAACTCATTAATCTCGGCGCTTACGCTAGCGGCAGTGTGTTGGTCAGCATTGATACGCAGCGCTTTTATCCAGCGTTTATTAACCGCACTGGCCAGCTGCGCACATTGCTCTGGTGTTTCATCACCATGGAATTGAATGATATCAAAAGCGACCTGATTCGCTAATTCTATCAGCTCTGTGCGCGGCATATTCACCACTAGAGCCACTATACTTATAAAAGCTGGCAAAGAAGCACTTAACGATTGCGCCTGCTCGATAGTGACAGCGCGCGGACTGGGCGGATAAAATACCAAGCCAACCGCATCAACACCCAACTGGGCGGCAATTTTAATATCATTAGGCTGGGTAAATCCGCAAAACTTAACGTGCATGATGTGACCTTAGATATAACACTCAGTACGACATTATTAGACTGTCTTCGCTACATTGACGGAAGGTAAACGTCAATTGCCAACGCTAAAGCGTAAATATGAGGATTTGTTAATTGAATGGTAAATCCATTGCATCCAAAAACTTATCCTAGCATACTTTTATTACCAGTTTTGTTTATGATTGCGATTGATTAATAGAGGGATAGTTGAATGTCTAAAACGGCGGCGGAAACGTCTCATAACACCGATAGCACAGATAGCACCGAAACAAGCAACTTCAACAATAGCGACGATGCCACTAGCGTAAACCCAGCACATTATTTAATGTGGTTTCGTCGTGACCTGCGAGTTCATGATAATACCGCGCTAGCTGCGCTTTGCGAGCAGGCAAATGCGGATAACGCCTCAGTAAGCGCTATTTACTTCGTGACGCCTGAACAATGGCAAGCACATGACATGTCGCTGACACAGCTCGACCATATCGCACGCACCTTGCCTATCCTAGCCAAATCTCTGCAAACACAATTAAATATCCACTTAACAGTACAGCTCTGTCCAAGCTTTTCTGACTGTGTTGAGGCGATGCTAGATATCTGTAGCGCGAACCAGATCAGCACTGTGATGGCAAATCACGAGTACGAAGGCAATGAGATTAAGCGTGATGAACAATTAACCAAACAGCTTGCAAACAACGATATAGAATTTATCCGCTGGCATGATCAATGTATCTTGCCACCACAAACCATCACCACGAACGATAACAGCATGTATCAGGTGTTTACCCCATTTTATAAAAAATGGCGGCATACCTTGGATATCAGTACCATACAAATGCATGAGGCATCCGCCATAAATGGCAACACTAAAGCCAAACTAGAAGTCTCGAAAGCCAGTGCTACTATCGAAGATATAGAAAGAGTAAGTAAAGAAGTAGTCGAAAATTATCAAAAGGCACTGCAAAATGCTGGTTTATTAGAGCACATTGATATGGACGTACAGCTTGAGCACGCTCGGGCAGCCTACCCTGCTGGCGAAGCGGCGGCGTGCCAGCGTTTAGAGGACTTCATCACTGAGGATATTGATAACTACGATGTGAGCCGTGATGTACCCAGTTTAAATACCACCAGTCAGCTATCTGCCTACCTGACTATTGGTGCAATCAGCCCCAGACTTTGCTACGTACAAGCTACCCTACAATTAAGCAAAGCACTGGGAGAATTACATGGGAATGACGGTGACACCTTAGATAGCGGGGATAGCTTTGACAACACTGATAATAACGACATTAACCGCTGGATAAGTGAGCTGGCTTGGCGAGATTTCTATCCCCATGTTTTAGGCTATAAGCCCGATCTGATTCGCCATCAAGCGTATAAACATGAGACTGATGTCAAAATTAACTGGTCATATAATCAAGATGATTTTGCGGCATGGTGCATAGGTAAAACTGGCGTGCCGTTAGTCGATGCGGCAATGCGCTGCCTGAATGCGACGGGCTTTATGCACAATCGCTTGCGGATGGTCACGGCGATGTTTTTGACCAAGGATTTATTGATTGATTGGCGCTTAGGTGAGCGCTACTTTATGCAGCAGCTCATAGATGGTGACTTTGCGTCCAATAATGGTGGTTGGCAATGGAGCGCGTCGACTGGCACCGACTCTGCACCTTACTTTCGCATTATGAACCCTTTTAGCCAAGCCAAAACCCACGATACCGATGGCGAATTTATCAAGACGTGGCTGCCTGAGCTAAAAGCCATTCCTACCACCATCTTGCATAGCGAGGATAAAATGCGTCAAGCACTAGCAAAGGGCGGTAAGTTTGCAGATATTAATTACCCATTACCGATAGTCGAACATAAAGCGGCTCGCCAATTAGCGATTGCTGAATTTAAAAAATAGCGACGCATTACATCAACACTAAAACCTCAATTTACTAAGAGTTTCAGCTATGGCATCTTACTCACGTTATCTACCCTTACTAGTATCAGCTAGAGTTTACAAGATACGAGTTTGGATAATGTATAAGGCATAGGCTAGTAGAGTGAAGCTTATGATTAACAGCACCCATGTCGCAAAAGAAAGCGATTCTTTCGCTTTAGGGCGCTTATTAAGCTGACGTTCAGGCTTAGAAGACGGTTTATTATTAAGAGTTGTCATATACGCCACCTTTTATATAGGGTTATATCACCAACGAAATTCATAAGGTGATTATGAATAATAGATAAGCTCTACTATACAATATAAATGGCGTTACTTTAAGTGTTTCCAATTAATAAGCTAACGTATGACTATCTAGTCTATGGCTCTAATAAAATTATGTATGCGTTATTTTACTGGCATCTGGCACGCGCCTGCGCCTTGCGTAGTCACCGTCACTACTGCACCAGTTAACGAAAATAGCTGTTGCAGTTGGGTTTGCGCATTTTCTAGTGCCATATTCATGACATCACCACGACAAGCGCGTTCGAGTACTTCTTTTTTTGCCATACTTTGCGCTTGTTGCAATATTTTTGGATCGACTTGCATCATGCCAAAAGCACCTGTTTGCCAATCATAAATCTCGATATCGTCTAGATAAACTGAAAATATCTCTGATGGTGGGATGGTAATATTGATTTGCGGCATCACTGAGACTGGCGTATTAGCACCCGCTTCTTGTACCTCATCGACGTTAATTTCAGGCTGCACCACTTGTACCATCTCTGGGGTAAGTGCACTTAAATCAATTCCCGCCTCCACTCGTCCGCGCGCGATAAACAAACCCTTTTGCTCGTCTTGCCACAGCTTCATCCAACTGCCAGGGCGCTGGCTAGTAATGACGGTATCGACACTAAACGCCACCGTTTCCAAACGATTCAATTTTTGGATTTGTGTGACCACGCCTTCACGAGTAATGGTTTCTATCGGCTCTTCCTTGGTTATATTCTGCACACTATAAATAGCAAAAACGATAGCGGCTAAACCGATGAGCAATATTATCCACGACATCATCGCAATAGGTTTTTTCGCTTGTGAGTTAGTCGCATCATTATTAACAGGAGATCGATTGTCAGGATTATTCATATAAACACCCTCAGAGTTTTATCATTTATTTTTATTAAACGTATAACAAATAACTGTCTAAATGATAAATGCTACTTTTGAGCAGCAACTTCAAGTAATAACTACCAATACGCTACATAATGACTAGCGCTACCATTTACTATAAATACCCTAAAAACTGGTAAATAATCGAGTTGTAGTGACCTCATTTGCTCGTTTAAGTCACGTTCTGTCTGAAAAAACAAAAAGTCATTGCGTCTTAGGCTAACTTTACCTAACATAGTCAGATTGTATAAGCAAAATGTTGGCGTACATCTATTTTTCTGGTCTTTATGCGTAAAGTATGACGCTGCCAACATCAACGTTTTAATACAAAATGAAAAGTTCCAGCCTTTTTGTAAGGCGTTTTATGAACGCACTTTCTATTCATGTACTGTTTGTCGCAGTACTTTTTAGCTAGGCATGTCCTAGACTATTACCAAGTGATACAAAGGTAAGCTTGCGTCGGCTATCAAAGCACACGCTCAATATCCTACTATTTCTTATTTATTTTATCGTTGATAAGGTTACGCTTTATTTATGAAAGCCAGTCAATTTTTATTTGCCACTCTAAAAGAAACCCCAAGTGATGCCGATATCGCCTCAAGCCAATTGATGGTGCGTGCCGGTCTTATTCGAAAGATTGCTTCTGGGTTATATATTTGGTTGCCCATGGGGCTACGCATCTTGCAAAAAGTCGAACGCATTGTTCGTGAAGAGATGCAAGAAGTTGGTGCACAAGAAGTGCTCATGCCGATGACCCAGCCTGCCGAGCTTTGGCAAACGACCGGACGCTTTAACGATTATGGTCCTGAGCTATTGCGCTTCAAAGACCGTCATGATCGCGATTTTGTGTTAGGTCCGACGCATGAAGAAGTCATCACCAATCTGGCGCAAGGCGAGCTGCGTAGTTATAAACAATTACCAATCACCTTTTTCCAAATTCAGAACAAATTCCGTGATGAGATTCGTCCACGTTTTGGTGTGATGCGCGCCCGCGAATTTACCATGAAAGATGCTTACTCGTTCCACGTTGACCAAGCCTCATTGGCAAAGACTTACCATGATATGTATGACGCTTACACGCGTATCTTTACCCGTTTGGGCTTAGATTTCCGTGCGGTACAAGCAGATACGGGTTCTATCGGCGGTTTTGCTTCACATGAGTTCCATGTGTTGGCAGACAGCGGCGAAGATGATATCGCCTTCTCTGATTCTTCTGATTATGCAGCCAACGTTGAGCTTGCCGAATCAGTGAGCACCGCTGAGCGTCAGCCACCGAAGATGGCGCGCGAAGACGTCCTGACGGAAAATATGACCAGCTGTAAAATGGTTGCTGAACATTTAGGCTTACCATTAGAAACGACGGTCAAAACGTTAATCGTCCATGGTCATACCGAAAATGATGAGCCACAGCTTATCGCTATCGTATTACGCGGTGATCATCAGCTAAATACGATCAAAGCCGAGAAAATCGAAGAGGCCAATGTGCCGCTGACAATGGCTTCTGATGAAGAACTGAAAGCTGCTGGTCTGCATAAAGGCTATATTGGTGTTAATTTGGATATGCCTGTCTTTGTTGATCGTTCGGCAGCAACTTTGTCAGACTTTGTATGCGGTGCCAATGAAGTCAATAAACACACCACTGGTATGAACTGGGCGCGTGATGCGAGCATTACTCGTGTCGTTGATGTACGCAATGTGCAGGAAGGCGACCCTTCTCCTGATGGTAAAGGCAGCCTAAAAATCAAACGTGGTATCGAGGTCGGTCATATCTTCCAGTTGGGTGATAAGTACTCGCAAGCGTTAAATGCTACCGTATCTGGTGAAGATGGTAAGCCTGTGACCCTAATGATGGGTTGCTACGGTATTGGTGTGAGCCGTATCATTGCCGCTGCTATCGAACAGAACAACGACGAAAACGGTATCATGTGGCCACAGACGCCAACGGTTAATGATTCAATCGCTCCTTTTGAAGTCGCTATCATACCGATGAAGTCAAAAGAAGAGACCGTCATGCAGACAGCGACGGCACTCTATGAAGAGTTAAAAGCACAAGGCATCAATGTGCTTCTTGATGATCGTAACGAGCGTCCAGGTGTCAAGTTTGCTGATCTAGAATTGATTGGTATTCCACATCGTATCGTGGTTTCAGACCGTAACTTGGCTGAAGGCAAGTACGAATACGTCAATCGCCGTGAGACAGAAAAGCAAATGCTAAGCCGTGAAGAAGTATTGGCAAAAGTGAGCGGAAAATAGTTTTATTCATAAAACTTATGCCATAAAAAGCGCCTATCTCATTTATGAGACAGGCGCTTTTTTTACTTATAAAAAAATGAAAATTGCTATTTGATATTATATTTTTTAGTAATCGCCTTACTACGTTTCTGTGTCTCATTAGCGGTGCAAACATTCGCGCTAATCTGAGCGTACACCACAGAATTATTCATTGGACCTTCGTATTCAAAGTCACACTTATCATTACGATCCTTTAACCATATACGCTGTTCTTTATCCAACTGCTGTTGTTCTGTCGTATTCAAAGTACGATAAACGCTCATATAGATTTTATTAAGGCGATTTTTTTCGACTATAATCGCATCGTTACCACAATCATAAGCCACTTCCATATAAGCGTCTTCACAGTTATATTGATTTTCCACAAATGCAGCCTGTGCTAACTGCAAGGTAGAAAGAGACAAAATAGCAGTCCCTAGAGCGGTTAAAAAGCTGGTTTTTAACTTCATAACTGCATCTCAATATTCATAAAATAAGGTTTATTGAGTATAAGAGAAAACGCTCATCTATGAAAGCTAAAAATCTTCATTATTAAACATGGTAGTGAACATTCATTTACTGGCGAATCAAACGACTTGGTTTAGGTAGCAAGGTTATATCACTCACACGGCAAGGGTTGATATCGATACCGCCTCGGCGCGTGTACCATGCGCGAACCATCAGCTCACTTGGCTCATAGTATTGACTCAAATCAGCAAATATCTGCTCCACACATTGCTCATGAAAACCGTTATGCTGACGAAAACTTAAGATGTAACGCAGCATTCCGGCCTCATCGACTGTTTTATTACTGGTAACCGAAACCGCCAACGTGCCCCAATCTGGCTGATTGGTCACCGGACAATTACTACGTAGCAAATTAGAATAAAAAGTATAGGGCTGCACGCTGTGGATTTCTGAATGAGCATCCGTTTTATCACCACTCAATAGCGACGCATCAGGGTGCATCGTCAATGCCACTTTATCCGTACTATTTCCTAAGGCATTATCAATACAAACACCCTCAGGCTGAGCAATCAATAGCCCTGTTGTCTTATTATGCAGGTCGTCATTTAAGCTAAACAACTCAACTTGCACGTCTGCTTGTACACAGGCTGATAAGTCTTTAGCAATCAGCGCTTGCACATCATTCCAACTAGCGAATTCAGTAAAGTTGATACTGTTTAGATAGAGCTTAAGTGACTTTGACTCAACGATAAATGGCGAGCTGGCTGGAATACCAAAACGCGCGATAGCCACTTGCGAGAGTCCTTGCGGATTCAACCAAGACATCTCAAATGCCTGCCACCAATCGATGCCAACCATCAACTTATCGTCTTGCCAGCCAATTGCATCGCGACCCATACTGCGAGCGATAGGATACAAGGTCTCTGGACTATACTCGGTTGGATAGTCAGTGGTTTGCTCACCCAAGATACCGTGAATACTCATAAGTTACTTACCTGTCATGCTTAAATATAATGAAATAAAAACCAGTCATTTTACAGCAATGGGCTATTTTATGGGAATCATTTGCCAGTCTGATGCAGAATCTGTCTTTACATAGTTAAAGCGTACTCGGTAAGCAGCAGTATCGCTATCGTTCATTTTGAAATAGAAATCTACCAATAAGCTCTCATTGGTAATCCATTCAACCTCTACCTTGCGAACCATTGGATTATCTTCGCTACCATTATAAAATTTTAAATGTTGTCGGAATTTATCGTAATCCCTGTTATTTTTTTCGTCATACTGGTAAGCATCGCTCTTATCTTTTTTCCAGATCATGACATTTTCTTCTCCTGGAAACTCAACTTTAACCGTAGCTGCATAAGTCATATCTGGTGAAAACGTCAAATGAGATCCTTCAAACTCTTGCTTGAAGCCTGAATCTAAATCAATCAATACTGTATTGTTAGTCTCATATATTTGCCCAGATAAATAAAGCCAGTTGTTATCTGCATCATAATGGTCTAAAAGATAAACATATCTAAGCTCTTTTTCCCCTTCTGCAAAATCGTCCATCAATATGATAAGGTCATGATTTGGTACCTTTATGATAGTCTTGTTTAGCTTGCGAGAAATGTATTCTGATAAACCCCATTTCTTGATGAGTCTTTGATTATAAATCATCAAGCTTTTATCTAAGCAATCTTGATAAATCCGCTCATCTTCACTACTGCAATTCTCACCCCAGTTAGGATAAACGGGCTTGTCTAGTACCTCCCAAACATAGTCATCCATCGCCGCTTTGGGCAGGTCTGCTTGCGCAGGCACCGATAGCATCAGTAGCAATGCACTCGCCATACAGATGCGAATTGAGGTGGCGACTGATAGAGTTATTTGCATATGAGAGCTAGACCTTTTTATTGTTTTTTAATCGTTGATATTAGCATCAGGTAAAACTCTCTGCCATTTACCCTCTTTATTATCAGCCGCATAAATATAGCGCACGCGAAATGCTACCGTGTCAGTGGGATTGACTCTGTAATAAAAATCAACGTTAACTTTATTATTGCTTGTCCAACTGATATCTCGCGCTTCGTACACCTCATGTTTTTTGTCATTATCATAATCTTGTTCATATAATTCATTACTAGCAAATATCGTTGCATAGCGTCCGTCATTGTCAGCTTTTTGACGCTCCCATATTATGATATCTCTGGTCACACCTTGCCTACCATTAAACCCTACCACTTGATTCATATCGCTAGAAAACTTAAGATTGGTCGCATACAGCTCTTGCCAGCGCCCTGTGTTTAAATCGACAATGACAGTCGCTTGAGTCTCATACATCGTACGTAGTAACTGCAACAGATGATGTGATTTATCATAATCCTGCAATTGATAATGAGCCCTATACTCTTCTTCAAACGGTTCAAGATAACCCTTAAATACCAATGGTTGCTTATGGTTGGGTGTATTAATATAAATGGTATCTTTTTCTCGAATAACGCGGTCACTCAAGCCCCATTTTCGGCTTTGTGCATTATCAGCTTGGGCTAACGATTTAAAAATACAGTTTTCATAATCTTTAAACGTTCGATATTCAGTATGATCGTATCGACAGCTGTCTTCATACCAGTCTATGACTACAGGCGCATCGACTTTTATCCATACCTCTTCATTTGTCGATGGCTCTAAAGCTAAAGGCGCTGCCTTTGCATCTAAGGCTGCTATTGTGGTCAATATAAATAGTCCTGCGACAGTCAACACCGTCTTTATACAATGAGAGATAGCGATCACTTACCTACTACCTTCATACAGTTGCCACTTATCCGTTGAGGCATTTTTAATAAAGGTATATCGTACTCTAAAAGCCGCTGAATCCGCTTCATTCAACTTATAAAAAGAATCTGCATAAAACTTATCATCATTTACCCAAGTAAAGATTTCGCTATCATAAACCTGCTGTGCTTTATCTGCTTGATAAAACTTTTTATGATTGTCGTAGTTTTTTGAATCGTCACTACTGCTATAGACTTGTTTATAGTAGCCTTCATAGTAACCGCTATCTTGTCGCTCCAAAATATTGACATGTTCCGTCGCTCCCATTTCACTTTCAAAACCGACTATATATCTCATATCAGGAGAGATACTTAGCTTTCTGAGACTAAAATCTTGCCAAAACCCAGTAGCTAAATTAACTACCGTCAAGCTCTCTCCTTCATAAAATCTTTGATGTATTGTCAGTAATTTCCGTAATTTATCGTAGTCTTGTAGCGAATAATAAGGATTAAAATCCTCCTCATAAGGGCTCGAGTAATCAATAAATACTAGTGGGTTTTTCCGATTAGCGACTTTGATATAAATCGCATTTCTCTCTCTAACGACTTTATCGCTGATACCCCATTGCTTACTAAGCGCATTATCCGCATCTTCCCTCAAGTTATACAGACAGTTTTGTAGCGCATCATAAGTTTCATATTTGTAGTCGTTATGGCAATCATACTTATACGTTGCAGGATCTACAGGCGTCTCCATGACGACCCAATCATAATCATCCATTGCCGCAAGTGGCGCTGCGATGGCAATGCTCGTGATTGTACTCAATAAAGTGGCTGTAAAAGCCTTACTCATACTTCTGACAAAAAAAATTTTCATAAAAAAAGCCCAACAATGTTGGACTCTTATAATAAGGTGGCAAGCTACATTTTACAAACTAATCTACAAGCGCACACGTGAGCCATTACTGAGTAAACGATAGGCGATGGTATAGAATACCGCACAGAAGACAAAAATAGCGGCCATCGAATACCAGACATTCACATCAGAATAACCGAGAATACCGTAACGGAACGAGTTCACCATATAAACGATAGGATTTAATAGCGAGATATTTTGCCAAAATGGTGACAAGTTTTCCATCGAGTAAAACACACCACCTAGATAAGTCAATGGCGTAAGCACAAAACTTGGAATGATAGAAATATCATCAAATGAGCGAGCAAACACGGCGTTGATAAAGCCACCAAGTGAAAATAAGATAGACGTACCCAGTACCGTAAATACCGTCACAAATAAATGTTCAATGCCAAGGTCGGTAAAAAATAGTGCGACTATTGAGACGATGATACCAATGGCCAGTCCACGAAAGATACCACCACTGATATAACCCATTAAAATCGCATGTTTGGATACTGGCGAAACCAATAGCTCCTCGATACTGGAGGTGAACTTAGCACTAAAGAAGCTCGATACCACATTGGAGTAACTGTTGGTAATAATCGACATCATAATGAGGCCAGGCACGATAAACTGCATGTATGGTACGCCGCCCATTTCACCCACACGCGAGCCAATCATCTTACCGAAGATGACAAAATAGAGACTCATCGTAATAACTGGTGGCAGCAAGGTCTGTGGCCAAATACGCAGAATTCGGCGAACCTCTTTTAACAAAATGGTGCGAAAAGCAATCCACTTTTTATTCCATGACATGGTTTTATTAGGATCTATCATTTCTTGACTCACAATCCTGCCTCCTTCATGCTGTCTGCACTTTGGATATTTTTGTCTACTAAACGCATAAATAGCTCTTCCAGTCGATTGGCTTTATTACGCATACTGGCTACCGTGATACCTTGCGCCGATAACTGGTCAAAAACACCATTCAACGATTCGCCTTCAGTCAGTGTGACTTCAAGCGTCTGATCATCAGGCTGCGATGTGTCTGTCACTCCTGCCAAAACCAATTGACGCGTAAGCGGTGTCTCCAAATCAAAAACAAAAGTCTCAACCGATAGCTGCGCTAGCAAGTCCTTCATCTCGGTATTAATACGAATCTCACCATGATCCAAAATCGCAATGCGTTTGCACAGCTGCTCCGCTTCTTCAAGATAATGAGTCGTCAGAATAATCGTGGTGTTTTCTTCGATATTAATCTGCTGCATAAACTCCCACATAGAGCGGCGTAACTCGATATCTACCCCAGCGGTTGGCTCATCCAAAATCAATAATTTTGGCTTATGAATCAGCGCCCTTGCAATCATCAACCGGCGCTTCATACCACCTGATAGCTCACGTGATTTGCTATTGCGCTTGTCCCACAGACCTAGCGCCATTAATAATCGTTTTGCCCGTGGGCGTGCTTCTTTGGCAGGAATGCCAAAGTAACCGGCCTGTGTAATCAAAATATCTTCGACTTTTTCGAACATATTAAAATTAAACTCTTGTGGGACGATACCAAGATACTGTTTAGCAACAGACGGATTCTCTAGTAAGTCGGTGCCAAAGATCTTTACGCTGCCAGTTGTTGGTTTAAAAAGCGAGCTAATAATACCAATCATGGTTGATTTACCAGCACCATTGGGCCCCAGTAACGCAAAAAAACCTCCTTGCGGGACGGTTAAACTGACATCTTTGAGTGCCGAAAACCCATTGCTATAGGTTTTGGATAAATTCTGGATAGCAAGTGCTGGTACCTCAGACATGAAAACCTCTTTATTGGTTATAAATTTATGTAAAATAGTTTTTAGAATATAAACAGACAGAAGAGACTGTGTAGTGTCATAAAGTGAGGCTAGTGTCGATGAATTTCAACTGTAATGCCTTAGAAGTACCGTATTGATAATACTCATCATTAAAAAAGCGCCTATCTCATTTAATGAAATAGGCGCTCCACTGATATATAGGGTAAAAGGCTTAGCCAGATATTCAATACTATTAGCTTGCTTCACCAACCATATAATCGACAGCGTTTTGAACTTCTTCATCAGGGATATCAGCGCCACCTTTAGCAGGCATGGCGTTAAAACCATTGATAGCATGAGTGTATAATGTTTCTTTACCCTTGGAAATACGTGGTCCCCATGCACCAGCGTCACCTAAGATTGGTGAGCCAAGTAGACCTGCCGCATGACAAGTCTGACATACCGCGTTGTATACTGCTTTGCCATCACGAGGACCATCACCCGCTGCTGGGCCAGCGGCACGTGCCGTCACATCACAAACTTCATCGTCTTCAAAGCACACTTTAGCAACTGGCTGAATGCGAGCAATTAAGTTAGGATACAAAGCAATCAGCTTTTGCACTTGCGGCGTATCTTGCGGAATAGGCTCTTCATCAACCGCAGGTGCGGCAGCGGCAGTTTCTGCGGCAGGTGCATCGCCATCAGTCGTATCTGCAGCAGCTTGGGTATCATCACCCAACTGCTCAGGCGCATTTGCTACCACTTCCTGCGCTGCTGCTACATCAGAAACAGTTACAGGAGTGTCTACAACACTTTCAGCTTGGCTCACCGCGATACTAGCGATTCCTAGAATGGCAGCTGCCGATAACATAACTACTTTTCTCATTCGTCACGTTCTCTTATTACATATACAAAGGCTTATACGGCTCAGACATTCTGCTTGTCCTCCTTTGACAACCAAATAGTTATCAATAGCAAACAGCCATCCCGCGTACTAGCACACTTGTAATCGGTGATTATAAATATGAATTCTCCCTGTCATTATAAGGGAAAAGGCAGGTAGATTGCCATGCCTGTTTAATGACTATCCTGTTTTTTCTTAAAAAACATCAATCACTGTCTTCATTCATTGGCTTTATGGATTTTATTTGTTAGACTAAGCGGTCTTTATTTTTCGACATCTTTACTGCTCAGAACGCGCGTTTAGGCATGATGTTGATAATACCGTACGCCGTTGTTATTATGCGCTCGTAGCTCAGTTGGATAGAGTATCGGTCTCCGAAGCCGAGGGTCGTGGGTTCGATTCCCGCCGAGCGCACCAATCAACGTATTTATAATCTTTGTTTCATCCTTCCTTAGTATTAACCTAAATCTCAAATATACATCAACCCCGCGCTCAAAATATTTGCGGATTTCACTGTGCATACTCGTCTATTGATAGGCATTTCGCTTATAACACTCGCCTACTCTGCTTGCTGCAAATTAGCTGCTAGCTGGGCACGGTTAGGCACACGATGGTAATTAATCACGGGCACGTTACCCAACAGGCGCTGACCTGAAGCAATTTTCTTATCCATCGTAATCATTGCAATTTTTTTATCTTGTTTACTGAGCAATAAATGATTGGTCTTGCGTGTGACTCGATAATCAGGAAAATACTGTTTGATCAGCACGGATGTTTTTTGCAGGTCGTCATTAATAGGTTTTTTCACGCTTTTAGACGATTTATTATGAATTGTCTCACCCACTTTTACGCCTCGTGACTTTGCCAACAACCATAAAGCGGCAATAACGGCAAACAATATGACAAGCCACCAAATTCCATCTATCATTAGAAGAGATATCCATTATTAGCAAGGGTTGGCTCATGTTAGCAGAATTATCACCAGCGTTAATAGCAGAAGTAGAACTTGCTGCTAAATTATTGACATCCAAACAGCATATTTGCATCTTAACGGGTGCAGGGATTTCAGCCGAAAGTGGCATTCCAACTTTCCGAGATAAGCAAACAGGCTTGTGGGAAAACTATGGTGTGGAAGACTTGGCGACACCTGAGGCTTTCACTCGTGATCCAAAACTGGTGTGGTCATGGTATCAATGGCGCAGGCAATTGGTCGCAGATAAAAAACCGAATCCTGCACATTTTGCCTTAGCGCAGTGGCGATACCATACTCAGTCGTCCAACCAATCATTAACGCTTATCACTCAAAATGTTGATGATTTACATGAGCAAGCTGGCAGTACGGTAACTCATTTGCATGGCAATCTGTGGCATAACCGCTGTAGTCAATGCGAGACAGCCTGCCAAAGTCAATCGAGGGGTTCGTATCATAGCGAGGATACAATCAATTTTGATGACACACTGATGACCTGTCGCCATTGCGATGGCTATATCAGACCAGATATCATTTGGTTTGGCGAAGCATTACCAGTACAAGCATGGCAAACGGCAGAAGATGCGGCGGCGAACTGCGAGGTATTTATCAGTATTGGCACCTCCAGTCTCGTCTATCCTGCCGCTGGACTCGCACAGTTAGCGAAGCAAAATGATGCCAAAATTATTGAGATAAATCCCAATCCAACGCCGAATACTATTGTGGATATCATTTTAGCAGAAAAAGCTGGTGTGATTATGCCGTTATTAATCCAGAAAATCACTGCGCTCTAGTCGCCTGAACCTAAGTCACTTGAACCTAAGTCGCTTGAACCTAAAAAGCATACCGTGTAAAAAAGAAAAGGCTTAACGATTGATATCAACCGTTAAGCCTCGGGTACTAAAACCTAATCATAGTTGATTTACTTTAGTGCCAGATCAACTTTCGCCAAATATGCTACTTTTAATTCATCACTAATAAATGAGGCATTAAAGGAGTTCTTTACCAAAGTAACAACATCATCTTCTGTTAGCGGTAAATTTTCGCATATATTTATAAAGTTCTGATTCATATAACCTTTGAAATAGGCTGGGTCGTCTGAGTTTATGGTGATATTTAGACCATAATCTAGCAGCTCCTTGATATTGTGTTCTTTGTAATTATCAAAGACTTTCAGCTCAATATTTGAGTTCGGGCAAACGGTCAGCGGCATTTGCTCATCTTTCAGTCTTTGCATCAACTCTGGGCTTGTTATCGATTGCACACCATGATCGATTCTATTGATATTTAATAAGTCCAGTGCTTCGTAAATGTACGAAAAATCTGCCTCTTCACCAGCATGGGCGACCAGCTTAAAACCTGCTTCTTTAGCTTTTTTGAAGACATCTTTGAATTTCGATGGTGGATTGCCCAGCTCTGACGAATCAAGACCGACACCGATGATGTCATCTTTGAATGCCAGTGCTTGCTCCAACGTCTCAAACGCTTCTTCTTGTGATAAATGCCTTAGGAAACACATGATAATACAAGAGGTGATACCATATTTTTCTTTGGCATCTGCAAGCGCTTCTTTGATACCTGTTATCACCACTTCAAAAGGTATGCCTCGTTCAGTATGCGTCTGCGGGTCAAAAAATATCTCTGTGTGAATGACGTTATCTTCAACACACTTAAGTATATATTCCCACGTTAAATCATAAAAATCGTCTTTACTGATCAGAACATTTGCGCCTGCATAGTAGATATCTAAAAAGGTTTGCAAGTTGGTGAAGTTGTAGGCGTTGCGCACATCTTCTATGTCTTTATAAGGAATCTCTATCTGGTTCTTTTTGGCCAATCTAAACATCAGCTCAGGTTCTAGTGAGCCTTCAATATGTAAATGCAGCTCAGCTTTTGGTAATTTCTTTATTAAATCAATCATAGGATTCCAGTGACGGCTTTTTGTAGTAGAGTGCTTTTGAGAAGTGCCTTTATAAATGCAAAGCCTGTATAGACGCTTGAGCAATATATCAGTCACCCTCGATTTCTAGAGGCGCTATTATATTGTAATTGAGGTCGAAACCCTATAAAAGAACACGATGCTAGCAAAATAACAACCCATCAGATTCCCTCATCTACGTTACTTCAAAAACACCACAGTATCAGACAACTCGTTACCCGCTGGATCCTGCTCCAAATGATAATACTGACGCAGCACTTGCCCAACTTCATCTAACAATTCAGCAAGGCTTTCTTCGGTTTTTTGATTGGCAATACCTGACACAGCCTTATCACACATCGCCCGCCAAACGGTGGGGCTGACATGAGCACTGATACCACGATCAGCTACGATCTCTAACTGGTGCTCGCAAATATTGACATACACCAAGACGCCCGTATTCTCTTCAGTATCCCAAACTCGATACTCACTAAACAGCTCAATCGCACGTTCGCGACAGCCAATATAGTACGCCTCTTGAATCGGCAGATGGTTTTCTACAATCAAAAACACCTCACCCCGATGCCCTCGCTCTGCACGGGTCACCTCGTCTGTTAAACGTGCTTTGGCTGCTGCTGTTAACCATTTACTATGCAATATAGGAATAAATAAGACTTGACGCCACCAGCGGGCAAAACTGGGATTTGACGCGTTGTTTTCTGACATTTTACTATTTCCTCAAATACGTCATTGCTGACGGTCGTTTAGTATCTGTTTTTACTTAAGCATCTACCAAGCGTCTACCACGAGCCACCAGCACCGCCGCCGCCAAAACCGCCGCCTCCACCACCGAAGCCGCCGCCGCCGAAGCCGCCGCCGCCGAAGCCGCCACCTCCAGAGCCACCGCCACCGCCCATACCAGGTAGGAATATCATGCCGCCGCCTCTACGACCGCCGCCAGACCCACCTTTACCACCACCGCCGCCACGTGAAATCAAAAATAGCCATAAGAATATAGCCATGATAACGGTCATAAAAAAACCACCGCCTAAGGCTAACGATCCCGCAAAAAACCCACCAGCAGTAATAATAGAACCAAATACACGACCAAAAATACTGGTAATAAAGCTTCCAAATATCATTGCCATAATGAATAAAAATATGGGCGATGGTAGCTCGTCTGAACCTTGTTGTGCACTACGCTCGGCTGCTTGCGCATCAGCACGAGCCAATACCTCAGGATCAGCAGTCAGCCGCGTTTTGAGCGCGTCAACGCCAGCTATTATCCCAGTGCCATAGTTATTTTGCTTAAATAACGGCGTGATATCTTCACGAATAATACGATTGACGGCAGCATCTGGTAAGACACCCTCTAGTCCATAACCCGTCAAAATGTACATATCACGGTCATTGACGGCGACTACCATGAGTAAGCCATCATCGATGTCTTTATTGCCCAGCTGCCACTTCTCAGCTACTTGTAGAGCATAGTCAAAGATAGGAACGCCATTGGTCGTAGGAACGATAACCACCGCTGCTTGCGCAAGACCTTGCTTATAAATATTTCTAAGCTGCGCCTCTAGACGCTGTTTTTCTTGCGGATTTAGAATATTGGCCTGATCAACCACAGGATTATTTAATATGAGTTTATCGGCATCGACACTGGGTGCATTTGACTGTATAGGAGAAGGATTTGCGGCTGTTGACCCAACTGTGGCATCATTATTAGCCGCATTAGGGTTGATCGCCTCATTACCTAAAATGGCATCATTGATTGCATCATTACCCAATACAGCGTCATTGATCGCTTCATTAGACTCGCCCGCTTTGGCAATCGCTACCAAATCCTCAACACTACGACTTTGCATGTCTGAGGTGCTATCAATGGCTTCATTAGGCGCAGCATACAACACAGGCGCACTACTGACGCTGAGTGTGAACAGTAATACTGATAGGATTGCTTTTGAATTGTTCATCTAATCTATACCACCTCAAGTGACATCTGTACTGAGTGAATCTACGTGATACCATTCACAAAAACTAGCATAGCAAAGAAACCAAATTTGACATAGCTAATCGTACTTTTTGGATTTGGTATTAAGTTTAATAGGCATTCATATCCATCAATACCTTTAAAAATGTGGCTAAGCAAACTAGTGGCTAACTGAGCTAAACGATAAAAAATTAAACAAACAGAGCGGCAAATTCCGCTCTGTTTTCATCTCTATTCAATCACCACTACTCAGCTGTCGCTGACTTATCATCACCGAAGTCAACACTTGGTGCGGTTGAAATAGCGTCTTCATTCGCCACGCTAAAGTTCGGCTTGGCATTCATACCAAATACTTTTGCTGTAATGTTGGTTGGGAACTGGCGCACCGTTGTATTATAGCTTTGCACTTCTTGAATATAACGGTTACGAGCAACGGCAATACGGTTTTCAGTGCCTTCGAGCTGGGCTTGTAAGTCTTGGAACAAAGCATCTGACTTTAACTCAGGATAACGTTCAGAGACAGCCATCAAACGTGATAGTGCACCTGTCATCTGTTCCTGTGCAGCTGCATAACGCTCCATCGCTTCTGGATCATTCAGTACCTCTGGCGTGACAGTAATGCTACCAGCACGAGAGCGTGCCTCAGCTACTTGAGTAAACACTTCTTGTTCTTGTTCAGCATACTGCTGCACGACTTTGACTAAGTTTGGTACCAAATCAGCGCGGCGTTGATATTGGTTCACCACTTCTGACCACGACGCGGTAACTTGCTCATCTTGAGCCTGCAGGTTGTTGTAGCCACAACCGCTTAGACCAACGGTAGACGTCGCTAACACGGCTGCGAGCAATATGGGTTTTACAATTGATTGACGCGTCATCATTGTTTCTCCTAATAATGGTAAATAATAAATAGCCAGTAACACTTTTTTAATAATTTTTTAAAGCTTGTATTTTGAAGCTGATACATGAGGTCATGCAAATGTATGTCTATTTATATTGAAGCCGCATATTTTTTATAATAAAGGCACATCACTTATATTAAAGCCACACTAAACATAAAAACAGCATTTAATGAGTACGATAGCAATCGTATGCCGCCCTATGCTCTCGTCTTATCAACGATAACGAAACTATAGGATAAGATATCTTACACAATGATGGCGCTATCTCAGTATTTTTACAATTAGCCGTTACCAAAACACAACCGCAAAACCACACTGCTATCCCATGACTATTGCTCGTCTTTATTACCTATTATTGATAATATCTACATCACAAATATCATCGAACCACTAGCATTATCTTTAGTGCATACCTTGTCCAGCATAGAGGAGTGACAGATAAGCGCTGAATGACCGCTCTATTTTTGTGTAGTCGATGTGGCTTTATCTATTGATTCGACATCTAACAACGGTCAAAACATACGATATTTCATCGTTATTTGTAGTCATATCTGCCTGACTCAATATGAATATATATGCTTCTGTACAAAGAAAATTCTAGTAATTACGACAAAAATATGGCAAATTGCAGTTACGTAGCCGTACGGTTTGAATACATTTGGTAGTGGACTTATGGCTTGATTAGTATTAGCGAGTTGTTGATTTCTATGTAAAATATTACTCAATTATTAGAGATTCGCTTAATCGTTTCAATCAGCCACACCAAGCCTGTAGTCAATCGATACTGCTCACCAAAAGTTGAATGCTATCGACATGATAAGTATTTAATATTATAACCGCCTGTTTTATCCATTGGTCTACTGAACATTCATCTGAGATATTAATTGATAAGATAAATGTCGCAGTAATTGAGACAGCTTACGCCTTGCAACTATGCTGATACGCATATCGTCGGTAATAAGCATAAGCAAACTGTCAATATTACTGATAAACCAAGCGGATAACTACAGACAACTACAGTCCATTCTTAGTGGCTAAGCGCGTATGAGACTTAACGGATATACATGAGTCGATGTAGATAATTTAACTGCTTAACTTAAATAAGTAAGTTAACCAGTTAGCTTACTCCTAGCATACAGAGCCACTTTGAGACAGTACTAGGAATATACATATGGAAGGTTTAGTTAACTTAGTAAACGGAATTATCTGGAGCCCCGCACTGATCTATCTGTGCTTGGGCGCGGGCCTATTTTATTCCATTATGACGCGCTTCGTACAAGTGCGGCTGTTCGGTGAAATGATCAAGTTACTTTTTACTGGTAAATCTAGTGATCAAGGTATTTCATCATTTCAGGCACTTGCCGTATCACTCGCAGGACGCGTGGGTATGGGTAACATCGCTGGGGTAGCTGCGGCTATCGGCTTCGGTGGCCCAGGTGCCGTATTTTGGATGTGGGTCGTGGCCTTCTTAGGCGCATCTACTGCTTATGTTGAATCTACGCTCGCACAGATTTACAAAGAAAAAGATGTCATCACTGGCGAATATCGCGGTGGCCCAGCTTACTATTTTGAGCGCGCACTTGGCCAAAAATGGTATGGCATTCTCTTTGCAATCTCATCTATCCTCGCTTGTGGTATATTTTTACCAGGTGTACAGGCAAACGGCGTTATCAATGCTTTCGCACAGGTAATGGGCGAAGGGTCTGTTATGAGCATTGGCGCCTTAGAAGTTGGCTCAATGCGTCTAGTAGCCTTAGCCATTATCCTTGTGGTATTAGGTATTATCATTTTTGGTGGTATCAAGCGTATCGCAACGTTTACCGAGTATGCCGTTCCTTTTATGGCATTGGGCTATATCGTTCTTGCACTGATCATCATGTTTACTAACTTTGATATGATTCCACAAGTATTCGGTCTAATCGTTAGCGATGCCTTTACTGCTCAAGCAGGTTTTGGTGCAGCGATTGGTTGGGGCGTAAAACGTGGTATTTACTCAAATGAAGCAGGTCAAGGTACAGGTCCTCATGCTGCTGCTGCTGCTGAAGTTGAGCATCCATCACAGCAGGGTTTGGTTCAGGCATTCTCAGTATATGTCGATACCCTATTAGTATGTTCTGCTACTGCCTTCATGATCCTAACCATGGGTACCTATAACATTCAAGGTACATTACCAGACGGTCAGTTCATCGTACAGAATGTCGCTGCTACCACTGAAATCAACGCCCCTGCATTCACGCAAATGGCGATGGAATCTGTTTATGGTGGTTTTGGTAACACCTTTATTGCTATTGCTGTCTTCTTCTTTGCCTTTACCACTATCTTGGCTTACTACTACATCGCTGAAGTGAACGTTGCTTATCTAACGCGCTTTGTCGGTCGCAGTGCCAACAAGACTGGTCTATTCTTAGTCAAAATCTTAATCATGGTGATGGTTGCTTACGGCGGCCTAAACTCAGCTGGCTACATTTGGGCTATTGGTGATATTGGTGTTGGGCTTATGGCTTGGTTGAACATCGTTGGTATCTTGGTCATCTTTATTGTGGCTCGTCCAACACTTACTATGCTAAAAGACTATGAAGCACAGCGTAAAGCAGGTGTTGAGCGCTACAGTTTTGATCCTGCAAAATTCGGCATCAAAAACGCCCCTTATTGGGAAGAGCGTCATCTAAAAGAGCAACAAAGAATGGCAGCAGATCCACTACGCAAAGAGCATAAGTAATATTCTATAACGTAGCTATTATTCTTTAACATAATTGTTATTCAAACCTCCAAAACAAAAGCCCGAAACCATCGTTTCGGGCTTTTTTGTTTCAAACCTTTGCATTCATAAGCCTTCAATAGATATCTTACATAAGTCATCATTACTCTTTAAACTTGCATTAGTGTGAACCAATGAGAGGCTATTTATCTTACTCTCCACTACATTGAACCGTTTTCATGCGACTGACTTATATCAATGCTATGGTAAACATTAGGTATCTCCCAAACGCAAAAAAGCCCAGCTCAATAGCTAGGCTTCTTCGACGTCATTATTTAAATAATTAATTAATCATAAATAAAGAGACTATCAAAACAACTTACTCAGGCATCAATACTGCATCGATAGTGTGAACCACACCGTTCGTTGCCATGATATCTGTACCAGTAATATTAGCCGTGTTACCAGTCGCATCAGTGATGACATTAGCATCGCTAATATTGATAGTAGCACCATTTACAGTAGCAACATCAGTACCATAAGGAATGTCAGCTGCCATAACAACCATAGGCACTACGTGATATGGAAGTACTTTTTTCAGTAGATCTGTATCGGCTAATAGCTCTTCTTTAGTAACGCCTAGCTTCTCTAACACAGGAGCAAATGCATCATCAGTTGGTGCAAATACCGTATAGGTCCCTGCATCCATCATCATTGTATCTAAGCCAGCAGCTTGTAATGCAGCCGTTAGAATCGTTAGATTTTCGTTGCCAGCGGCTATTTCAGCAATACTTTGCGTCGCAGCAGTATCGGCCATTGGATCGGCTTCAGTCATTGGCTCAACTTCGGCAACGGGCTCTACAACCACTTCTTCAGTAGTCACTTCAGGCTCAACAGGATCAGTAACTGCTTCTTTATCATTACAAGCGGCTAATGACATGGCAGCTGTAACGACAGCAATAGAAAGCAAGTTTTTCTTCAACATAAGTATTTCCTTATAAAGGGATGGTCTGTTAAGTGAATTGTTTGACAAATAACTTAACCCAGTTAATGTATATAACAGCGAACCACTTATCTGTTGCAAATGATAGCAACTAAACAATAGTAATAATGTCGCCTCTGCTATACCAATAACTATAATTTTAACTGATTAATTTCGGATTAATGCTTACTTAGGTAGCAACACTGTATCGATCACGTGTACAACTCCATTGTTCGCTTGTATATTCGCGGTCACGATATTAGAGGTACGATTTCTCTCGTCGGTAATTTGTTTTTTAGCGTCAAATGTGATGCTGCTGCCTTCCAACATCTCTTGACTGCCTGCCATAATTTCAGAGGCAAAGACGCGGTCGTCTTCAATCACATGATAGGTGAGCACTTTCGTCAACAACGGCTTATCTTGTAATAGCTGTTCTTTACTTATATCAAGTTCAGCTAATAATTTAGCAAAAGCGGCATTATTGGGTGCAAAGACGGTAAAGTCAGCGTCTTCATCAGCCAGGGCGTCAGCCAGTCCTGCTGCTACCACCGCTTCTTTGAGGATACTGAGATCCTCTGTGGCAACGGCTAGATCGACTATAGACTTGTCAGTAGGTAGCAATACATCGTCAATGAGGTGAATGACGCCATTAGTGGCCAATACATCTGTTTTGATAATTTTAGAGGTATCTCCACTTGCATCCATAATGACATTGGCATCACTAATAGAGAACGCTTGACCATTGACTGTTTCGATACTGTCGCCATAAGGAATGTCAGCTGCTTTGACTGTCATATTAGGGATAACATGATAAGTTAAGACCATGGTTAATAGCTCTTTGTCAGCCAATAACTCTTCTGACGTCAGATCAAGCTCTTCCAATAATTCAGCAAATGCAGCATCAGTAGGTGCAAATACAGTAAATTCGTCCTCTGATGACATCAAAACTTTATCAAGTCCAGATGCCTTTAGCACAGCATTAAGAATAGTTAAATCTTTATTTTCAGCAGCAATTTCTGCAATATTTTGTGTTGGCGCTTCTACAACAACTGAAAAATCATTGTCGTCGTCATTACAAGCGGCTAGCGGCAAAACGATCATGGCAAGCGCCAGAGATAATAGGGTTCTTTTTAGCATGATTATATCCTTATGTATGAGTTCAGATGAACCATCTACTTTGTCAGTAGCATCCGTCGAATGATTGAAGTCGAATGATTTAAATTGTTAAATGATCAAAGCTTTCAACAAGAAACAAAGATGACTGTCGTTTATTGTCGTAGTGTTAAACAATAATGATGACACGCTTAAAAAATATCTCAAAAGTTCTAAATGCCAGCAGTGTCATCTAAAGGAGCTTCATCTAAAACCGTTAGCAATCAAAATAGCGTGTATTTAACAATCATGTCATCAAAGACGGTAGCTGGTACTCGTACCAACTGCATCATACAAAGTAATAGGGATATAATTCTTTAACTGAAATTTTGAAGTTAATCTTATTTGGGCAGTAACACTCTATCGATAACATGTACTACGCCGTTATTAGCAGCAATATCGGTTTTTATAATATTGGTAGTACGACCATTTTCGTCCATCAATTTGCCCTGATTGGTGACCATCAGAGTATCTTTACTGAACATAGTAATATTGCCCGGTTTAACGTCTTTCGCATATACTGGCGCAGCACCGTTAATCACGTGATAGCCTAAAATCTTAGTCAATATTGGCTTGTTAGCAAATAGTTGTGCTTTGCTCATGCCTGTTTCTTGCAGGACTTGTACAAATGCGGCATTGGTCGGCGCAAATATTGTATAGTTTGCATTCGGGTTAGACAAAGCACCCGCCAAATCTGCCGCTACGACGGCTTCGACCAGTAGCGAGAAGTCAGGATTACTTTGGGCAATTTGTACCACGTTCATTTTTGCCATAGATTGACTGTGCATAGGTGCTTTCATGGCTGCGCTTTTACTTGGCATCATATTATTACAAGCGCTCAAACCAGCGATTGAGAGTGCTAATGTACCGATGGTAGCAATTTTAGTAAGCTTCATAACATTATCCTTAATGATTAAGTATTTATTGACTATCCTGTAACTGTCTTGCAGATTAGATCGTCTTCCCTTATCGCAAATACTGGCGCTAATAATAGTGATAAATGCCAAGTATCATTGAATACAACTATTAACATCTACTAGTAAGTATTGCTTATGAAACATCAATCCTTCTGAAATTAAATTAACATATAACCAAGCTTTATCAATTCCTCTTTACGCAACTTTTTGTAGTACAGGTGTAAACTCTGTCTGACTTTTAAGCACAATCGTTGGCTTTCATTTGCAGAAACAAAGCTTTATGTAATCTTTAAGCGAAATGATATTCATTTGTTCCTAATCATTTAATGCCATAAACTTTGAACATCATGCTCACTCAATCAGCAGGCAGATTTTTTGTCTAGCATATTGCCAAAGAGGAATAAGTACTGTCCCACGTGAGGTATGATTTTCATGCTAGAATAATGCGGATTTGCCCACGCCTTTTATGAATTTTGCACGCTATTTATTATTCTTATTCTTATTACTTCCCCTTTTATAACATTGACGATATAAGAAGCGCTCCTATGACTCAAACGATGACTTCTCAATCTGCTCCTACTTCTAGCCCATCATCCGCTGATGACTTTATTTTAACGCCACCTGCCGTGTTTCCTTATAAAGAGCAGCAACTGACGGCACGTGCACGTATCACCGAGCAAATGGCATCACGCATCTTGATGTTAGATGGGGCGATGGGTACACAGATTCAGACCTATAAATTAGAAGAAGCGGATTATCGTGGTGAGCGTTTTGCCGATATCAATCAAGACGTACGCGGTAACAATGATTTATTGGTACTGACACAGCCGCACATGATTAAAGACATTCATCACGATCATCTGCTAGCTGGTGCCGATATTATCGAGACCAATACCTTTAACGGTACGCGTCTGTCGATGGCTGACTACGATATGCAGTATCTAGTGCCTGAGCTGAATAAGACAGCAGCCAAGATTGCCCGTCAAGCGGCGGATGAATTTACGGCAAAAACACCTGAGAAGCCGCGTTTTGTCGCTGGTGTCGTAGGGCCAACTTCACGCACGTGCTCGCTATCACCGGACGTCAATGACCCAGCTTTTCGTAACATTACCTTTGACGAATTGGTACTAAATTACCGTGAAGCGACTTTATGCCTGATAGAAGGTGGTGTTGATCTCATCCTCATCGAAACAATATTTGATACGCTCAATGCCAAAGCTGCAATCTTTGCCATCACAGGCGTGTTTGATGATATTGGTTTTGAATTACCAATTATGATTTCGGGTACCATTACCGATGCCTCAGGTCGAACGCTATCAGGTCAAACCGCCGAAGCCTTTTATAACTCAATTCGCCATGCCAAGCCATTATCGGTTGGCTTTAACTGCGCATTAGGCGCTGATGCGCTGCGTCCGCATATCCAAACGCTGTCGAACATTGCTAATACCTATGTATCAGCGCATCCGAACGCAGGTCTGCCCAACGAGTTTGGTGAATATGATGAAACAGCCGAACAAACCGCTGCCCTACTCGAAGGCTTTGCCAAAGCGGGTATTTTAAACATCGTTGGTGGCTGTTGTGGTACGACGCCTGAGCATATCCGTCAAATCGCTAAAATGGTGGCAAATTATCCACCGCGCGTCGTTCCAGATATCCCACCTGCCTGCCGTTTATCGGGGCTTGAGCCATTTACTATTAATTCTGATAGCTTATTTGTCAACGTCGGTGAACGTACCAACGTGACAGGCTCTAAAAAGTTTTTACGCTTGATTAAAACCGAAGCCTATACCGAAGCACTCGATGTGGCGCGAGATCAGGTCGAAGGCGGCGCGCAAATCGTCGATATCAATATGGACGAAGGCATGCTCGACTCCAAGCAAGCGATGATTCATTTCGTCAACCTCGTGTCTGGTGAGCCTGATATCAGCCGCGTACCGCTGATGATTGACTCGTCTAAATGGGATATCATCGAAGAAGGTCTTAAGCGTATCCAAGGCAAGTCCGTCGTCAACTCTATCTCATTAAAAGAAGGTCATGCTGAGTTCGTTGAGCGTGCCAAACTTTGTATGCGCTACGGTGCCGCCGTTATCGTCATGGCATTTGATGAAGACGGTCAAGCCGATACTTACGAGCGTAAGATTCAGATTTGTCAGCGCAGCTATGATGTGTTGGTCAATGAAGTTGGTTTCCCATCAGAAGACATTATCTTTGACCCGAACATTTTTGCGGTCGCCACCGGTATCACTGAGCACAATAACTACGGTGCTGATTTCATTAACGCCACTAAATGGATTACTGAAAACCTACCCAATGCCATGGTATCGGGCGGTGTGTCTAACGTGTCGTTTAGTTTCCGTGGTAACCCGATTCGTGAAGCCATCAACTCGGTGTTTTTATTCCATGCGATTACCAATGGCCTGACGATGGGTATCGTCAATCCTGCCATGCTTGAGTTATATGATGATATTCCAAAGGAAGCTCGTGACGCCATCGAAGATGTGATGCTCAATCGGAACCAAGGTGAGAGCGGTCAAGATGCCACCGAACGTCTGATGACTGTGGCTGAGAACTACCAAAACGGTGGTAAGAAAAAAGACAGCACCGTTGATATGAGCTGGCGCGAAGGCACGGTAGAAGAACGCATCGCCCATGCACTGGTCAAAGGCATCACCACCTTTATCGAAGCCGATACCAAAGAGGCATGGGAGAAATACCCCAAGCCGCTAGAAGTCATCGAAGGGCCATTGATGGACGGGATGAATATCGTCGGTGACTTATTTGGTGCCGGTAAAATGTTCTTACCACAAGTGGTCAAATCAGCTCGCGTGATGAAACAATCCGTTGCGTGGCTAAATCCGTATATTGAAGCAGAAAAAGTCGAGGGTGAAAAGAAAGGCAAAATCCTCATGGCAACTGTCAAAGGTGACGTCCACGATATCGGTAAAAACATCGTCGGCGTGGTGCTGGGCTGTAACGGCTATGACATCGTCGATCTGGGTGTCATGGTGCCGTGTGAAAAAATCCTCGATACCGCTATCGCAGAAGAAGTCGATATCATTGGCTTATCAGGTCTGATTACCCCAAGTCTCGATGAGATGGTCTATGTCGCCAAACAAATGCAAGAGCGCGGCATGACGCTACCCTTGATGATTGGCGGTGCAACGACCTCCAAAGCGCATACAGCAGTCAAAGTCGAGCCACAATACCAAAATGATGCCGTCATCTATGTATCTGATGCCTCACGCTCAGTCGGTGTAGTCACCAAACTGCTCTCCAAAGAACACCGTCAAGCGCTTATCGATGAAACTCGCGAAGAGTATGTCAAAGTACGTGAACGCCTTGCCAAGCGTCAGCCAAAGGCGGCGAAGGTCACGTATGCCGAATCGGTCAAAATTGGCTTTCAGTATGATTGGGAAAACTATGTGCCACCAGTCCCCAATAAGCTGGGGCAAGTGATATTTGATGACTATCCAATCGCTAATCTACTGCCTTATATCGACTGGACACCATTCTTTATCTCTTGGGGACTGGTCGGTAAGTATCCGAAGATATTGCAAGACGATGTGGTCGGCGAAGCGGCACGCGATTTGTTTGATAATGCCAATGAGCTGATGCAAAAGATGATTGATGAAAAATTAATCGTCGCCAAAGGGGTGTTTAAACTTATGCCTGCGCGCCGTACGGGTGCCGATACGGTCACGGTCTATGACAATGCGCCTACTGATGGCGGCAAACCGACCTATCAGTTTGAACACTTACGTCAGCAAAGCGACAAAGCCAGTGGCAAGCCAAACTTTAGCTTGGCAGACTTTATCTCGCCATCAGAGACGCATACTGACCACTTGGGTGGCTTTACTGTCTCCATCGTGGGTACAGAAGCACTCGCTGAAAAGTATAAAGCAGCAGGCGATGACTATAATGCGATTATGGTACAGGCATTGTCTGACCGCTTAGCAGAAGCATTTGCCGAGCATCTGCATGAGCTAATCCGTAAAGAGTATTGGGGCTATCAACCAACTGAGTCACTCACTAATGATGAGATGATTAAAGAGAAATATGTCGGCATCCGCCCTGCACCTGGCTACCCTGCGTGCCCTGAGCATACCGAAAAAGGCAAATTGTTTGACTGGCTTGGTACGGTAGATGCCATCGGTACAACGCTAACCGAAAGCTATGCGATGTGGCCTGCGTCATCGGTCAGTGGATTCTATTACTCGCATCCTGATAGTGAGTACTTCAACGTCGGCAAAATCAGTCGTGACCAATTAGAGAGTTATGCTGAGCGTAAAGGCTGGGATATGAAAACGGCTGAAAAGTGGTTGAATCCGAATTTGTAAAGGTTTGGTTTTAGCTAAAGAAAAGCGAGCTTCTGTTTGAAAGCTCGCTTTTTCATTACTACTAATACGTATTTGAACAATATTATTGTCGATAGTAGCTTAAAGTTGACCTTCAAGTTTCTTTTCTAATTTAGCTTGGGTTTGGAATACGAACTTTGGAATCTTTTGGTTTAATTGTTTCACGTACTGAGCTTTACCTTTAAGAGAGTAATACTCATCCTTAAGTTGAGGGTAAGGTGCATCATCTATATGAGTATTAATACCTTCACATAACTGCCTTAACTCCATATAGAAACTATTCTTTACGTCCAAAGTTTTTTTAAGAGCTATACCTGTAACAACTGGAATTTTATTTTTAGTAAATCGTTTAGTCTTACTTTCTTTAATTTCATAGCCATAACGATTTAAAATCTTACTCATTATGTTGTAATGGCTTTGATTTACACACTTCCCTGATATGGTAATATCATCAGCATAAACCGTAAATTTCTGCTCAAACATCTCACACTGTAATTTCATTTCATCGAACATATCTAAATTAACCAAATTACATAGATAAACACTAATCTGACTGCCTGTAGGTAGTGAACCATCAAGAGTACATAGTCTTGATAAAAGATAAGCTATATCTTGCTCACATTCTAATTTATGCTTAAAGAATATTCTTATTGATTCACTACTTATGCTTGAATAATAAGACTTAATATCAAAAGTCATCAGTTGCTTTGAATGCAAATGAACTTCTGCATTACTAATATGTGAGTGTCCTTTTTTTGAATAGTGCATATATTCAGGAGTTTCAATTCTTGATAACAAGTTAGCTATTCGGTTGTGCACACGATACATCAATTTTTTAGGTTCTTGGATTGGACGTCCATCTTTATTGATATAACAGTTATAAAAGTCGCTATTTTCGTAACTCTCAACTAATAAATTTAGCTCTTCTTCAGTTATTTTCAGAATTAAGCAAAGTTTATTTAAACTTGTAACTTTATACAGTCTGCATTGGTTTAAAGAATAAACTTTGTTAGCCTTTACCTTCTTTTTGCTCATTTTTAATACTCCAATCCAACAACTTTAAAACAAAACCTGCTGATTTTATTCTAAAACTCTTAGAGATTTTACCTTCACTTTCTAATTGCTCTGAAAAATATAAGAGAGAAGAAACAGGTATATCAAAGATGACTGCGTAATTCTGTAAAATTTCGATACTTGGAGACTTTTTGCCATTTTCAATTTCAGAAAGATAAGAGTTAGAAATATTTAGGCTTTGAGAAAGTTCATTTTGCTTCATGTTGTGAAACAGACGAATTTTTTTTAACGCATTACTAAGCATAGTTAGACTCCATAACAAGACTGTTAAGGACAACGCCTAAGGGTTACTCATTAAAGAATCTTTCAATAAATTTAAAAATATTGAGGATACTTGATATAACTTTAAAAGCTTCTAATAACCAAAAGGGAAATCTTTTAGACCATTTTTTGCTTTTCTTAGGCGGGTGCTGATTATCAGTTGATTCTTTCATAACTTTTTCTCCTAGTCGATACTAGTGGAATTACTAGCATCCTCATCGCAACTAGAAAAATAGACTTAATCAGCGGTCAATCCTTACAGGTGCTTGCTTGCTCTCATTGCAAGCAAGCACCATACCGAACCATTGTAATACGTCGAGTCGAGAACGCATGAGCCCAGTAGGAGGTAGAGAAAATTAATTCTCCGCAGGTAAAAAATTTACCTAATATTCATGATGAATTGTTCGTCTGTACATCAACTAACATTCAAGATTATACAATAAGAAAAAAATTAATCAATATTTATTTCGCTTATAGCGAAATAAATATTCGCAAATAGTGAACTTTCTAACGTTCAAGACTAAATAGTATACTTAGTAATACTAGAGTTAAAGAATTTATTTCCCTCCTAACTCTAGCTTAATCTGATTTATCCTTCCCACGCCGACACCGCTCAGAACAATAAATCACCTGCTCCCAGTCCTTCTCCCATTTCTTACGCCACGTAAACGGACGCTGACAGACGGGGCAGGTTTTTTGCGGTAAGTTTACTTTTTTATGTGCCATTGTCTGCTCCCTTTTCCCCTATATCTCTAACTGACTATTAACGCCTATTTATCTTCTTTTTGATGATCCAACCCTTCATACTTTTTTACGCGGCGACACTGGTCTGAGCAATAGACCATGCTCTCCCAATTTTTATCAAGCTTCTTAGTCCAGCTAAACTCGCGCTCGCAGACAGGGCAAAGTTTTTTGCGGACGTTCTTCTTTTTGTGCGCCATAATTTTCTCATTGGTTTGATATAGTCGATTCACTATCATCGGATACGGTGTCAGGCTTTCTTTACCTACTGTTTGTAGCACGCTTACTCGCCATCATTGTATCCAAAGTAGCTGTTGCCGACTATATTACCACTGTCTCTTAACTATCAGCCCTATTTATAGTGCTATTCATAAGTGATGTTCATAAGTGCAAGTCATCAGCATTGCTCGTAAGCGTTAATAATTAATCGTCAGCCATTAATCAGTAGCTATTAATCATAGTCGTCAAAGATTTTATTGAGTCTGTTGAGGCTATTGACGATTAGCTTGCCTGATTGATCGGTACTGGTATCAATCGCCAGCTTCTCATCCATCCGCATCGTCAATGGCTCTAATGCTTGCTTGAGGGCAGTTGCCATAAGTGCGGTCTGCTGAGTGATGTCAGTCGCATCGCTATCTGCAGTTTGATTCTCTCCATTCTTAGCTAGAGTCTCAGTTAAACTATTAGACAAGCTATTCGCCATTTTCTGTGCCAGCTCTTCAACGGCATTGACCAGCTGCACCATGAGCTGTTTTTGTGCATATTGGTTTTGCTTGAGATACTCGCCTTCTGACTTATGATCGTGCTTATATATTTGTAGCAATTGACTCACACTTTTCTCAAAGCCATTATCGATACTATCGCTGACGACTTTGGCATTGTTAATGACACTATCGGCAAGTATTTTTTGTGCTTCTAATTGGGCGTTTAGCTGGGCATCGAGTTGCGCTTGTTGTCCTGCTTCTCGTAAACGAGCAATTTGTTCAGGATCATTTTTCGTTAAGTATTTTTCAAACTGGCTACTGATGGCATTGAAGCCACTGGCCAAATCAACCAATTGGGCGACGATACGCGCGCCTGTGTCGCCATCTTCTCCGCCCATGGCTTTGTTACGCAAGAAGTCGGCTTTGATTTGCGCCCAGCGCTGCATTTCTGCTTCGGTCAAGACACCGCGCATCTCACCAAGCTTGAGCAGATTACTCTCTGCGCCTTGGGTCAATAGCTGTGACTCGCCCAAATAGTGATCGTCTATCAGCTGATTCAGCTCACTCTTATTCATGACCGCCGACAGCTTTTCGGTCATCTTATTCATATTACGGTAACTGCCTTGCAGCTTAAATATCGGCTCAACGCGGTACTTGTCATCTTGCGAGGCAGAAGCAATATACGCTTGGTTAACGTCTAGAATAACCTCTTGCACCGTAAACATATGACGCAAGATCGCGACAATCTCATTAATCTCTGAAGTGCTATACGGATACGTCAAATCACCGCTTTGGGCTTGTGCAAGATTCGCATTTTCCGCTTTCGCCATTTTGATGAGACGATGGACATCCGCTAGGTCGCGGTTGGCCAGTGGCGCGAGGACAGTATTAGAAGTGAGCGAGTTTTCGATATAACTGAGCGCAAACACTTCTTCCATGCCGCTCATGATATCGCCTAGGTTGTAGATATCGGCACGGTTGGCGAGCATGTCTGGCACTTTGAAGGCTTCGCCGCTCTCGGTATATGGGTTACCAGCCATGACCACGCAGAACTTCTTGCCGCGCATGTCATAAGTTTTGGTTTTGCCTTGCCAAACACCATCGATACGGCGCGTACCATCGCCGAGTGAGATAAACTTCTGCAAAAATTCCGCATGCGTATGCTGAATATCATCGAGATAGAGCATGACATTATTGCCCATCTCAAAGGCTAAGTTGATTTTATTCAGTTCTTCTCGTGCGGTGGCATTGGGCGCTTTTTCAGGATCTAAAGACGTCACATCATGACCGAGTGACGGACAATTAATCTTCATAAAGATAAGACCCAGACGGTTTGCCACGTACTCCATCAAGGTGGTTTTACCATACCCTGGTGGCGATATCATCATGAGAATACCCATTAAATCGGTACGCTTATCTTCACCGACCGTACCCATCTGTTTGGCGAGGTTGTCACCGATGAGAGGCAGGTAGCTCTCGTTAATCAGACGGTTACGCACAAATGAGGATAGTGGACGCGGCATAAACTCATCCAGTCGCAACGTCTCCTTTGACTCATGTAAAATCTCTGAGCGCATGGCCAGATAACGTCTATACGCAGGGATAACTTGAGTATCATGATGATGCAGACGATTTAAAAAATCATCGACGGCAAAGGTTAAAGTCTGCTGATGGATACGCGTATGCTCACCTAGCAAGTTATTAACCTGTATTTCAAGCGATACTTTACCCGTGCTACGCTCAAAGCTTTGCACTTGATTGAGCGGATTATTAATACTGGTCAATGATGTCGTCGATGAAACTGGCGACGAGGTGATTGAGGAAAATGATAAAGCAGATGGCGTGGTACTTGCGCTTGTACTGTTTAAACCTTGATTGCTCAATCCTTTAGCACTTAGCCCTTTATTGAAGCTCGCGCCTGAATCAATCAATCGCTGCACCAAAGCTTCACGTTGAGCATCGTTCAATTGAGTGAGTAAAACCGCAATCGCCTCCGGCACATAATGACGGCCACTTTCTAATTGCTGCTTGCGTAACGCATCTTTTTCTTCAATTTCAGCAAGCTGTGCTTCACTGAGTTCGCCGTCTTCATTGGTGCCATCATCAGCTGCATTAGCCAATGCTGTACTAGCGTAGGTTTTATCAAGCAATGCATGGAACCATGTTGCCAATAGCTCATAGGCTGATTTGGGCTGGAATCCAAGCTTGCCAATTGAAGACTGTAATTGGTCAAAACTGGCCGTCGCTTGCGTGCTGCCTGAGGCACTATTTAGCGTTTGGCTTAGCTGCTCACACAACTGCTGCGCTTGTTGGCTAGTTTGCCAGTTTATTGTGTTAGATGCGACAGTATTCGATTCAGCTGACTGTCCCATGACGCTCACCAAGTATTCGCAGGCAAGCTGGATATAGCTTGGTTTGAAGATGTTGGCGCCTTTATCAACGCTGCCATCTTCATCGATGCTAGCACCTTTATCAACGCCAATACCGTCATCATTATGAGTGGCGACAAAGTCACGCATCACTTTGCTCATATCTTCGACTAGTAAAGACTTAGCCGTATCACTGCCCAAAGCACGGCGCAGTTGCTCGGCGGTCGCAGCTCTATCCGTCCAGTTGCTCGCGCGCGTCAGCACGGATTCATTTAACCAAGCGTCATAGCCAAATTGGCGCAAGCTGTCTAAGCCCAGCGCTTGTACGATATTGAGCTGCCAATAAAACAATTGCGCCAATGCACGTACTTGCGGGGTATAAATCAGCAACCCTGCCTCGCGCAAAGTCGGTAATATTTGCATCAGTAATAACGTAGCATCATGATCATGAATGCCTTTGTCATAGCCGAGCTGATAGCGAGGGGTGGCGTAAGCTTTGACCAGTTTGGACAATGGACTGTCATTATCAATATCACCATTAATATCGAGGGTAATGACTGTCGCATCGTATGCTTGATATAGATGCGCTTCAGTCAAACCCTCTTGGCTGTTTTTGGCATTCTCGATAATGCTATAGGCCAAATACTCGGCGCGGTAAACGGCATCCGACTCAGAAGCGATATTCATGTCCCAATACGGGCGCAAAGCGTTCAGCTCAGCATTATTAAGTACTTCATAATAGTCTGTGCCCGTGAGATGCAGATTTAAAACACGGTTACCATCTGACTGCTGACGACTCAATAAAGTCAAATCAAGTGGCTGAGTATTGACCGAAAAACGATGCTTGCCCAGTTTAATAATCTGACCACCATCTTCAAACAAGTCCGACTTGTCTTTTAGACTCTTATAACTCTCGATTTGAATGGCTTTTAGACGGGCGTCGATGTCATCGGCTTTGACGCTAAAGCCCATCGCTTGCAGCTCTTTTGCGATGTTGCGGACTTTCTGTACTAGACCATCAGCTGCAAAGTATGTATTGAGAGCTTCCTCTTCTGTAAAGCCTGTGACGCCAGTGCTTTGCGTGCGTTTTTTAATACTTTCAAGCATTCGCAGCGCGCCATCACCTAAGTTTTGCGCTTTACGGTTACGAGCATCAAGCAATTGCTGCTTGTGATTTTCAAAGGTCTCGTAAATCTCTTCACGCTTACTGATGATGTCGGCTAAAAACTGATCGCCACTATTGGTCTCTGGGTCAGCGAATTGACTCTCCAATTCTTCTAGCTGCACCAATAGCTTAGCCATTTGCTCATCTGATTTCTCAGGGGTATTGGCAATAGATAACGCATTGGCAATGGACTGACCAAACAGCTTAAACTGCGCGCCAAATTGCGCCACGGCCTCGGCAGAGCCTAGATTTTTGCGTTTATGATTGAGCTTGGCTTTGCTCTGGTTTAGGCTGGCATAAATGGTCGATATATCATCGATAATTTGCGTACGTACCGTGGCATCGGCTACATCTAGCGTACCTAATAGCTCGGTTAATAAATCTAACCCTTGCGCTGTTTCATCAATTTTATCCAATACGGGTTTTAGTTCAGCATTGGTTTCAGCGGTGTTTAAGCGCTCACTGACATCGACCAATATGCCTTCGTAGCTTGATAGCGCCTCTTCACCACTTAAAAACAGCACAGTCTTTTCAGCCAGCTCGCTTTCGGCTTCTTCTAACTGTGTCTGTAATGCTTGTAGCTTATCAGCATTTAAATAACGCAAATCTTCCAAGCTGACCAAACGGCCTTTTTGTCGTCTTAACGCTGACAACTGATCGACATAATCACTGGCAGACTCAAAGCTAGTGACGCGTATCTGCCGCAAAATCTCACTTTGCTGGGTCTCGGCATCGGCTAGCGCAGTTTGGGTTTGCTTTTGGATACTTTGTACTTTGGCGAACTCATCAATGACTAGCTCAGCCGTGGCCGTCACTTCTTTAATACTACTGGCGACTTCGCTCAGCTCAGGCTCAGACAACCAGTAATAGCTGTCAAAGAGTCGGCTGGTATTATTGGTAAGCTCTTCATAGAGCTTCTGTGACACGCTTTGATTGTCAATGAGGCGGGTAATGCTATAAAGATCTGAGATACCGCGCACCAATTCTTTATTGCCAATCTTGCCATAAAAACTCGTGCTCTCTGGCAGCTCGCTCACATACTCATGCGAGGCGTAAGGCGTATGCCATATCTGCATCGGATGAATACGAGACGGCTCGCTTTGGTCACTAAACAGCACCAAGCGGCCATTCTCTGCCAAAGCCATACCGTTGCAATAGATAGGGTTTGCCAATTGCTTTTTAATCAAATTATAAGGAAACAGCCCCGTAACGCCCAAGTCTCTGTCGTAAAATAAGAATAGAACATCTTCCCCATTTGGCGAGACAATTTTACGCTTAAACCGTAAGTCAGTAGCGCCAACATTATTGGCCTCGAACAGCTTATACTCACCCGTCTGTAGATAATAACCACCCGGAAACATGATGCCGTGGTCTTCTGGTAGCTGAACACACGACTGTCCAATCGCATCCAAACGCAGCACCGCTTCGGTCAAAGTGTTATAAACGAAATAACGGTAGTCATCTTCACGATAAGGCAATATTTTGAGCAGTATTAAACTGCCCACTTTGGCATACGCAATCTCGGCATCGGTAAGCGACTGGGTACGGTCATTGACCGGTTCACTATAAATACCTTGCCCTGACTGCGTATTGTCCTCAATCTTAATGGTCAAATCACCACCGACCGTTTCCACAAATATCGTATCCAAGATATTCATATGGGGATATTTACCATTCACCATTTGATCGCGTGTGGTCTCAATCCAGTCAAAATCATAAGCAGGCGGTAGCTCAATATCACGCTCGCCTCGATTGTCCACATAAGCGACTTGCGCCGACTCTGGCGTACCTTGGCTAAAATCTAACGCAAAACGGAACACTCGAATATCAGTAATGCGCTCGCCAATCTGAAACGCCAACAGCAATTTGCTGTCTTTCACCGTTATTTGAATCAGGCGCGTTTGCTTGTAATATCGATACAGCTCATTGAAGTCTTGGACAAAGGCATCTTGAGCCAAAAAAGTGCCTTTTAAATCGACCTCTTCGAGCTGATACTCTTCTTCATTACCAACTGGCTCGTTCAGGCGATATAACGACAATACGTCCTTAATATTACTCGCGCGTTTGAGCCCCATAAAAACGTTGTAGCCAAACAGCAAATAATCACCGACCTGCACCATATCTTGCGCCACACAGTTGTGCTCGGTACGAATACGAGTACGGGCAATAACTTGCATCTGGGTGCTGCCAAACTCTTCGAGACGCGCATTATTTAGCGTCTGCGTTTGCTGCTCTAAGCGGCTGCCTTGCTCGGTTAAACGCTTTTTGATGAGCTCATAAGCATTGCCTGAAGCAACTGCCTGATCGATTTGGTTAGCTTGATTAGCGCTATTATTATCGTTGCTATCTGAGTTCTTTGAAGTTTGCGTGTCCGCCATCGTTGCTCGTCCGTTTCTGTTTTTACATAATATAGTTAATCCTTTATAAAAGAGCTACAGCGTTAACCTCGCTTGAAGTATCACATATACATCTGCACTCGGTTGCCTTGTATCTCTTTTAAACTGAATCCACTATAAGAGAATTTTGGGCAATAAAGAATCATTGAAAGTAAAGAAGCACTTGGCTAATCTAAAAAAACAAGTCGTCACTGCTATTTTTTTAGATTAACCAACTCATCATGATTCGTCATTCTGAATCACCCTGAGTTAGCCAAAAAAATCTGCCGCCTACACGATAGATTCTTTATTTTAGAAAATATTACTCATTCATACTGTTAGATAAAAACTTGCTCACTAATAATTACCCATTAAGGCTAGGGCGTGTCCTCATTTTAAACATGGTGATAAAAATGAGATAAATCGCAGTCAAACAAGGAAAATAGCGCAGATAATATCGAGATATTAGTCAGCTATTTGACGCTGTTTGGCAAGATTTAACCATTTTTAACCTATTTAGATAACTATCGATTGACTTGAGGACTCGCCCTAGACATTTAGACCCTATTAATAAGTCGTTTTATCATCATTTTTCTGGTTTGATTTCATGGCTTGACTGGCCATCACACCATTGATGATACCGCTCAAGGTGTCTGACTTACCCGCTAGGCCATCAATGGCTTTACCGATAGACAGTGATTTGGCAAAGTTATCAAAGAAATGCGCTTCGCCGCCAACAATATCGATTTTGGCTTTCTGTAACGCAACTGCCAATACTTCAGCATTTTCTTTCGCAATCTCTTTACCAGCATCAATCGATGCCAATGCTTCTTGCAATGCTGTCTCAAGGCTCATGCGGAATTCTTCGTGCTCACGTGCCTCTTTGCTCATGCTACCCATGGCATTGAATTTCTCGACCAGACCATCTGCTTCGGCTTGGAAATGTGCACGAGTAACTTCGGCTTTTGCCAATCCAACTTCGCGTTCTGCTTTGGCATTTGACTCACCGCGAGCCGCGATGACTTGAGCATCTGCCATGCCTTTTTCACGCTCAGCTCTAGCGGTAGATTCACCACGAGCGGCGATGATTTCTGCATCGACCATACCAATATCACGCTCAGCTTTTGCCTTAGACTCGCCACGAGCCGCGATAACCTCAGCATCTGCCATACCTTTTTCACGATCTGATTGCGCTTCAGCTTGTCCAGTCGCTTTGATAACATTGGCTTTCGCAATGCCTTCTTTTTCCAAAGAAGCGGCTTTGACTTCTTGGATAGCCGCTTCAGCAAAGCCATGTGCTGACTCTTCTGCTTTGATACCTTCGGCCATTTTAATTTTGGCTTCTGAATCTTTGGCAGATGCTTCAAGATTCGCGGCAGCCAATGTGGTGATTTCGACGGCTTTATGCTTGGCAGATAGCTCTTCTGCTTCGGCTTTTTTCACCTGACGTACTTTGATTTCTTCCGCATCGGCTTCTGCTGCTAGGACACGTGTTTGCTTCGAACGCTCCGCTTCGCTAATTTCGCGAACTTCTTTGATACGCTCTTCTTCTTGCGCAACGGTTTTGTCCACTGCGATACGTTCACGAATGACGTTGGCGATTTCTTTTTTCTCAAGCTCAATCGCGCGTTCAGCCTCGATACGTTGCAAGTCAACTTCACGCTCACGAGAGACAATTTCTAAATCACGGGCACGCGTGACTTTTTCTTCTTCGATGACGACCGCACGCAGACGATTTTGTCCTGCTACTTCGATTTCACGCTGCTGATTCTCACGCTGAATGGCTAAATCTTGCTCAACCGAGATAACAGCCGTTTCAGATTTTTTACGCTCTTCTTCTTCAATTTTGCGAGTTTCAGCAGTCTCACGTGCAATCACTGACGAGATTTCACGTTGCTGTTTGGCTTCGGCATCGGCTTGTTGACGCTCTAGCTCTAGCATCGCCTCTCTGGTTTCGACATTCTTTTTCTTAACAGCCAGTTCTTCATCACGCTCCAGCTCGTTGGTGATAACGTTCTGAAAAGCCGTTAACTGAGTAATCTTTTTGATACCTTCAGCATCTAAGATATTACTTGAGTCTAATGAAGATTTTGGCGTTTGCTCTAAGTAATCAATCGCCACATCTTCTAAGACATAGCCGTTCAGATCGTTACCGATTTCTTGAACGATGCTGTCACGAAACTCGCTGCGGTTTTCAAACAGTTTGACGAAATCAATCTGTTTACCAACCGTTTTCAATGCTTCAGAGAATTTAGCATTAAATAGCTCGTTGACAGCGACTTTATCTGATGCGCGCTCAACCCCAACCGATTTGGCGACTTTTAGCACATCCTCTTCGGTTTCATTGACGCGTAAATAAAATGCCACGGTGATATCAGCACGCATGTTGTCTGCGCAAATCAAACCTTCTTTACCGCGTCTGTCTACTTCTAACGTGATGAGCGATATGCGCATCAATTCTTTTTTGTTGATGACTGGCCAAACAAAACCACCATCAAAACGTACGGCAATTTTACTCACACCGTTAATAATGAGTGCTTTGCCCTGCTCAACCTTAAAGTAAAAGGCCTTGAGCATCAATAGTGCGACCATCATAAAAACAAACGCCAGCACTACAACCACGCCGACGATAATGAGTGTGTCCATATCCATTCCTTTAATTAAAACATTCCATAATCAATTCTATATAAATCAGATACGCTATCACGCCTGCTAACTCTACTATTTATGGCACTGTATATAGCACGTGTGCTTTATAGCCCTGTCATTCGCCTTCGATATATCTGAATTACCTTGAACCGACTATCACCAAATTTAAAAATATTTATGTTACTTCTAAAAATGCACAATTTTATTCATACTTTTACAATATTTTTTTATCTTCGACGACAGCAACTCGGTAGGTATTGGCTTCGTCTAAATACTCTATCAACATCACTCTATCGCCTTGTTTTAGCAAACCATCATTGGTGTCTGAACGAATCTTTAATATCAATCCTGCACCGCCATCATTTAGCTCTGCTTCGCCATGTTTATCTGTGACACTAAGGGTACGCACAACAGCGATCTTACCCACATTATTAGACGAATTACGTTTGGGAATTTTAGCGATATTTTTGCGAATCGGCGAAATAATAATACCTGTCAACCACATAGAGACGACCAATACGAAAATGAGCGCCCCTGTACCGAATAAATAATACAGAACGCCAGAATCGAAATATTGGTGTAAAAAGCTGGTATATAAATAGCTAAGCAACCAACCGATCAAGCTAATTAAGCTTAGTATGATGATTAAAGGGACACCGTAAAGACCAAATTTGAGCATGAGACCGGTAAAAAAACCAGTCGATGATAAGGTAGAGACATCAGCATCACCGCCTGACTCACCAAGGTCTACGCTATCCATATCTGCCATGCCGAGTAAAGACACAATCCAATATAAAGTGACGAACATCACAAGCCCTGTAAAAATAATCGTGGGATATAAACTGATTTTAGTGATAAAGACTAAAAAAGCTTCTTGCATTGCGCGTATTCTCCTTTTGCTCACCCAATCTATTAGCTCAATGACTTGGTTATGCAAATTGGTATTATGTGGATGATGCTCACTCGAATTAATGCTGCCAAGTTTACATTTTTTAAATCAACTTATGTTGCTTTATCAAGGATTATATATACATTCCATTACATAATACATAGGTTTTGCCTTTAACGTCCCCATATTGGAGAGCGCACGACTCCGCCCACCTTACTGCCAATGGCATAACTTGTATTACCAGATAATGAGTGAATGACCAAGCTGCCGCCATTTTGACCGCCCACTTGTGAAAGCTTTGTCGGATAGACAGCATACTGTGCAGATGGTGACAGACGTGCTGGTTCATCAAGTCCCGTCTCTGCTAGATTGATAACTTGCCCTGTAGCCAGCGTCATCACCGCAGCCTTACGACCATTGAGATATGCCATACGCTGACCGTCCAAGCTCAGTTGCGGACTGGCGACATAGCCACTTGTTGGCACAGGCGTGGCACTAGCAGTCTCGAAGTTATAGCGATAGATACGTGGGCGTCCAGCGCGGACTTTATCACTGGTATAGACAAAGCTTTGCCCATCACTGGCGTAGCTTGGCTGCACTTCCGTGCTCGGTAACGTAGTGAGCTGTGTGGTCTTACCGTCGCTCAGACGCATCTCATAGATATCAGCATTGCCGACGACCGTCGAGCTATAGAGGAGTTTTTGCCCATCAGGTGAGAACGACGCTGACATATTGCTGCCTTCAGCATTTACCACAAGGTTGCGGATGTTGCTTTTGCGATCATAGATATAAATCTTAGGATGCTGGCGCGGCGCTTGTTTACTATATCCCAGCAGTTGCCCATCAGCTGACCACGCTGGCGCATAAATATAACCATTAAGCTGATCGATTAACTGACGATCACTACCATCAGGACGAATGCTATAAAGCGTCGATATCTTTGCAGCTCCGACTCCTTGCTCCTCGACATAGGCAATACGCCCTTGCCGATCTATCGCTGACATTCGCGCCGTTAGTGGATTGCTCGCACTTATATTACTAGCAGGTGCTTGCATCGTTTTAGACATCGTACTAGGCAAGGTCTGACAACCCGTCAACAGAATAAAAGTCGTTAGTGCGGTGATATTACTTATCGTTCGTATATTGACGGATGATTTTGATACAAGCATTTTTGACATAAAATAACGTCCAATAAAGTATTGATTATTGCGTACTGAGAATCTTGACAATCAAGGCTAAAAGATTGAGTGCATTAAAATATCCTAGCCTAAAGACTTTACTTAATAGCAAATGACAGTGTAGCGTAAACCATGCCAAATTTTGGACAAAAAAATACCCCACTAGATAGTGAGGCATTTTTAAAACTACATCTGGCTTTTATAGAACACTGCTTTTATTCAACATTGCTTTTCGCAAATACTATTTAAAAACCATCTGTAATGATTGAATTATTTAGAAACGGCTTTGAAATGAGCAACTTGATTGCTATTGGTAATGGTCAATATAGGCGTGTTATTGGCATTTTTACTGATGCTATATTTACCTTGTACGGTCGCTAAAGTCGCAGTATCAAAACTTGCTTGTGGCTCAGGGCATGCCATCATAGTAGATAAAACGTTGCCTAATACGACATTGCCGTTCACAACCTTGTAGTCAGCGCCCATGTTATTACAGGTGTTCATAAAGGTCACACGGTCACTGCCGCTGTCTTTGAAGAACTTTAGCGTCAACGGCTTCGCTGGATCAAAGAACAATTGGCTAACCTTATCACCATTGCTGCGTTTTGCGTCAACAAGCTGCCAATCATATGCTTGTAGCGTATTAGAAGTAATTGGTTGAGTCACTGGCGCTGTTACGCTAGGCGTGGTTTGGCAACCAGCAGCCAATGTACCTACCGCAAGCGTCGCTGCCATCATCATTTTAGTCATGTTTTTCATATAAACTCCTCTAGTGGTTTTTTTAGAATAAAAAATAGCTCTTATCCTAAACATTCGTTTTTATTATGATTAATTTACTGTTTTATTCATTACTCTCAATAATGCGGTCATTATGCACAACTGGAGCTTAACTGTCATTATAGATTGAGTGTATGATTACCCTGTTATTTGTTGCGCTCTATAGTCTTTTTGCTAACCTCTATTGTTAGACAGTACATTAACTGCTAACACTTTTTATATAACTTCTCGAATATACCCTAAAAACCGACAATTTCTCATTAAAACCATTGTTTTACTCATTTATGCTAGGCATTACTCTAGATTGGCGAGGTTCTGTTGTTGCAAAGCAGCATAGCCTACCAAACGCTTGCGTTCAGCCTCACTAAATAGCTGCTGTTCGATTTGATTGATTTGGGTTTGTGCTTGCGTTTTATCTGCACTTTGATTTAATAAGCGCTGTTTTTGGGCTTGATATTGGTCGAAACGTTGAGCAAAGTTAGCATCTTCTGCATCAACTTGCGCGAGGCGTGTGGCGGCTGGAGCACCTACCAGATCACGACGCATGTTATACAATTCCTGAGCCGTTGCCCCTTTTGCTTGCATCTGTTTTGTGCGATTCATCAGCTCGTTCAGGTTGGCTTGCTGGGTGATACCGGCTTTGAGCGCATTATCCGGCATACGGCTTATATAGTTCTGCCGCGTTGCCTCTTTTTGCACATCGTTTAGCTGCTGGTTTTGGTTAATTCTGACCATCTCCATACTATAATTATCATACTCCTCTTCTGCACCAAAGAAGGCGGTAATGGTTTCTTTAGTAAAATACTGCTGACGCAACTTGGCTACATCTTGCTTTTGCTGAGCGACGACATTTAGATCCAGCTCACCGCTTTTTGCCGCTTGTAATTGCAGATTGCCATAACGTTCTTCTATTTCAGTAATGGCTTTAAGATAGGTAATATATTGGTCAAATATAGCGACCGTTTGACTAGCGGCAGGCTCTGGCGTGTGGTGACGAATATAGCTTTCAACACGGGCATAAATAACCGCTTCATCTTCTTCACCCAGCGCCGACAAAAAATAATCGAATAAACGCCGTAGACCTTCAGTGACGACCAACTGCTTATTTTCGTCAATGATGATTTCGCCGTCAATTTGCGTGCCTTGTAATGAGCGCGGCAAATGCTCCAATCCAGTGACAAATAGAGACTGGTTTTGGGCGGCAGTTGTTTGCACTACTTGGCCATTATCCAGCGCAGTTGATAGAGTAGCATCAGCCTCATTAGTGAGGGCACTGGATACTGGTTGCGCTGTAGCCATACGTGTATTATCAGGTTTGAACCACATAATCACCGCCGCCGTTATGGCTATGCTAACCACGGCGATTATAACTATTGGTAGATAGGCTGGGCGGCGATTATTCGACATAAATGAGGGTTCTTTTATAAGTCAGCTTAAAGGCTTATGTTTTTAAAAGCGTATGTTCTTAAAAGCTTACATTATTAAAGGTTAGCGTTTTTAAGACGATTGACCTGAGTACGATAGATAGATTTTGGCTCAGAATCGCCCCATGCCGTCAGACCCAATACTTGATCGGCTGAATCCAAATGGTTCATTCTATAATTATCCCGAATCACATAACCAAGACGACTTGAGCAAGCAGACACCAACCCATCATTAGACTCGCCTGCAAACGGCACGCTCGTTGCTGCCAATAAATAATCACTAGGATCCAGTGCGCTTGTTATTTGCCCAACCCCGCTGAACGAATAGTATTTAATGCCATTGACGGCAGTACTGGTCGGCTGACCACAATAATTTTTTGGCATTGCTGCAGGAAATTTGGCATTGAACTTAGCAGCACCATCCGTTGATAGAGCCACGAGCGCTTGCCAGCCATCTTGCTCTTGTATCTCTTTAAAACTGATACCTGAACCCACGTCTGTAAAGCCACCAATCAAATTGAACACGCCTGAGACTAGCTGTGTTGTGACATTGGATGGATTACCTGTGGTGTTGTTTGGCTCAAGGGTGTTTTTGACAAAATCTGCCGTTTTTGACCCTTGTTCTGGGCTTGAGACTGCCGTAACTGATGCGACATATTTTGGCGCGACGCCAGCGACATAGCGGATATCTATACCGCCTTGACTGTGTCCAAATAAATTGACTTTAGGCTCACCTGAAATGGCAGTGATGGTTTTGACTTGTTGCAGCAGCTGCTCTCCGCGAATCTCACTGTTATTGACGGCTGACGTTTTGGTGGTATATACCTCTGAGCCGCCTTTCATCAACTCTTGAGGAATGCCATTGAAGTAGTCGATAATCCCAAATAAGTTAGTGAAGCCGCCAAGACCATGTGCCATAACAATTGGGTATTTTGTATCAGTATGATTTGACGTCCAGTATTTGTTGCTGACCAGCTTGCATCCGGTTGAATTGGCACAATTATAGTATTGACCAGCAGCTTGAGCCGAGGTGGTTTGTAGAGCCATTAAGAGTACACCGGCACCGATAGCACCAAGTGAGGGGAGAAATGCGCTGGGCGTGAAAGCCGAAGCTAGAGAAGATTTTAGCGTCATAATAACGTCCTTGTTATCATTAATTTTGATTATCTTTACCTCATAATATCGGCAAAGATTGCTGCTAATTCCTTTAGCATGCAAAATTACATTACTTATATCTTCTGTAACATTCAACTAAATTGTCAAAATATGAATATATTATCGTGACTAGAGGGTCACAACTGCTCCTACTTCGCTGTAAAGCAATTATTATCAATAATAATGATAGGTTCACTATCACTTAACGTAAAACAGTAGCGTCTTCATTTATGTTATAATTCAAGCCATTAATTCCATAACTATAAGTAATATAATGATGACTAAAAAATCCCTTATCCAGTCCCCAGAAGCCATAGAAAAAATGCGCGTGGCCGGTAAACTTGCCAGTGATGTCCTTGTCATGCTCGATGAGCACGTTCGAGTTGGCATCAGTACCGAGGCACTTAACCAAATCGCCCATGACTATATCGTTAATGTGCAACAGGCTATTCCTGCACCGCTTAACTATAATGGCTTCCCAAAATCAATTTGTACCTCGATTAATCATGTGGTTTGTCATGGTATTCCAGCCGAAAACAAGCTACTGAAAGATGGTGATATCATCAATATCGATGTGACCGTGATAAAAGATGGCTACTATGGCGATACCTCAAAAATGTGGATCGTTGGTAACGGCTCTATCATGGCACAACGTATCTGCAAAGTGGCACAAGACGCCCTATATGCTGGTATGAGTGTCGTCAAAAACGGTGCGCGTCTAGGTGATGTCGGTGCTGCTATCCAAGCAGTGGTCGAGCCTGAACGTTTCAGTATCGTTCGCGAGTTCTGTGGTCACGGCATTAGTAATGAGTTTCACCATGAGCCGCAAGTCATGCATTATGGCAAAAAAGGTACAGGCTTTGAGCTAAAAACAGGCATGACCTTTACCATCGAGCCGATGATTAACCAAGGTACATGGCAAACCAAGATTTTGCCTGATGAATGGACGGCAATTACTAAAGACCGTAAGCTGTCAGCACAGTGGGAGCATACGATGGTCGTGACCGATAATGGCTGTGAGGTGTTTACCACTCGCCCTGAAGAAGACCTAAGTTTTTTGACCCAGTAATATCAAAAAAGATCGCCTAGGCGGTCTTTTTTTTGGCCAATAATTAGGTCATATTGAGTATTGTGCTCACCCGCTTTTTATCTTTATACTCTGATGACTTAATAACTTATATTGGTAACTTATATTTGTGGCTTGTGTCAGCTACCAGCACACTGGTGATTCTACGCTTTTCAGCTGAAACGTTTTATTTTAAAACTCTTAACGGGATAACACTCATGTTTACTTGTGATGTCGCTTCTATCGATCTGACACCTTTACCTCTATTATCAAAGGATATAGCGACAAACGCATCACTGCTAGCGGACACCCCTGTCACTGAAAAGTCGCTACTGGGTATTCCTCACTGGTTGACTCAAATTAATCAAGATATTAACCGTGCACTTGAACGCGGTGTCAATATTCGTCAATTGGTCGCGGCACGCTCTGGTGCGATCGACGAATTGCTGACTGCCTTGTTTAACTGGTTTGAGCTGGATAAAACAGATTTGGCTTTATTTGCCACAGGCGGTTATGGTCGCGGCGAGCTGTCGCTTTATTCAGACATCGACATTTTATTGCTCTCCCCTGATGAGATTGGTGCTGATGCCAGTGGGAAAATAGATCGGTTGGTGGCGCTATTGTGGGATATAGGATTAGAGCCTGCTCTCTCGGTACGTAGTGTTAATGACGCTTTAGAGGCGTCGCTCGATCACACCATTGCCAGTGCCCAGCTAGAAGCTCGGCTATTAATTGGTAATGAGGCTTTACAGGATGTGCCCGTTCAAATTGTCAATAAACAGTGGTCGCCACGTGAGTTTTTTGAAGTAAAAATCGCAGAAGCTAAAGCACGATACTTACAGCACAATGCCACCGAGTACAACCTTGAACCCAATATAAAAACCGCCCCTGGTGGTCTACGCGACATTCATATCATCGGCTGGGTAACCAAACGCTATTTTCGAGTGGGTAAGCTGTATGACTTAGTACAACAAAACTTTTTGACTGAAAAAGAGTTCGATGAGCTGAACTTTGCAGAAGGTTATTTATGGCAAATACGTCATTATCTGCATGTATTGACTGGTCGCAACGAAAACAAGCTGCTGTTTGATTATCAGCGTGAAATTGCCCAGTTGATGGGTTATGAGACGCAGCCAGACGATCAGCCAAATGCCGCCGTCGAGCGTTTTATGCGCGACTATTATCGCTGTGCCATGCAGATATCAACGCTGTCTGAGATGCTGACCAATCACTATTACGAGACGATTATAGAGCCGCAGTTGCCTGATGATGAGCGTCCAAAAAAGCAGCCAATCAATGCGCGCTTCAACCAAGTTGGTGACCAAATCGCCATGGCGCATCATCGGGTTTTTGCTCAGCACCCTGATGCTATCCTAGAGATGTTTTTACTGATGGGTCAGTACGGTATCAAAAACGTGCGTACTCATACGTTGCGTGCGCTAAAAATCGCCGCGCGTGGCATCGATCAAGTCTACCGTGATAACCCCGCTCACCAAGCGCTCTTTTTAGCCAATTTAAAAGAGCAGAATTATCTGTTTCATCGCCTGCGTGCCATGAATCGCTACGGCGTCTTAGGCAGCTACATTCCTGCGTTCGCCCAAGTGACGGGTCTGATGCAATATGATTTATTTCACCGTTATACGGTTGATGCGCATACCTTATTTTTGATTCGGATTTTGCATCGCTTCACCGACCCACGGTTTTATGAAGATTTCCCACTGGTCAGCTCTATCTTTCAACGTATCGAGCGCAAGGAAATCTTGGTACTGGCCGCCATGTTCCATGATATTGCCAAAGGTCGCGGTGGCAACCATAGTGAGCTTGGTCAAACCGAGTCGACTGAATTTTGTTTGGCGCATGGTATGAGTCTGGCAGATGCCAATTTGGTCGGTTGGCTAACTCGCTATCATTTATTGATGTCGATGACTGCTCAGAAAAAAGACATCTCAGATCCAGAAGTGGTCACTATTTTTGCCAACTTAGTCGGTAACGTCACCCACCTCAATCATTTATATGTGCTCACTGTTGCGGATATGAATGCGACCAATCCACAGTTGTGGAACAGCTGGCGTGCCACATTAATGAAACAGTTATACTCACAAACTCGGCGCATTTTGCGCGCTGATATCGATGCACCTACTAATCGCCAAGATATGATCAGGGCCACACGCACCCAAGCATTAGCGATGCTCGATAATGTCAACAATCAACACATGAATCGCGATGAAGTCTTGAGGCTATGGGATGATTTGGGTGATGAATATTTCTTGAGAGAAATTCCTGAAGACATCTTATGGCATACCGAAGCCATTTTGAACCATCCGCCGATTGGTCTTGCTTCTAATGCAGATAGCCCGCCATTGGTGGTATTACGTGAGCATCGTGAGTTGGCCCTTGATGCGGTACAGGTCTTTGTTTATACCCAAGATCAGACGAACCTGTTTGCAGTCACCATGGCTGTATTCGATCAAATGAACTTGGATGTTTTAGACGCCCGTATCATTACTGCTACCCGCGATTTTGCTTTGGACTCCTATGTACTGCTTGATCCCAGTGGCACACTATTGGTCGATGAGGACAGTCAACAAGAGCTCAAACAGCGCCTAATCAATGCCTTTAAAGACCCGACACTACTGAAACTTACCAATAAGCGCATACCGCGTCAGCTCAGACACTTTGAAGTGACCACGGTGATTAATTTTGATTTTAATGAGGCTTCTGATCAGCATATTATGAGCTTAGAAACCCTTGATCAGCCGGGACTATTGGCAAGAGTAGGACAGGTATTTTTGCAGGAGAAAATTGAGGTGCATGCGGCGCGTATCACCACTTTGGGCGAACGTGCAGAAGATATGTTTTATATCAGCGATCAAAATGATGAACCGCTATCTGCTGCTAGACTTGACGCACTACGATCCGCCTTGATGGCCAGTCTCAGTATGCAAAGAGAGCAGCCTGCTGCTTACAGCAAATGTGATTGAACAAATGGGCTTACAAGATAAGTCTAAGATAAATACTCAGCGTGTATCATCCATTCATTGATGGCATGCTTTGTATTTTTTAACCCGTTAATACCAAAAGCACCTTTTATAAGGTGCTTTTATATATCATTTCGCTAGCGTGCTCATTGAGCTCATCATCCGCAAGATCTGGTGGCAGAATCTCTGCTTCAATCTGCTTTTGCGTCAGTATTAAACGCCCAGCGTTGACCTCTTTTTGCAGCAAACAATGCAAACTTGCTAAATGAAAATCCCCCTCAAAACACTCATAGATTTGTCTTAGAGAAATAGGCGATTTGGCATGCACATCGGGATAAAGGCTGTCCTCTGCTAAGATAATCATCTCATTCAGTGCCTCTTCACGCATCAACTCATCTTTATCGATTTTACGCTGCAAGCTGTCTGCCATTCGACTTTTGGACGCGAGCATGGCCACAAAAACCACTGTCTGTAAGACAAATAAGGCAATATATTGCCATAAGGGCAGTAAAATACCGAGCTGATTGCTAAGCAACATCAGCACCATCGCAACGATCACGTAACTGACCAGTTGCCACAGTAACCACATCATCAAGCTGTTTTCACCATACCAAAACATTTTTCGTTCTTTATGGCTAATTAATTGCTGGCGAGCTTGCCACCAGCTTTGCTCCCGCTGTTTTAATAGTTCGTACAATTTGGTTCGCTGTTGCGCATCATCAAAATTTTCATCTTGAATGTCTGTCGCGTTAAGATCATTAGTTTTTGAGATACTAGGCATATCAAATTATCCTCACCATAATCTATCATTAGGGCTGACAGCAGTTTTTTGTATTGTTATAAGTTATCAATTGATAAGCTTTTTTTAGGATTTTTAAATCTGTGACGGCTTCATTAGTTATTATAATTTATGGTTAAATAGCTAAGCAGCTTAAGCAAGAGAAGTAAAAGACAAAAAATAAGAGAAGTGCTACACTGCTTAAATGTAATTTTTCTTTATAACTTTATTATTAATTGTCTATTATAGTTACCCTACTTATGAATCACAACTTAACGTACCTGCATCCTTACCCTTTTGCAAAGATGGCAACATTGCTTGCTAACAGTGTGCCAGCCCATGACTACAGTGAAATCAAGCTCGGTATTGGTGAACCAAAACATGAGCCGCCAGCGTTCGTGCTGGACGTACTACGTGAAAATTTGGACAAAATAAGTCGTTATCCAACGACTAATGGCATGTTTGAGCTGCGCCAAACCATCGCGCATTGGCTAGAAAAACGCTTCTTTTTGAACCATGTCGATGCCAATACGCAAGTATTGCCAGTAATGGGCACACGCGAAGCTATTTTTAGTCTGGTACAAGCAGTCGTGGATCATAAAGTAAGCGATACAGAGAGTAGTCCGCTGTCTGTCTCTGACCCATTATCTGCCGTTTCTTCTATGACTGCTCCTACGACTGCTCCTACAATAGTCATGCCCAACCCTTTTTACCAAATATATGAGGGTGCAGCGATACTGGCGCAAGCCGAGCCTTATTTTGTGCCTTGTACACTGGACGATGACTTTAAAGGCAACTATCGCGCCGTACCAAAAGACGTTTGGGCGCGCACGCAGTTGCTGTTTGTTTGTAGTCCGAACAATCCGACGGGCTCGGTCATGACAATGGAGGATTGGGAGTATCTCATTCGCCTGTCAGATCAGTACGATTTTATTATTGCTAGTGACGAGTGCTATAGCGAGCTGTATTTTGATACGGCGCCGATTGGACTATTGCAAGCCTGCGCTGCCCTCGGTCGTCATGATTTCAAAAACTGTATTGTCTTTCACTCTTTATCTAAGCGTTCAAATCTGCCTGGTTTACGCTCAGGGTTTGTGGCAGGTGATGCCACTATTTTGCAAGCTTATCTGCAATATCGTACTTATCAAGGCTGTGCGATGCCGATACCACATCAGCTCGCCTCGATCGCTGCATGGCAAGATGAAAAGCATGTGGCACACAATCGCGCTCTGTATCAAGAAAAGTTTGCCTTGTGGATGTCTGAGCTTGGTGAGCTACTAGAGTTACGAATGCCTGAGGCTGGATTCTACTTTTGGATAAAGGTCCCTGAGCCGTTCGATGGGGATGATGAGCGGTTCGTCAAAGCACTGTACGAGCAGGCCAATATTCACGCACTAGCAGGGCGCTATCTGTCACGTGATATTGATGGCAAAAACCCTGGGCAAGGCTATGTGCGCATTGCGCTCGTTGCGAGTGTTGATGAAAGCCGTGAAGCAATAAACCGTATTAGAAAATTACTAGGCGCATAAGCAGTCGCTTTATACGCAAAAGCTTTCAAAAAAACAGCAACCTCTAATAGCCACAATATTACTGTGGTTATTAGAGGTTTTTTGCTTTAATAATGCTATAGTAAAGTGTCTTTTATCATCGATTATCTTTTACCAAATATGCCATCAAGGATGATGCCATGCCCCATCTTGACTTTACCCAGCCGCCCTTTGACGTATTGAGTCTGGCTGAACGCCAAAGCATCAGGAAAAATACCCAAATCCGCTACCTCGCCAAAAATGAGAATCTAACTGCCGAAGAGTTGCAGTATCTGTATGTGGTCATTAAAGGGCAGATTGAGCAATTGCTTGATGGTGAGTTTGTTGCCTCTTACTTGGGTAGTAATCACTCCGACCATCTCAATAATAACGACTGGTTTGACAGCCGTCGTCTGCCTGAATCATTGACTGAGAATAGCCCTAATACTGAAGCGCTGCAGACCTATCAGTTTCGAGCCGCTGAGGATACCTTGTTGCTCCAAGTCGCTGGTAGCGCAGTCGATAAAATCAGCGCCCAAAATCATCTAGTGCGCCAAATGCTGTCAGACAAATTGCCCGAACGGCTAAAGGCATTACAGCAGCGCCGCAATAATAAATCCATAGTCTCTGCCAGCTACAATGACCAACAAGAAGTGCAGCAAATCATGTTGCAGCCCGTCATTGATGTCAATCTATTGCCAGTCCATATCGTCAACGCCAATAACAGCTTATACGAAGCCGCGTCTATCATGACGAAAGCGGGGCTAAAACACGTACTAGTGCAACCATTAGACAACCTAAAACACGAGGGAGAGGTGCGATTTGGTACTGGTCATCTATTGGGTATTTTGACCGATACCGACATTTGCCGCGCCGTGAGTGACCAGCAAGATCCAGCCACTACCCCCTGCCAGCACTATGCTAATTTTAACCTGCGTACCATCAAAGCCAGTGATGAGATTGGTGATGCATTATTGACCATGACCCGCTATCGCATCCATCGGCTACCAGTGATGGATCAAAATGGGGATGTCGTCGGTATATTGGGACAAAGCGATATGCTTGCGCATATTGGTCATCATTCACAGCTCATTAGTATCCAAATCGAGCAAGCAAAAGACTTATCGAGCTTAGATACCGCCGTCGAGCTTATCGGTCGTTACATTCGCGCACAACATCAAAACGGTGTCAAAATCGGTAATATCAGCCGTATGGTACAGACCTTGAATGCACAGGTATTTACCAAGCTCTGGCAGCTTATCGTGCCTGATGAGGTCATGACAAATACCTGCCTGATTGTGATGGGCTCCGAGGGGCGCGGTGAGCAAATCATGCGTACTGACCAAGACAATGCGCTCATCTTACGTGACGGCTATACTCACCCTGATCTGGCAGAATTTGCGGATACTTTTAATCAGCATTTAGCAGACCTCGGTTATCCACTGTGCGATGGTAATATCATGATGACCAACCCTATGTGGCGACAGCCGCTAAAACAGTTTAATGCCCAGATTGGTTTATGGTTTAGAAATACGGATCCCATGCATGGTATTTATTTGTCTGCCATACTCGATGGCGAATATGTCTGCGGAGATGAGTCATTATTGACTCAGGTGCGTCAACATTTAAAGGTTGCCCACAGGCAGTCAGACCCTATGTTTGTACGCCAGTTCGCGCGCGCCGCGCTACAGTTCGGTGATGTCAATCAGTGGTGGCAAAAATTCGTGCCTTTGCTCGGTGGTAAATCCGGGTCAGAAGACATTGATCTAAAGAAAGCCGGTATTTTTCCACTGGTTCATGGCATTCGTACCTTGGCGTTAGAAAACGATATCTTAGAGCTGCCCAGTAGTAAAAATCGTCTTAAAGCTTTGGTACAAGCGCGCGCCTTGACCCAAGAGCGCGCAGATACTCTACTAGAAGCCTTGGAGTTTTTTATGGCACAGCGCCTATCAGTCGCATTATCAACCGATGATAAACATGCACGGCAAGTCAACCCAATGACCTTGACCGCGCTTGAGCGCGACTTATTAAAAGAGTGTTTGGCCGTTGTTAAAAGCTTTAAAAATCAGCTACGTCAGCATTATCAACTAGAGCTCGCATAAGTAAAACAATCGCATAAATGGATGAGCGACAACTATGAGTTGGCTAACACAGTTATCCTGCGCTTGGCAAAAAACGCAGCTACAGCGCCCAGAATTGGCATCGATGTTTACCAAACCTGTGGCTAAGCAATGGGTAGCGATTGACTGCGAAATGACGGGACTCAATCCAAAAAATCACCATTTATTGTCTGTCGCCGCGATTCATATCAATGACAATACAATCGATACCGGTAATGGCATGCATATCGTATGCAGACCACCTGTGATGCCAGACCGTGACACCATTGTGATTCACGGTCTACGTACTGCCGATGTTGAGCATGGTATGAGCTACGATGAGATGCTGGCTCTGTTGTTGCCATTTATAGGCAATCGCCCAATTGTGGGGTTTTGTACGAGTTTAGACACAGCGTTTTTAAACCCTCTGGTCAAACGCTATATGGGCACAGCATTACCCAACGAAGTCATCGATTTGCGCCATTTATATAGTCGGCGCATGAGTGGTCAAACCCAAGGGCTATCTAGCCAAGCGCAGCATCTGACTAATATTTTAGCGCATTATAATATACCCGATCTAGGCGCTCATGATGCTTACAACGATGCCATCATGACCGCCATGGCATTTTTACATGTGCGCTAGCGTGCATTCGTATTTTAAAAATTCAGATAAAAACAGGTTTTCATCTACGCCTGCCATCTACGCGAAAACGGCAACTCATGTTACCATAGGCTGTTTTTGCCACCTGATGAAAGATGCTCATGCGACCCACCTCTAAACTCCGTCATTCCTCTGCTTTTACTGCCAAGTTATTCCCTTTCTGTCGTTATCAGCGACCGTCGCAGCCGCCTGCTAAATACGTACCTATCATGGCGTTATTAGCAACGGCGACACTATTGCCCATCCATGCACAAGCAGCACTACCAAAAGCCATCGAAGCAGCATTATCACGAGCCGATTTAACAGAAGCTGATATTAGTATTATCGTCACACCAGTCGGTGATAAAAATGCCAGTCACCTGCCCGCCCCCATTCAGGTTATTGATAGCAGCACACACCGCTCATCTAAACCCGCTCTTCAGACAAAACCGACTGCCAATATAAATGCTGATATAACAAGTAACTCTCAAAAAGCCACGCAAAATAATAATGACAAAACCAATAATAACCATGTGCGCCAACAGAGTACGCTGATTACTATTGAGCAGCGTACCATTGAAAAGCATGAGAAAAAACTGCATGCTTACACCGATGATCCTTATACTTATCAAAGCTTAGAAAGCATCCCAACGATATTGGGTGATAAAGCAAAAACAGCTATCATTAACACCAATGCTAATAATGATAAAACTGATGACATCAGTACTGATAACCCCTCCATAAAAATTTCATTTTCGCCGTTGCTGAACCATCAAGCCGATATCGCTCGCACGCCTGCCAGCACCATGAAACTCGTTCCCAGCTTTATTGCTTTAGACACCCTAGGCGCTGATTTTGTCTGGCATACCCGTGTCTATCATACAGGCCTTGTTATCGGTGACCGTCTGCATGGCGATTTGATTATTCAAGGCAGCGGCGATCCAAAAATGACCCACGAGCGTTTAAAACAGCTCCTTTACAAAATACAGTCGTCCGGTATCCATCATATTGACGGTGATATTATCATTGACAGTGGCGTCTTTAAAAATGTCAGTAAAGACCCTGCTGCCTTTGATAACTCGCCACTGCGTCCTTATAACGCCAGTCCCGATGGTTTTTTGGTGAATTTTAGTACCATCGGTATCAAAAGCTATCCGTTAAACGATGACCAAGCAAATCTGACTTATACACCAAAATTAGCAAATTATGATTTGCCCAGCATCATAAATACGCGTTCGGCGGCCTGTGGGCAAGCGCGTTATAGTCTCGCACCTGAGTGGCAAACAAAACAATTGGTGTTAAATACTCAGTTGCCAAATAGCTGCCAAGAGCATGCTTTTTATGTGGCTTATCCTGATGCCAAAGATTTTGCAGCACGCGTTATTGCCGCAAAATGGCAAGAGCTAGGCAATACGCTGAGTGGTAGTGTCATCACTCAAGAAGCACCTTATATTACAACGAAAAGCACCAAATCAACGCATGGTCTGGCAGCACTTCCTGTATCACCGCTGCCTATTGTCAGCTACCCATCATTGAATTTGACGCAGCAGATTTACGATATCAATCACTTTTCAAACAATGTGATGACTGAGCAAGTGGCGTTATCGATTGGTGTTTATGACAAAGTTGATAATAAAACACTCGATAAAGCTATTAATGGTTCACATAGCTTGTATCAATTTGGCACGCCGACTGCGACGAGCTATCCTGTCGCATTGCATACTATTAATCAATGGTGGCAGACCAATCTAAGCACACCGCCGCCCCATTTGACCAATGGTTCAGGACTCTGCCGCGACTGTACCATCACAGCTGCCAACCTAAGCGAGCTATTAACTTATGCTTATAGCCATCCAAGTTTTAACGCTTACGTCAACTCGTTAGGTATCGCTGGCGTCAGTGGCACCATTACCGCTCATAGTGAACGCCTACCAGAATCAGCAGCCATTGGTCGTGCGTGGATAAAAACAGGTACCTTAAACAACGTCACCTCGATGGCAGGCTATGTCAAAGGATTGTCGGGACAGGATTATGTCGTGGTTGGACTCATCAATAGTGAGCAAGCACATAACGCTTATACAGCCAGACCTGTGCTAGATGCAATGCTTGATTGGACGGCGCAGCATTAAGTGTTTTTCACATCCTATTTTCCACCTTTATAAAGGTTCACTTATGTCACGCAAGACAACCAACCTCAATAAATCCAAGACTCATTCAGGTGGCGAGCCGCTGCCGAAAAACCATGAGTCAGCGCAGCCTAAACTGGCACAATATGTAGGATATTTCGCGATTGGCTATACGCTTGCCAGCGCAATATTTATGATGATTCAAACCAAGCTTGCTGTGAATTCGCAACTGGTAACGGTATTGTCTATCATTATCGGGGCTTATATCGCGGTTCGTAAATTTGTCAAACATCAGCAGCGCGCATTGAATAGCGGTGAAATCAATCGCTTAATGTTTGGCGGCGTCGCGGTGGTCTGGCTACTGACTGTCATCTACTTCTTAGCCATATGGTTTTGGTTGTTTGATGCGGTAAATCGCGAAGTCCTACTAGAGATGGCCGTCCAGCAACCACTGCCATTGGTCTCATCGCTGGTGATGATATTGGTGCTGACACTGGTCAGTGCTCGCATCAGTCTTTGGGCGATCAATCGCCTGCTTGACCCTAAACGCAAAACTATGTGAGCGAGGAAGTCTCAGCCAAACCTCTACAAGGTGCTACAAATTTTTCTCCCTATTAATACATAAAATCCGTTAGGCTAACTTTAATGAGTAACCTTTTGGATGATTGTGGGTGATTAACGGTTTTATATTTTAATAGGAGCATTTATCATGGACATGGTTTTTTTTGACAATATAGACAAGCTTGGACGCATCGTTTTGACGACAGTCATGGTTTATGTGTTGATCGTACTGGTGACCAAAATTTCAGGTAAACGCTCCACCTCGCAGCTCAATAATTTTGATTGGATCGTCACCGTGATGATCGGTTCACTTGGTGCCAGTACTATTCTGCTCAAAGATATTCCTTTTGTCGAAGGGGTCTCATCGATTTTAGTACTTTATTTATTGCAGTTTTTAGTCACCAAATACGCCTCTATATCACCGCAATTTAGCAGTTTTATTTTGTCAGAGCCGCGTATTGTTTTTTATCAGGGGCAGTTTTTGCCAGATGCCATGCGCGCTGAGCGGCTGACTCGTCAAGAGATTGAATGTGCGATGCGCTCTGAAGGAGTGCATCGTTTCGATGATATTGAAGCCATCGTTTTTGAGTCTGATGCCAAGCTTACTATCATTCCAAAACCTAGCCCAACTGATGTGAGTGATAATGACCAAAATACAGAAGATAGTGTCTCGCAAACCATACAGCCTTTGATGTAATACCTATTGCTTATCGAAGATTAGTAAAGCATAAAAAAAGCTTCGTAAAATCTTGTTTGTTACGTTCACTTCAGCGTAAAATTCTTTTGTTACATTTGACTAATGACTAAAATTAAAGTGGTACTGGCTATGAAAGTAAGGATTTTAACCGTCGGTAATAAAATGCCTAAATGGGTACAGACGGGGTTCGATGAGTATTTTAAGCGTATCCAACCTATGCTCAGCACAGAAATCGTGGAAATTGCTGCCGCAAAGCGCGCAAAAAACCCTTCTGATGCCAATTTGGCACAATACCGTGAGCAAGAAGGACAGGCAATATTAGCCGCTCATAATGCTTCAGGGCGTGAGCAACTATGGGTACTGGATGTCAAAGGTAAGATGATTTCGACAGAAGGGCTGGCTGACAAATTAGCTGATGGCATGCAGCAAGGTGATGATATTGCACTGGTGATCGGTGGTGCGGACGGCGTATCACCAGAAGTATTAGCCAAAGCCGATGTAAAATTGTCACTATCAGAGCTGACATTACCGCATCCGTTGGTGCGTGTTGTACTAATGGAACAATTGTATCGTGCGATGAGTATCAACAACAATCATCCTTATCATCGTGGCAATTAAGCAATCATTAAACACTACCATATTCTGTGCTAATATTTTTTGCCGATATTCTGTGCTGATAGTTTATGGGCAACAATATCAATGATAGAAGCGATTGAAAAATCGCGGCGCGCCCTAATAAACGCTACATGAAATATCCAAAACATGCGACACCTACCGCCCCTCATTCAATTCATCAGCCTGATGACTCGTACTCTCATTCGCCAACGCCTATTACAGCGACTGGCGTTTGGACAGATGCACCTGCTTCAGGGTCAAATGTGGCTAAGCTACCAGCATTGTTTATCTCGCATGGCGCACCCACGCTTGCCATTGAACAATCTGCCACGACCAGTGCACTGGCACGTATTGGGCAAAACTTACCAAAGCCACGTGCCATCCTGATTATGTCAGCGCATTGGCAATCCGCCAAACTCGAAATAAGCAGTAATCCGCAACCCAAGACTTGGCACGACTTTTCAGGTTTTCCGCCTGAGCTATATGAGCTTCAATACCCTGCATCTGGTCAGCCAGCACTTGCTGAATCCCTTGCCCAGCAGCTCACTGCACGCGGTATTACTTGTAGTGTTAATCCAGTGCGGGCTTGCGATCATGGGGTGTGGGCGCCGCTCAGGCACTTATATCCAGAGGCTGAGATACCTATCGTACAGGTTTCTCTACCGCAGCATTATGACAGTATCGCCTGTTATCAATTGGGTGCGCAGCTGGCGCGCCTACGTGAAGAGCAAATACTGATCATCGGTTCAGGTAACATTACCCATAATCTGCAAGCATTACGCTGGCAAGCAGATAGTGTTGACCAAACGGCTAAAGCATTTAAGCAATGGCTGCTACAACAGCTCAAAACAGACATTCCTAGCGCTTTAGATTGGCAGCAATATCCTGACTATAAAGATATTCATCCGAGTGAGGAGCATCTGTTGCCATTGTTTTTTGCCTTAGGTACAGGTCAGCGTGTCTCAGTTGTCCATCAAAGCATGGCGCATCATAGCTTAGGCATGGATATTTATCGATTTGATTAAGTAATATCGATTTCAAAAAATCTGAGTAGCTTGACATATGAGAGTCCTACTAAAGTAACCTTTGCACGCGCTTTCTTTGCCATTCAAAATGTTGGCAATGGCGTAAGTAATCATTACTTAATCAATAGAATGCAAACTTACTTCTCAAAGGCTGCCTTGGTAAACAACCCTGCTCGCTCCATCTCCCCTGCCACACTGAATAATGTCGCTTCATCATTCATACGCCCAATCAGTTGCATCCCAATTGGCAAACCTTTTTTACTCATTCCTACCGGTAATGACATCGCTGGCAATCCTGTGATATTACCCAGTAATGTAAAGGCCATTTTGCCCAGCACAGGCTGACTAAGCTTTTCGATCATACCTGAGCTAAAGGCATACTTACCCATATCGATGCCCTTATTGAGCAATCCTGCGCTACGCATGAGCATTTCATCCATACGACTTGGTGGCAGTACACCATGCTTAACTGCAGGTGTCGGCACGGTCGGACATAAAATCATGTCATAGGTTTCAAGTAGCAAGCCAGTTTGATACTGACTGTGATGCCAACCATGCTTAGCATGCGCCAAATCAACGGCTGATAATGAGCGACCCAGCAATGCCATATTATAGGTTTGCGGCTCTAGATTTTTGATATGTTCTACTCCAAAGTCACGCTCGATATTATCAATGGTAAAAGCGGTATGGGTGCAGACCACCACCATAAAGTCACGCCAAAACTGCTCGATATTGATATTCGGCTCGGCGTGTATGACCCGATGACCCATGGCTTCTAGCTGCTTAGCCGTTTGCTCTAATACGGCTAACACTTCTTTATCCACCACAGTATTGGCAATCAATGGCTGTTGATGTAAGGCAATGGTTAATTGCCTTGGTGCTCGCATCGCTGCTTGCAAAAATGTGCCATCAGGTGGCGCGATGACATAAGGCGCACCAATCTCTGCGCCATTTGTAGCGTCGAGCATCGCGGCACTGTCACGTACGCTGCGGGTAATCACGTGATCTGCGACTGCACCTTCCCAGCCTTCCCCGAATTTAGGGCCTATCGGGTTACGACCACGGCTGGGTTTGAGTCCAAACGCGCCGCACCAAGCAGCAGGGAAGCGTATCGAGCCACCACCATCACCCGCGCCCGCCATCGGTACGATACCGCTCGCTACTGATGCTGCACTACCGCCCGATGAACCGCCAGAGCTGTAACCTTTTTTGAAAGGGTTATGAGTCGCACCATGGGCTTTTGGTTCAGTGGTAATGATTAAACCAAATTCTGGCGTATTGGTCTTGCCAAAGGTATTCACACCTGTGGCTTTCATGCGCTTGACGATTTCACTGTCGCTCTCAGAGATGATATTAACACTACGACTGCCCATCGTGATTGGCTCATCGGCAAAGCTAAATGACAAATCTTTGAGCAAATAAGGCACACCATTAAATATACCTGAGGGTAATCCCGCCTGTGCAGCATGATAGGCACGTTCATCGAAACGATGGATGATGGCGTTCAATTTTGGATTGAGTGTATTGGCTTGATAGACGGCAGCATCTAACAACTCTTTAGCGCTGACTTCACCTGAATTGACCAATGCCGCCAATGCTATGGCATCATATTGGGTATATTCTTTAAACATAACCTGCCTCCTTGCTGAGTAATGAACCTGACATTTCTAAAAATTAAGTGATATTTATGCTATCAACAAAGGTCAGTTTAGTATAAAAAACGAGTGCTGATAATTGATAAAAAAACTGATTGGTCACTCAGACATGAGCGCTATCATATTTTTTCAATAAAAAAGACGAACCACTTTCGTGACTCATCTTTTTTATTGTCTAATATAATCTAAACGCTACATTAATAGCTCACGCTTACCGCTTTTGCCCATTGAGCTGACCAATCCCGCGTCCTCCATAGAATCTACGATACGTGCGGCACGGTTATAGCCGATGCTAAATTTACGCTGGATACTAGAAGCAGAAACTTTTCGCGTCTCCATAATAAAGGCCACAGCATCGTTATAAAGGTCATCGTCCTCACCAGAGGCATTCGCCGTACTACCACCGCCACTAGGACTAGACAGTTCAAAGTTGCCTGCCATATTATCAATATAATCAGGCGCACCGCGTTCACGCCACGCATCACAAACACGGTTGACCTCTTCATCGCTGACATACGCACCATGCACACGGTCTGGCTCAATTTGACCAGGTCCTAAAAATAGCATGTCACCATTACCCAGCATGTCTTCGGCACCGCCACTGTCCAGAATCGTCCGCGAATCTACTTTTGAGTTCACTCTCAACGCTGCACGTACAGGAATATTGGCTTTAATCAAACCCGTGATGACATCGACCGATGGACGCTGGGTAGCAAGCATTAAATGAATACCTGCTGCGCGTGATTTTTGTGCAAGACGGGTGATAAGCTCTTCGGCTTGTTTACCAACCTGCATAATCATATCGGCAAACTCATCCGCGACAATGACAATCATCGGTAAAGTTTTTAGTTTCGGTGCTTGGCTGATACTCACGCTGTCATTAGGTCGCCACAAAGGATCAAGCATCGGATTGCCCGATTTTTCAGCAGCAATGACCTTTTTATTAAACTCATTAAGCTTACGCACTTTCAGCAAACTCATCAGCTGATAACGGCGCTCCATCTCTGCCACGCACCATGACAAAGCACTGGCCGCTTCGGTCATATCGGTAACGACTGGTGTTAATAGATGCGGAATATCATTATAGTTAGCAAGCTCAAGCTGCTTTGGATCAATCAAAATGAGACGCAGCTCATTTGGTGTATATTTGAGTAGCATCGATAATAGCATTGAGTTGACCAATACCGATTTACCCGACCCTGTAGTACCAGCAACCAACATATGCGGCGCGCGGGCAAGGTCAGTAATGATGGCATTACCACCGATATCTTTACCCATCGCCATGCTGATTTGGGCTTTAGGATCTTGGAATTTTTCGGTATTCAATAGCTCAATCAAACGTACCATTTCGCGCTGCTTATTGGGTACTTCGATACCGATATATGGCTTACCCGGAATGACTTCAACCACACGTAAAGACGCCATCGATAACGAGCGCGCCAAATCACGTGAAATACCGGTAACCTTACTGGCTTTTACGCCAGCAGCAAGCTCCACTTCAAAGCGGGTAACAACAGGACCAGGAATGGCGTTGACCACATTAGCCTTTACATTAAACTCTTGTAATTTAATCTCTAATAGCTCTGACAATTGCTCAAGCTCGGCGACGGTATAACTGGGCTTACGATCAGGGTCTGGCTTATCCAAAATAGAAATCTCTGGAATAGGCGTTAGGCTACTGCGATAGGCAGCCGTTTGCATCGAGCGTGATTTTTGACTGAAGGCGGCATCATCACTAATATCTGGCATAACGGGCGCATTGACATCCTCAGCGCTGTCATCCTCTGGCATCATGTCAGTGATATGATTGCTACTATCGCCCTCGGGTACCGCAAAACTTACCGTTGGTTTAGGCGCGACTATTGGTTCAATAGCTGACGCTGTGACGCGGGTTTCTACCGTAGGCGGCAGTTTAGGATTAGACGGTGGCGTATTGGTCGGCGTCATATCAGCAACTGGTTCAACCACGTCTACTGCTTTGGCGATACTCGCTTCATTAGATATAGAAGAAGTCTCGAAATCCTCTGACAGTTCAGGCTCTTCATCAAACCATTTATCAGTAAAGTCATTCATTTCGCTATTAGATGAGTCTGTCGCAGGCGCGGTGACTGCTGCTTGTCTGGGCAGCTCAGTCCTATTGGCTGCTTGTACTGTTTCTGAAGGTTGCCCTGTTTCTATAGACTGCATAGCTGTAGATGTTAAGACATCCGCATGCTCTGCCAACCATGCATCGGCCAGTATATCAACGGCCTCCACTTTATCCTCTAACTCAAACGATTCAAGCTCATTATCCGTTTTGTCAGCCGTCTCACCGTATACCAGCTCATTTATTGATGGCTGAGCTGTTGACGGCAAGTTCTCTGTTGATTGAGCTTCGGACATCTCTGCGGCTGATGTCGCTGTAGAGTCTAGCACCGCTGTCTCTAACGATTCAGTATTGCTATCAGCAGATACAGAAGTAGTAGCGGCTGAATCAGAAATGTTCATATTATTAGCGTGATAAGCCATTTGCTCGCTGGCTAACAAGTCATCGACAGTATTGGCGTCATTCCAAGCAAAGCTTGGCTCGACTTTACGGATAGCAGTCATGGCAGGACTTGACGGCGTCGATGTAATCGTATGACTTGCTAGATTTTGAACAGTACTGCTAGGTGTTTCTACTGAGACAGGAATAGGCTCACTATTCTCACGACTAGATTTAGCAGCTGAATTAGGCATCGCCGCTTGTGTTGCGGCAACTACAGAAGCTTTAACGCTCTCAGCCAACCCTGACGTTGCCAAGAACTCTGACAACACATTGCTGAACCGACCGCTGTTGTCTACGGCTTGAGCATTGCCAGCAACTTGCAATTCAAGTGGCAGCTGCTCGTGATCGGCTGCGTCTTTTTTCGCATTACTGTTGGCTATATTTTCATCATTTTGCTTGGCATTGATGTTTTCTGGCGTGGTTGACACGCTATCATGCATTCTACCCTGACGCTTCACCCCTGAGCCAAGCCACGATAGCGCCTTAACCTTCTCATAAATCGCTAGCCAATGAATATTAAAGGCAAAAGTCGCGGTAATAATGACGAATGCCGTCAAGAAAATCACACTCCCCCACTGCGATAAAAGCTGTGCCAAACGCGCCTGTAATTCAAATCCAATAATGCCACCAGCCACGCTTTCTAGTCCTAGCGTTCCTGGATTGGTCAATTGCTGTACTAACGCCACCAATTGTGCAAACAAAGCGCTGGCACTTAATAATAAAAATACATAAGCAACCACTCGCATCAGCCAAAACGTTGGCTTGTTGTCCCACCAAATAAGGATAGACTCATAAACCACAAACGCCAGCAGCCACCATGCACCAAAACCAAAGAAGCTATAAAGCAAGTCAGATAACCAAGCACCCGATTCGCCGCCTACATTATTAATCGTGGTCATATCGCTACTGATATGCGACCAACTGGGATCGTTACTGGTATATGTCATCAAAATGACAAATAGATAAACGGCCAGTATTAACCCAAGGAGGGTAAATATTCCCTTTTTTAAATACTCAATAAGCGGTGCTGATATCACGTAAGATCTGCCTTGTTATTAATACTAAATGGTTGCCAATGCATGACTAAGCCTAATCATGCTGACATAAAGCGCTGATAAAGGGTTGGATATAAAGTGCTGATACAAACGCACTTAGCGAAGTGTACAGAAAACATTGTCTATTATAAAAGCGATATACAACAGCCTTCTTTTTGCCTTTGGCACACTTGGCATAACTTCTTATAATAACAAATACATAGGGATAGTGGCGACCGTCTTACAAAGAAAGCGTGCAATAAAATCAGTCTGTATACGGTTTAGGCAAAAATCATACGGTTTAAGCAAAAACCTATGTCACTCGCAAAATATAACGAATAGAACAAGGACAGTCATATTAGATAAGACCTATAAAATACCAGCGGTTTCTAACCATAATATTTCAAGAGAAATATACTTTGATTGTAATCATACCTGTGTTTGTTTTAGCAAACTTGTACTTTTCGTCCAATGCCCTTATGTTATTATCACGCAGCGATTAGAAAATCCCATTAGCATCAATTTTGAAGGCTGTTTTTTATTATATTGCTCACTCGTATTTTTAACATTTATATTTAGCAAGGAACAACTCATGGCAACTGACAATACCGCTCCACGTCACGAAAAACTCATTATCCTAGGCTCAGGCCCTGCTGGTTATGCAGCGGCTGTGTATGCAGCACGTGCCAACCTGAAACCTGTCATGGTCACGGGCATGGAAGTAGGTGGACAGCTAACTACCACCACTGAAGTCGATAACTGGCCGGGCGATGCGCATGACTTAACAGGTCCTGCATTGATGGATCGCATGAAAGCCCATGCCGAGCGCTTTGGTACTGAACTGGTTTATGACCATATCAATGAAGTCAATTTAAACGTGCGCCCTTTTGAGCTGACGGGTAATAACGGTAGCTACACTTGTGATGCGCTTATTATCTCGACTGGCGCATCAGCACAGTATTTGGGGTTGGAGTCAGAAACCAAATTCCGCGGTCTTGGCGTATCAGCGTGTGCAACTTGTGATGGTTTCTTTTATAAAGATCAAAAAGTTGCTGTCATCGGTGGTGGTAATACTGCTGTTGAAGAAGCCCTATATTTATCTAACATTGCCGCTGAAGTGACCTTGGTGCATCGCCGTGATAGCTTACGCTCCGAAAAAATCCTCCAAGATAAACTGTTTGAAAAGGTCAAAAACGGTAATATTAAAATCGAGTGGAATCATAAAGTCAAAGAAGTCGTCGGCGATGACATGGGCGTCAATGGCGTAATCATCGAATCTATGATTGATGGCAGCACTAAACAATTAGACGTGTTCGGCATGTTTGTCGCGATTGGTCATAAGCCGAATACAGACTTATTTAAAGGTCAGCTGGATATGAAAGACGGCTATCTTATTGTCAAAAGCGGCTTAGACGGCAATGCCACACAAACCAGCATCGAAGGTGTATTTGCCGCAGGTGATGTCGCAGATCATGTCTATCGTCAAGCGATCACTTCTGCTGGTACGGGCTGTATGGCCGCATTAGATGCTGAAAAATACTTGGATGCGATTGGCGAAGCCACAGCCGCTGACCATACTTATGCGTCAACATTGACTGCTGATAAAGAAGCCTAAATGGGTAATTTCTCTCAATACAACAATGAGCACATCACGCCTGAGACCTTAAAAAGTCTTGGGCGTTATGACTTTCCTGATCCTTTAATGGTTGATCCTGACGGCATTGGCATCGTCGCTGTCGGAGGAGATTTGGCAGCCGAAACATTGATTTCTGCTTACGCGCAGGGTCTGTTTCCTTGGTTTAATGAAGATGAACCAATTGCATGGTGGTGCCCTGAACCGCGCTGTGTGATGGTGCCAACCAATTATAAGCCAAGCAAGTCGATGCGTAAGCAAGCCATCCGCGAGCGTTGGCAATTAACCCTGAATCAAGCTTTTGATGACGTTATTCATGCCTGTAGTTTACCGCGCAGTGATCGCCTCAATAATGAACAGCCCGAGGGCGAACATACTTGGATTCATGATGAAATGATTGAGGCTTATACCGAACTGCATGCACAAGGATTTGCACATAGCATTGAAGTTTGGAATGATAAAGGGCAACTCATTGGCGGGCTTTATGGTCTAAAAATAGGTAGCATTTACTTTGGCGAATCGATGTTTCATATCGCCTCTAACGCCTCAAAGTTCGCATTTTGGGGTTTAATGCGCTTATGTGAACAAAGCCATGTGGCGCTGGTCGACTGTCAGCTACCAAATGAGCATTTGATGAGCTTGGGTGCAACCACGCTACCGCGTGCTGAATTTCTCACTCAATTGGATCTCTTGACGGCTAATAATATTGTCAAATGGCAAAATAACTCTCATAAACCACTCGCCGTATCATTACTTGATACCATAGAACCTTGGCAGCTTAGATTAAAATAAATACGATGGCGAAGTGATTGATGGCTTATGCCTGTTTGTTAATCGCTACTTTATTAACTCGTACCTTATCAACTGCTACCTACCGACGAGGTTATCATGGCACCCGACACATCGTTCTTACTGATTGGAACACTGGCAACAAAAGCTCAAACAACCAAAGACACCGTTCGTCATTATGACCAACTGGGCTTGCTAAAATCTCGTAAGCGTCAGGCAGGCTCCCGTTTATATACCGAGTTTCATCCAGAATGTATCGAACGTATTGAGCTAATCAAAAGTGCGCAAGCGATTGGCTTTACACTCACTGAAATCAGAGACAGCTTGAATGATTATTACGATGGTCAATTGGATGTTGATTTACAACTGATGCTTACTCAGCAAAAATTGGCGCAAATACAAAAACAGCAAGCAAATATCAGCCTCATGGTAGAGCTATTAAGCGAACGTATCGATGTTCTTGAGCGTATGAAAGTAGATAATGACTATAAACTCAATATTGAAATCTGCAAAAAGAAAATACCCACTCAATAATAATAAAAGTGCCGACCCATCTACTATTCTGCGGGTTTATTTGGTTCCATTCGATACCCTTCATTATTCTCGGACGTACAGGCGCTGCATAATCAGGGCATCAATAGCTGGTTGATGTGGAGTTTGGTAATACCCTTTACGCTTATGAATTAGAGCAAATTCTTGCTGCTCATATAAGGCTATCGCAGGCGTATTATCTGCGCGCACCTCTAATAAAAGGCTCTCCACCTGATGCGTTCTCAATTCTGTATTCAATCTGGCAAAAATTTGTGAGGCAATACCTTGGCGTTGATAATCAGGATGGGTGCCAATACGTAAAATCTCCGCTTGTTCAAAAATCACTTGATATAGACAATAGCCTGTCACAGTATTGTTAATACTATTGTTTTTTTGCTCATAAACGATCAGCAGATGCATGCTATCTTGTTTGAGTAATTCCACCAATGTCTGAAAACCCCAAGCATCTTGCGGTTGAACGATGGCTTCAATATCCGCTACTGCTTGCAGCACTTGCTCAAAATCTGCACTTTGGGTTGATAAAATCTTTATCATCAACATTATGTATCCTCTTATTATTTATACAAACCCAAATACAATAGCACTTACTTTATCTCAAATATTTATCATTACTATATTGAATATGCAACTATCTATTTTGCGTCCAAAAAAAAGCCACCCTATTTAGGATGGCTTTTTATGACTAACTCATAAGCTCATTGCTGAGACTTAGAGATTAGTTCAATACGTTAGCAACAACACCAGCGCCTACAGTACGGCCGCCTTCACGAATTGCAAAGCGAAGACCTTTGTCCATAGCGATTGGGTGGATAAGCTCTACGCCCATCTCAACGTTATCACCAGGCATTACCATTTCAGTACCGTCTTGTAATTGGATTGCACCAGTTACGTCAGTAGTACGGAAGTAGAACTGTGGACGATAGCCGTTTAGGAATGGTGTGTGACGACCACCCTCTTCTTTTGACAATACATATACTTCTGCGTCAAATTTGGTGTGAGGAGTGATTGAACCTGGCTTAGCTAGTACTTGGCCACGTTGTACGTCTTCACGCTTAGTACCACGTAGTAGTACGCCACAGTTTTCGCCTGCACGACCTTCGTCAAGCAGTTTACGGAACATCTCTACACCAGTACAGGTGGTTTTTTGAGTGTCACGGATACCAACGATTTCGATTTCGTCACCAACTTTAACGATACCAGATTCAACACGGCCAGTTACAACAGTACCACGACCTGAGATTGAGAATACGTCTTCGATTGGCATTAGGAATGCTTTGTCGATGTCACGCTCTGGCTCTGGGATGTAGGTGTCAAGAACGTTTAGTAGTTCTACTACGGCTGGTTGGCCGTATTTTTCTTGTGAGCCTTTTAGGGCTTCAGTCGCTGAACCTTTGATGATTGGGGTGTCGTCGCCTGGGAAGTCATAGTCGTTCAATAATTCACGAACTTCCATTTCTACTAGCTCAAGCAATTCTTCGTCATCAACAGCATCACATTTGTTCATGAATACGACGATGTACGGTACGCCAACCTGACGTGAAAGCAGGATGTGCTCACGAGTTTGTGGCATTGGGCCGTCAGTTGCAGATACAACTAGGATGGCGCCGTCCATTTGGGCTGCACCGGTGATCATGTTTTTAACATAATCGGCGTGACCTGGGCAATCAACGTGGGCGTAGTGACGTGTTGGGGTGTCATATTCTACGTGTGAGGTGTTGATGGTGATGCCACGTGCTTTTTCTTCTGGGGCTGAGTCAATAGACGCGTAGTCTTTGGCTTCGCCACCTGAGGTGATTGCAGCTACGGTTGCGATTGCAGCGGTTAGGGTTGTTTTACCGTGGTCAACGTGTCCGATTGTACCGACGTTGACGTGTGGCTTTACGCGTTCAAACTTGGCCTTTGCCATGGGTATTTCCTCTTTTTTTGGTGAATCTTTATCAATCAAAGATCGGTGAATAGCTGTTTGACGGCTCATGATGCTTACAGAACCATCAAACCGTTGACGCTATGGCTTATTTACTAAAACTGTTTAATCATTTTACAACTGTAAATATGCTCAAATCATGCGTTTCAATGTCGCGCATATAGATTTAAGCATTATACGTGTTTTTTAATCTATTGAACATCGCAAGCTAGTATAACTTACCGCCGTTACCCTACTTTATCTTAGTGTAAATCCTTAATAATAAAGCCTGCCCAAGCCAGATAGTGCGCTGAGACATTTATCAATAGATTAACAGCTCGATAAATTGGCAGCACTAAAAGGCAACACCTCAGTGTCACCTTTAAATTTTACTTGCCACACTATATTTATAATTTTCAATATTTATAATTTCGATATCGATGCAACGCTGTTTAAAAATAGCAAAGCAAACACCAGAGATTTAAACAATAAATGGAGCTCATATTGAGAATTGAACTCAAGACCTCTCCCTTACCAAGGGAGTGCTCTACCGCTGAGCTATATGAGCATGTTTTTAATAACCACAAAAAATAACTTATGGATTTACTAAAAAAAATATCACGATACAGCAATACTAAAACTGACTGTCGTGATGATTTATTGATAATCTTTGCGATGTTGTATATATGGAGCGGGTGGCGGGAATCGAACCCGCGTCATTAGCTTGGAAGGCTAAGGTGTTACCATTATACCACACCCGCAATTACTCTTATTCAAGAAGACTCTAATCGAGAGTCATTAAGTATAAAGAGTATGCTTGGCGCTATGACAAACTTAAAAAATATGGTGGTGGGAGAAGGATTCGAACCTTCGAAGCTTTCGCGACAGATTTACAGTCTGTTGGGTTTGACCGCTCCCCAATCCCACCTTAGTTTGCTTTAAACAAAAATGACTTTAGCTTAAGACAGATTCATAAAAAGCTACTTTAAGAGAGATGGTGCCGACTGCCGGGATCGAACTGGCGACCTACTGATTACAAGTCAGTTGCTCTACCAACTGAGCTAAGTCGGCTTGTTCTCTTAAAGTGGTGGCTATTCTATCAAATTTTTTGAAAGACGCAAGCTCTTTTTTGCCTTTTTTATGATTATTTCAATAAAAAAATATAACTGATTGATTGTAATGATGTTTTTTAATTAAAAAATAGGCGGTTTTTCCACAATAACCGCATACTGTGTTTTTATGACTGGAGCCCCTAGCGAATCCGTAAACCATTACACGCCATTTTTACCGCTTTGACCAACGCCAATGCTTTTTTGTTGGTCTCTTCCCACTCTGCTTCTGGAATAGAATCAGCAACAACCCCAGCGCCCGCTTGGATATGAATTTTACCACGGCGCATCACAGCAGTACGAATAGCAATGGCGGTATCCATGTTGCCATGCCAGCCTAGATAACCCACTGCGCCACCAAAGACGGTTCGACGGACTGGCTCTATCTCGTCAATGATTTGCATGGCGCGTATTTTGGGCGCACCTGATAGCGTACCAGCGGGGAACGTCGCACAAAAAACATCCAACGCATCCTTATTGGGCAATATCGTCCCTTCAACATTAGAAGCAATGTGCATCACTTGCGAATAACGCTCGACAAACATCTTTTCGGTGACTTTGACACTGCCATATTCACAAACGCGGCCAATATCATTACGACCCAAATCGATAAGCATCAAGTGCTCGGCGATCTCTTTTTTATCACTCAGCAGCTCTTCTTCAAGCGCTAAATCTTCCGCTTCATTTTGTCCGCGTCTACGAGTACCCGCCAATGGTCGTACCGTCACTTTGCCATTTTCGATACGTGATAATATCTCAGGGGATGCTCCAATAATGTCGAAACGCTTGTGATCATCGAGGGTATAACCATGCACCAGAAACAGATAAGGCGATGGATTTAAGAATCGTAGGGCACGATAAACTGCTAATGAGTCGCCAGTATAATCGGCTGTCAAACGCTGCGCAGGAACGACTTGCATGACATCGCCTGCTAAAATGTAATCCTTTATTTTATTGACATCATGACAATATTTCTGCGCGCCTGTTTGTGAGGTAAATGTCGGCGTCGGCATTACGGGTGCGCTCAGATTTGGCATTTCTGCCAGTTTTTCTTCAATTTTTTCTAGCTCGCGGATGGCATTGCTATAGCCATCTTCAGTGTGACAATCAGCATAGACGATGATAGATAACGTATTTTCTAAACTGTCAAAAACAATCACGCTCATTGACAGCATCAGCCACATATCCGGCATTGTCATCGGATTGGGGGCGTCTGACAAACCCACGCTTGGCTCGATAACCCTCACCATGTCATAGCCAAAGTAACCTACTAAGCCGCCGCTAAAGCTCGGTAGCGTTGCAATATCCTCGACTGTTGGCATCTTATATTGCGCCATTAGCTGACGGATATAGTCAAACGGCTCAGCGACTGCATCGACATCGGTGTGGTCATTTTTTTTGACGGTCATATTACCATCGGCATACTGCAAAATGAGATCACTACCTAAACCAATCATCGAATATCGAGCCCAACGCTCCCCGCCTACGACAGACTCAAATAAATATGCAGAGCCGTTTAAATCACGTACTTTAGAAAATACAGATACTGGTGTCTGTGCATCCATTAGACGTTTTTTTATCAGTGGAGCATGACTAAAGCCACGGTCTTTAAAAGCTTGATATTCTTCAAAGTTCATCATAATAATGCTCTCTTAACAAAATATTGGCAAAAGATAAAACAGCAGACTGTTAAATAAAATATAGCGTCAACACTCTATTGAATGTTGACGCTATCAAAGTGGCATATTCGTAAGGGTTGCTAGACTATTAGCCGATAGTAGCTAACAATGGGCTAATAATTATACCAAAGCCGCTTGGATTAGAGCATCTCAAACGCACTGGTCAGTACTTAGTTACGCACCGCCCATGTTAAATAACCACAATGCTAACGCAATAATGATGATGGCAATAAACACCCAAATAAACCAACCACCGCTTGGTTTTTTCTCTGCCTGTCCTGCATTGGCTGGATTGCTGATAGTCTGATCCATCGCATTATTACCTTCTGTCCCAACATCACGAGATTGACCTAGATTGGCAGTGCCAGAAAATTGTGCGGTTGCCGCCTGCTTAGCTCGTAGAATGTCGGGATCTGCTTCTTCTTGTAGAGCAGTTTTAGTCGTTTTGTCATGCTCTGATTCAACTGCTGGCTTTTCATGTACAGCTGACTGCTCTACTAATGACGTATCATGAGCAGGTGCTGTCGGTGCTGTCGGTGCCGCCTCTGTCGCTGTGACGGCTTCTGGCTGACTTACAGCAGGTTGTGCATCTATTACAGTTGCAGCGGGGACTGGTGCCGCTTCAGTTGTGTTAGACACGGTATTATCTATAGCCGTTAGGACTTCATCGATGCCCGTTTGTTTCACAATCGGCTCCTGAATCGGCTCCTGTAAGACTGGTTCAACTGTTTCATTAACACTGGTCTCAGCTACCGCTACTGAGTCTGCTACTCTATCCGAGGCTGTATCAACAGGTACTGTCTTCAAATCAGCTGTCACAGGCAGAATATCTTCGACGCCCGTTTGCTTAACAATCGGCTCTTTTACTACTGATTCATGAATAACAGGTTCACTCACCGTCGAGTCTTCGACAGCCTGTGTTTCGGCAGTCGTTTCAGCAACCACTGTCTCAGTCTTAGCCACTGAATCCTGTACTGCTACGGGCGCTAATACATCAGTATCTGTGGCAGCAAGTGGCGCGTTTACCTGAAAGCTGAAACTGGCAAATCCAATGGTATCATTTACCTGTAAAAGGCTCGATGTATTACCTTCGATACGCTGCTCGTTGATAAAGGTACCGTTCGATGAGTCTAAATCTTTGACATACAATCGACCATCTAAGATGCTTAACACCGCATGATTACGCGATACTTGCTTGCTACCAAGTACCACGTCATTGTCGCTGCCACGACCAACAGACAGGCTGTCATTGACCGTCAACGTTAGGTCACCAAGCGCTTCTGTTAAGGCATTAAGTTGCCAAGTCTCTGTGTCGACTGTCGCCTTCATACTATCTGTATTGTTCGTCATGCGGTAACTCCTTATTCTTTTATTAAATTTCAAATGGTTTTAGATAAATCATTGCCAATTTTTTAAGAGATTTTACGATTTTTTTAATATAAACCGTAATAAGTTATGCAATGACTATCTGAACTATTTAGGTATAAAGTGCGGCTTTATGACACCGTCGAGCTTACTGTACGGAATACTAAGTACCGGCATACCATAAGCATATGCGCCGATAGCATAATGCTGATAACGGATATCGATGCCTTTGTCTGTCAGTGTCACATTGTCACTTAAGGTAAATGGCCAGTTTTTCTCATAACTGCTGACATCGTCGTCAACCGTTTTGACCCACGTTTTATAAGCATCATAAGCAAGCGCTTTAAAACGTGATTCCTTGCCTGATTGAAGCATATCCTCAAGCGTGATTTGTTTTTTGGTGCCAAGGTCAAATATTAAGTATTCGCTATAAGGCATGCCATGAGCGCCACCAGTAAAGACATAAGTATTGATTTCAAACAGCTCAAAATCACTGACATGACCTAAATACTCAGGCGTTACCATTAAGCTATAAGCCCATGAACTGCCCTCTGGCATATCTATGAACTGTGAGCTGGCAAAGTCATCAATGGCGGCTTTCACCATTGTCTGATTGGCGTTCGTTTTGATAGGCACAGATTCAGTCGGTTTACTATTGACGACTAAATGATTAATACGCGCATTGGCGATATCATTGATCCAACCGTGATTGGTCTTCAGATATTTGATGTCAATCTCTGGACAGTTATCGCGCTCAACACACTGTGCTTGCACTTTTTTAGGCAGCTCATATTCTAGATAATCCGTGCTACTGATGAGATTACCTGCATTGGCAGGCATCGCGATGCTACCTAGCAGTAAACTGCCGGCAAGCAGTCTCAGCAGACGACTACGACTTGCTGTCATCGATAAATGCGGATTCATTGTTGGCTTATTGATATCAATTTGATTCGCAGCGTTCATATATCCTCTTTTATAAACATAAGATGTTACTTGATATTCTACCGTAACAATTACGATGTATTGTAGGAACACTGTTTGTGTTTTTAGGGTTTTGCTGTCTCCTGCTAACGAATAGCTACCTACCCTCTCTCGTTTAATGCCTAAATCTAAGCTAATAAAAAAGACACGGCTGGCGTGTCTTAAAAGATAAACTAACTCGTGAAACGATGGATTTTAATGCTCACGAGTATTACTAAAAGTGACTTCTGGATAGCGATCTTGCATCAGCTGCAAGTTGACCCGTGATGGGGCAAGATACGTTAAATAACCACCGCCATCTAGCGACAACTGGTCATGGGCTTTGCGTTTGAATTTCGCCAATGCCACTTCATCATCACAATGAATCCAGCGTACGGTGGCAATCGATACCGGCTCAAAGATACACTGTACTTTGTACTCCTCTTTGAGACGATGCGCGACCACTTCAAACTGTAGTACACCAACCGCACCCAAGATTAAATCGTTGTTAATCTGCGGCATAAAGACCTGTGTCGCGCCCTCTTCGCTTAGCTGCTGTAGTCCTTTTTGCAAGGCTTTCGATTTGAGCGGATCTTTTAGAATGACACGGCGGAACAATTCAGGCGCGAAATGCGGAATACCCGTAAAGTTCAGCTCTTCGCCTTCGGTAAAACTGTCACCGATAGAGATGGTGCCGTGATTATGTAAACCGATGATATCACCCGGATAAGCTTCTTCTAACGCTTCTCGGTCCCCTGCCAAAAAGGTCAGTGCATCGGCAATACGCACGTCTTTACCCAAACGTACATGCTTTAGCTTCATTCCTTTTTCATACTTGCCTGAACACACGCGTAAGAAGGCAATGCGATCACGATGGCGTGGGTCCATATTGGCCTGAATTTTAAAGACAAAACCACTAAAATCTGTTTCTGTTGCTGCTACTTCACGCTCATTGGTCGGATGCGACTTGGGTGGCGGCGCATATTTGATCAAGGTATCAAGTACCATATTTACGCCAAAGTTGCCCAATGCTGTACCGAACAATACTGGCGTCATCTCGCCCGCTAAGAACGCCTCAACGCTAAATTCTTCTAACGCCATTTGTACCAGCTCAAGTGACTCTTCGAAAGCATCAAACATCAATTGACCCAAACGCTCACGAATATCTGGATAATCATAGCCCGCGCGGGTCTCAGAGACTGTCATCTTGCCGCCATTACCTTTTTCATAAAGGTAGGTCTTATTTTCGGTCAGATGGTAGACACCAACGAAATCTTGTCCCATACCAATCGGCCAAGTCACTGGAATACATTTAATTTTTAACACTGCCTCAATCTCACTAAGCAGCTCAAGCGGCTCACGAATTTGACGATCTAGCTTGTTGACAAATGAGATGATTGGCGTGTCGCGCATGCGGCAGACTTCCATCAGCTTGATGGTTCGCTCTTCGACCCCTTTAGCCCCATCGACCATCATCAACGCGCTATCCACAGCGGTTAAGGTACGATAGGTATCTTCACTAAAATCGGCGTGACCCGGTGTATCCAATAGATTGACCACATGGTCTTGATAAGGAAACTGCATGACAGAAGTGGTGATCGAGATACCACGCTCTTGCTCCATACTCATCCAATCTGATGTCGCATGTCGATCGGTCTTACGGCCTTTGACCTCGCCTACTACCTGAATTGCCTGACCCCATAACAGTAACTTTTCAGTCATGGTGGTCTTACCTGCATCGGGATGCGAGATAATGGCGAAAGTACGGCGTTTAGCCACTTCTTTGTTTAATTTCTTTGGATCTACGCTCATAATTTTTGGCTTCAACCTTAACTTCAAAAAGGCTGTCTTTTAGACAGTAATCTAACTAAATAGAATAAATAATGAGCGTATTGTAGCGGATTTAGCGTCAAGGTGCAGAATTAGCGCATAAAAAAACACTCCCTAGATAGTCAAATAGAGAGTGTTGGTCAGTTTTTTAACATGATAAGTTTTTATGATTAATAGTAACGTTTGATTTGTGCGGCCAAGAAATCTCCTGCGACTTCATTGACTATCGTACAATCCACCACACCGCGAAGACTGTTAGTATTCGGATTCATCACACCTTTGGCAACATAATTTGCTTCATAAATAGCATTTTTATCATTCGTGCCATCGTTATATTCGACACCATTGTACTGATAAGCAGGCTGATTTCGGTATTCAGAGAACGTCACTTGTGCCGCTTTTTGCTTATTGCCTATGCCTACACCAAACTCAGAAGTTCTATAGCCTCTATCATCGCTAAAGCGGTTTTCAGCTGCATCAATCCACTTATCGAGCGATGTATATCCCGTCTTGTTTTTGTCGTTAAAGGCTAAAAACGAGCGTTCGCTCTCGACTACTGGAATATAGCAAACAGAGCCTATCGGAAACTCTGCATTGGCTGGAATCTTAGGATAATTATTTAAGTCGGTGAGAATACCGCGACTGTTATTTATGTTTGTACCAGCGCTATAACTGTTTGCCTGCAAGCCTGATAAGTTGAGCGTCTTATAATTGGTTTCGTAGTCTAGCTTGTTATTACTGTTTTTTTCATAAATAGGACGTTTGACAATGCGGTTATCAACTTCAATGTTTTTGTTTTCCAGTCGTCCTTCAAAATTGTCTGCCAATACCGTTCTGTCCAAAGTATTCAAACCTTGATTACTATAATTATTAACGATATTTTTTATCTTGATTTCACGCTCACCAGTACGGTAGGTCTCATCGATGCGTGCAATAGCGCTATCTTTCGCTTGCTTATCATAGCTATTGTCAAAGCTGGTCAGCGTAATCTTATTACTACCCGAACCATAAATACCATCATCCTCCCCGCCGCAGCCAGCAAGAGTAAATGTTAGCAAAGAAAGTGCAATAGGTAACACCATTGATTTATTCATCGAATAAGACCTTTATTGGTTAGATTTTTTATCATCTATTTTAATAACTTTATTTTTTACAGCTATATTCCTATATTACATTAATACTTCTGTTACTTATAGCGATTAAGCTTTTCCTGCGATAGTTAAATGCAGCTAAAGATTCTACTAACAGTTCACTTACAAATCCACAGTATATACTTACGACTGACCTATATTGCTCATGCACTGGTTTGTTATGCTGAATCCCCTATCAAAATTTAATGCTTAAACATAAAAACTCACAACAAAGGATATGTTATGAAAACACTATATTCCACCAAAGCAACAGTTACTGGCGGTCGTACAGGTAATGCCAGTCTGCAAGACAGTGATTTGACGATTAATATGGTCGCACCCGGCTCTGATAAAGACGGTAATAATCCAGAACAGTTATTTGCGATGGGCTATGCCGCTTGCTTTGATGGCGCACTTGCTGCGGTCAAAGGGGAAGAAAAAGCAAAATTTGACTCTACCACTGAAGTATCCGTAGATTTAATGAAAGGTGAAGGCTTAGATTTTCAATTAGCCGTGAAAATTCATGTCACTGCTGAAAACACAGAGCTATCAGCGGATGAATTCCAAAAGCTGGTCGAAAAAGCCAATAAAGTTTGCCCATATTCTAAAGCGACTCACGGTAATATCGATAGTGAAGTGACTTCAGAAGTGAGATAGATTTTTAACAATAACAATGTCGGCTTTATCTATAAGAGAACTCAGTGAATACTGGGTTCTTTTTTTATGAGCGTCTGTCAGCAGTAGAAATATCATAACTATCGAGAAGTTCGGCAAGGTCTGATTTTATCGTTATAATGGAAGCATCGTTTTATCTGATATTGACTCTATCTGATACCTAATAATAAGTGACCTTTATGACCGACCATATGACCGACTCCTCCGTAGACAATAACCACAACTCGCATCAAGCGCTTGACCCTAAAGCCTTACCAAATTTTGATACCATGCCCAACGTAGCGACTATGGACACAAGTCACGTGGACAAAAATCAGCCACCTTTTATTTTGGTTGATGGCTCTTATTATCTGTTTCGCACGTATCACGCCTTGCCAAAAACCATGCAAAACTCGCAAGGGCTGATAACGAATGCCATCCGTGGCACGCTCAATGCGCTACTAAAACTGATGCGTCGATATCATCCGACGCACATGGCGGTCTGTTTTGATACCAAGTCCCCGACTTTTCGCCATCATATGTCTGCTGATTATAAGGCGGCGCGTCCACCCATCGACATAGAGCTGGTGGAGCAAATTCCTTATATCCATCGCTTGGTAACCGCATTAGGCATTCCACTGTTACGCATCGAAGGTGCAGAAGCAGATGACATTATCGGCACACTGGCGCACCGTGCGGTTGAGCAAGGTCATCATGTGGTCATCTCAACCGGCGATAAAGACATGATGCAACTGGTCAATGACTGCGTCATATTGGAAGACAGCTTTACGGGTAAAGTAACGGACACCCAAGCGGTCATCGAAAAATTCGGTATTAATCCAAACCAAATGATTGATTTTTTGACCTTAATGGGTGATGCCTCTGACGGTATTAAAGGCGTGCCCGGTATCGGCAAAAAAACCGCCAAAGACTTACTCGTTGAGTACGGCGATATCGACAATATGTTAAAGCACATCGGTTTTATTAAAGGACGCGGCGCTAAAGGCTTGATTGAGCATGCAGAGGAAATTCCATTCAATGCCAAACTGGCCACTATCGTCACAGACTTAGATATCGGTCAAGACTGGAATGATTTGAAAATCGATACCAATCCTTGTGCCCATATAGATGAATTGCGCGAGCTGTATAGCGAGCTTGAGTTTAGAAATGAGCTTGCTTCTCTTGACCACCCAAACCATCCAGCCAATGCTAATGGGAACGGCGCACAAAGTGTTGCAAGTAGCCAAGCAGATGCTGAATCACAAGCGCAAATCGCTAAATCGCTACAATCAAGCAGTATTGAGAATGTCCAAAACGGTAAACAGCATGATAGAGCGTGGCACACTGTGCTCGACGAACCAGCTTTTGAGAGTCTAGTCGAATTATTAGAGTCTGCGCCGCACTTTGTCATTGATACCGAAACCACTAGCGTCCATTGGCGTCAAGCACAAATCGTCGGTTTGTCTTTTGCGGTACAAGCGCATGAAGCCTATTACATACCACTGACACATGCGCTAGAGGGTGACGAGCTGACGGCTAAACAGCTCGACCGTGATACCGTTTTAACACGTCTAAAACCTATTTTAGAAAACCCAAATATCGGTAAAATCGGTCAGCATTTAAAGTACGACGCCCATATTCTCAGCCATTATGATATCGATTTATTGGGTAGCATTCATGCTCGTCCCAATAATTGGGCGATGGATACCATGCTTGCCAGCTACGTGATTAATGCCGCTATCACTCGTCATGGTATGGATGATTTAGCACGCCATTACCTACAAACCCAAACCATCAGCTATGAAGACGTCGCTGGCAAAGGCGCTAAGCAAGTCACCTTTGACCAAGTCGCCATCGATATTGCTAGCGACTATGCTTGTGAAGATGCTGACATTACTTATCAGCTATTTGAGGTGTTCAGCGTTGAGCTAGCGAACGATGCCAATAATGCCAAATTGCTACACGAGCTAGAGATTCCAACGGCGGAGATACTCTGCCAGATGGAAGCAAACGGAATTTTAATCAAACGCCCATTTTTAAATGAGCTATCAAAGCGCTTCGATGAAGAAATCGTCGCGCTAGAAAAACGCGCTTATGAAGTGGCAGGAGAAGAGTTTAACCTCGGCTCACCGAAGCAGCTTGGTGAGATGCTATTTGAAAAACTCGGCGTTCCGGGTGGCAAAAAGACCAAATCAGGTCAATACTCTACTGGTGAAGCCGTACTGTCAAAAATCGATCATCCATTGGTCGATATTACCTTAGAATATCGTGGTCTATCTAAGCTCAAAAGCACTTATACCGATGCGCTTGATAGTGTCGCAGATTCTGAGACTGATCGCGTACATACCAGCTATCATCAAGCATTGACCAGTACTGGGCGTTTGTCTTCGACTGATCCCAATTTACAAAATATTCCGATTCGTACCGCGACTGGTCGCTTGATTCGTCAGGCCTTTATCGCACCAGAAGGCCGTGTGATTCTCGCAGCCGATTACTCACAAATTGAATTGCGTTTAATGGCGCACTTTTCAGGAGACAAAACCCTCACGAATGCCTTTAACGAAGGGTTAGACATTCACGCTGCCACTGCCGCCGAAGTGCTTGGGAAAGATGTCGCAGACATCACGCCAACTGAACGCCGTAATGCCAAAGCCATTAACTTTGGACTGCTGTACGGTATGAGTGCCTTTGGACTTGCCAAGCAATTACAAATGAGCCGTAATGAAGCGCAAGACTATATCGACATGTATTTTGATCGCTATCCGGGTGTCAAAAACTATATGATCAATACTCGTTCTAGCGCTCACGAGCAAGGCTATGTCGAGACGATATTGGGTCGTAAGCTCTACACACCTGATATCACTCATAGCAACCGTATGGTCAAGCAAGGCGCTGAACGTGCTGCGATTAATGCGCCACTCCAAGGCTCAGCGGCAGATTTAATTAAGCTGGCTATGATTGCCGTCGATAAAGTACTGCCAAAAGCACAAGTCAAAATGCTACTACAAGTCCATGATGAATTGGTGTTTGAAGTGGATAGTGACAAGGTAGATGAAATCAGCCAGTTGATTACTGATGCCATGCAAGATGTCTTAATGACCACTGCCGTTGAAAAAGGCTGGAACGTGGACTTTGCTGTGCCGTTATTGGTTGAGACGGGTGCTGGTGAGAATTGGGATGAGGCACATTAAGCATTTTTGTAGAATAAAACAGCTCAAGACCTAACGTTTTTATTTTATAGGATATGGGCTGTTCTTTAGATTGCCCATATCATACCCAATCGATAGTATCTAATTCGTAGGAGCTGACGTTGATGACTAAGGATTCCGTTATCAAACAATTATTGACCACACTCATCCTAGCTTTTAGCTTGTCTTTAAGTAATTACGCAATAGCATGCGGATTATTGCCAGGATATAAGTTGTCGAAGGGAGTAAGTTGGGGTGAGCTATGTGACTTTAATGAAGGTTTAGCAAGTGCTCAGAAAGATGGGAAATATGGTTTTATTGATAAACAAGCCAATATCATCGTTCCATTCAGTTATAACTTTACTGCTGAGTTTTCTGATGGACTCGCCATCGTTAAAAAAAATGAACATCATGGATACATCAACAAAAAAAACCAAGTTATTATTCCGATAATATATGATGATGTCAGACCTTTTTCTGAAGGTAAGGCGGCTGTTGAGTACGAGGGTAAATGGGGTGTTATTAATGATACTGGCGAACTTACTATTCCATATCAGTTTGACGAAATCAGGTATTTCTCAGAAGGACTAGCACCTGTAAGAAAGGATGAACTGTGGGGTTATATTGATAGCAGTGGAAAGACTGTTGTACCCTTAAACTATCTGAATGCTGATTCATTTCATAATGGCTTGGCAGTCGTGGCAAAAGAGAATGGTTATGGCATGATAAATAAAGATAATAAAATAATCGTCCCTACGGAGTATGACATGCCTATTTTCATTGATAATTATTACATAGATACTTTTAAGTTTTTGAAAGGCAATAATTTTTATTATTTTGATTCAAATGGTGATCGCTTAGCTGTTAGCAGCTATCTTGACACGATGCCTGAAGTGATACTCGATAGACAAAGATAAATACAGTAACCGCTAAAGATAATAAGAATTTTTCATCTTAACTTTTATCATCTGGCAAGTTAAACATCTGTGTCTGCTCGTTGAACTCTACAATAAAGCTATCTGTACCTTTATCCAGACTAGAGGGTATTGGCTCGTAGTTGTTATCATAAAGACCGTGTTCGTAATTGACAGTGACTTTTAAGGGATAAAAGCCTTGAGTCATAACCCCACCTGTATTGATACTAACATCACTTTCAGCTTCACCATATGACGGTTTACTCATAAGCTCATACGAATAATCTAAATCCAATCTTGCCACTTCTTCGACTTTACCACTTGTCATAGCAGCGTACATACTCCAAGAACAATTGGTTTGACCACCTGCACCGGAGCCACAAAACTTACCTACCCAACCGTACCTATCAGCACCCACTTCTCTTAAATCAAAATCTATCAGCTGACTTCTACCCGCTCCGCCATTTTTTATATAAGGACTGCTTGCAGAGACGACCCAAGAATTGCCTAATTTATAAAGTATAAATAAACCGCCAAGTCCTGGTGTCACTCGTGCACCATCTTCCACCGTATCACCAGAAACCAATACATATAAAGTATCTACTCCCTCGATGTTTTTAAATTCATAATGCTTAGGAGCGAGGCAATAGGTTTCTGAGCCGTCATCATATAAGGTACAACCACGCAACTTATCATAGCTTGAACTGTAATAAACACTCATAATTTTTTCAACAGCTTGCCTAGCATCAAGAGATATTTCAGCATGTGCTGAAGGCAAGACCATCAGAAACAAGCTTACAATGATTAAAACTTTCATATAATAGCGCCTCTATATGTATGTGCCTAACGACCTATGGCATAATACTTTTGTTTGTCCTTTTTAGCTACCCAAAGTAATTGAAGCTCTCCATGATTAAACCAGCAAATCTCAACACCATTACCCTTTACACACTTGCCAGCTTAAGTTTATGCACGCAGGTATGGGCGGATACTACGCCCACCACAGAACCGAAAGTCGAACCGCTAAAATCTGACACGGCTTCGTTATCTCATGATGCTAACTCTAATCGAGATGAAAACCTCAATCAATTTGGCTATCTACCTCAACCTACCGAAACATCTACCGAGCAGTCTGCTCCATCAGTACAAGGAGCACAAAATTGGACGGACGAACGCCGTGAAGATGTCCAAGAGCAGCTGCATGAATGGGCACACAAAATGGACGGTTGGTTCGGCGAACCGGATCCCAAAAAACCCGCCAAAGCCAGTTTACGAGTTGTACTAGATACCCGCTGGGTCAACGATCCACAATCAGGCAGTGACGTGAGCGTTGAACCTAGGATTCGCGGCCGCTTACGATTGCCAGTGTTAGAAAAAAGATTGAGCCTGATTATCGGTGATGAGGATTTGGATGAAGATACTTTCTTAAAACAGAATGTGACGGGCGATACTTACCAAGCAAATACTAGTAACCAAGACGGACTCCTCAACAGGAGAAAAACGCGAGAAGACAATGGTTCTATCGCCCTTCGTTGGTCACGTTTTAGTCATGAAGTTGAGCAGCAGTTAGGGGTCAAAACAGATATCGATGTCGGGGTTCGCTCGCTCGATGACTTATACGTAAAAATGAGCGTCGATAAAGACTGGTATGACAACAAAAAATGGACTGTCACTAGTGATAGTTACTATCGTTATGGACTCGATAGTGAGCACTATGCAAAAGGCGGGCTAAATCTACAATATGGCACAAATGCTGACCGGTTCATCAATAATCGCACCGCCATCCGTTATCGCAATCGAGACAATGAAGAAAGCACAGACTGGAGCAACGACCTCAGACAAGTACACTACTTGGGCAATGAAAAACAGTTGGCTTATGGTGTCTCTACTGGCGGTTACTTTGATCGTGATAAATCAACATTAAACAGCTATGGCCCTGCTATAAGCTACCGCCAACCTGTCTGGCGAGAGTGGCTTTATGTACAAACAGAGCTAAATTATTATAATGATAAAACAGCAAATAAGGACCACTATCCGTCGGCATTATTGCGGATGGAAGCGTTATTTTAACCCTGCCATCTATTGAATTGGTTATATCCTCATGGGTATACATAGCCAATAGCAATGCGCACAACAAAGAGCATTTGTTTGCTTTTGTTAACAATGACATATGACTCATTAGTTATATTAAATAACGTTATAGCGCTGACATTGGCGTTATAATAGCGGCTTATTGCGTTACCTGTAATTAAATTAATTTCGTTCTAAAGTGAGCCTTTGTGCTCACTTTTTTTATTTTAAAAAATCAGGAGGTTTTTATTTTGAGTTCAGATGGTATCATCGAAATCCCTGGCATTATTATTTTATTCGCCTGTCTGCTACGTTGCGTGCAGTATTTACTACAGAGCTCTGCCACAAATACATTGAAACAGATTCGAGCTTTTTGGTTGGCAGCGGTGCTAGTATTCTTTGCTGTGATACGTCGTGAGTTAAATTATCTACCAGACTTATTGGTTCCCACTGACTTTGTGTTGTTCAGCCATTCTTATGACTGGTGGGAAGACCTCGTCCTGACCATCGTTTATGTGCTGATCGTTGGTTTATTGGCTTATTCATGGCGTTATCTTTGGGCAATATTAAAAAAAGTACCCGTTTCTTTGTATTTTAGCGTCGCTTCCTTGGCATTATTAGAATATATGGGCGAAAACGCCATTATGATTCCCGAAGCTTTTGGTGTCATTACAGAAGAGCTATCAGAGACTGCTATTTATGGCATTGCCTTGATTTATTTGTGGTGCTTAAACTTAGACGAGTACGACTGTCAAGCAGAAGAGACGAGCGAGCTGCATTGTCAAACGGCTTCACACTAACGCAGAGTGTCTCTGCTAACAGTGATAACTACTCGTTATATTAATTACCATGCGCTCTACATCAATAGTTATACTCTCTAGCAAAATACATTTAGACGAATTTGTTATACTATAGTCGGTTCAATTTAAAAATAGTACAAGGCAACCGAGTGTAGATGTATATTTAATACTTCAAGCGAGGCTAACGCAGTAATATTATTATAGTGGAATGACTATAATAATAAGTCCGAGGGATAAGCATCCTAATATACGACCTCGATTTACTCATGATTAATAACGATTAAGTCTCTTATTATGAATATATTGATTACAGGCGCATCACGTGGTATCGGCTTGGCCACCGCCAAAAAACTGGCGGAAAAAGGTCATCATATTGGGTTATTTGCGACCAATACTGCGACACTTGAAAGCGCCATTAAAGACAAATCTTTTAAGAAAGCCGTCAAACAACAACGTATTATTATAGGTCAACTGGATGTCACCCAGCCTGCCTCGTGGGACCATGCTATCAAGAAAATGATTGAACATTTCGGTGGTATTGATGCACTCATTAATAATGCTGGGGTGCTGGTCAGTGGCGCATTGCCAACGACCAACTTGGATGAGCAATTGGCTTTAATTGACGTCAACTGTAAAGGTGTTTTGATTGGCTGTCATAAACTGGCGCCTTATCTGGCTGATAGCAAAGACGGCAAAATTATCAATGTGTCCTCTGCTTCTGCTATCTATGGTCAACCCGAAGTTGCGACTTATGCGGCCAGTAAGTTTTTTGTGCGAGGTCTCACAGAAGGCCTTAATATTGAGTACGAAAAATTGGGTATCAAGGTTATCGATGTGATGCCGCTGTGGGTCAAATCTGACATGACTGCCGATATCGAAGTGACCAGTATGGATCGCTTGGGCATCCATCTAACGGTCAACGATGTCGCCAAAACATTGTGTAAATTGACGACCAGCCCCAATCGTAAACTCAAAAGTACGCATTACTCTGTGGGCATGCCAGCAAAACTCTTTCAAGCAGTCTCGCAAGTCACGCCAGATTCTGTAATCCGCTGGGTCAATACCAAGGTTGGTGCTTAATAGCAACATCACCTATTCGTTATACTGTTATTAACCGGTAACGCTTATTTAATATAAAACCACATTTACGGCTGCTCAATATGAGTGGCCGTTTTGCTTGCCTCACGAATTTTTATGGCTTGCTCAGCAGTCTTATCAATGAAAATATTGTTTTTAATAACGGTATTTTTTATTGCCCCTGCCGCACTTTCTTCTCGAATCTCAGAACCAACGCTAATCGGTAAATTCACATCAGCAGCGAATTGATTACCAGCTATTAGCGTGCCATCATCCTCTACGATAATGCCCTGCTCGACTTGCTCAAATCGATTATCGATAATTTGATTGGCTTTCGCACTGTCTAAATGATAGCTAGCAAATGACGTTTGTTTCAGTAAATAAGCACCGCATTCAAAACCTTTTAGATTACGCGACTGTCTTGACGCCAACCAAACCCCGACTGGCTCGTCGTTAAAAGTATTGCCACGAATCATATTGTCACGGCTCGACTCGGTACGCTTAAAATGATTGCCCCGCGTACTGTCATCGGCATGCTCAAAGCAATTGCGATACAGCAATATACTGCCTGCCCCATTATGGATAAATTGATTGTTTTCGATACGGTTATTGCTCGACGAATCCACGGCAATGGCCTCACGATTGGGCTTAAAGGTACGGAAACCATTACCGACAAACACTGAATTTTTAATCACATTATCACGACTGCCAAATTCCAGATATAACCCAACGGTGCCTGCATTTTGAATACGTACTTTATCAAAGCTCACGCCATGCACATGATCACCGACGAACATGCCACTATTGATACTGTTTTGACTACTCACATTAATCACACGAATATCGCTTGGTGCAAGCGCACGATTGGCAGCAGGGTCTATCAAGCCGCGCGCATAACGCTGGTTGGGCTGGCTATATTGGCGAATATGTAGCGCATGACCATAGCCATCCACATGACAATTGGCAACGGTAATATCTTCGATAGCGCTATCTGTTTTGGGCTTAATCATAATTGCGCTGGCCGTTGACGCATCATCAGCGCGAGTACTGAGTAGTGCGCCCTGACAGTCGAGAGAGCTGTGCGAATCATTCAACTCAAAGCGTATCGACTTGGCTGTTAAATCACAGCTTGCACTGAGTATGCTGTGACCTTTTACCTTAACTATTTGCTTCGGCGTTAATTGTGCGCAGTCTATGGCTGTCGTGGCTTTTGGCAGTTTGGCATCGATAATTAACGGCTGTTTTAAATCAGCATTATCCAAGCTGCTATGGGCGCTGCTACCAGAAAAAGGTACACCTTCACAAGCCGTCAAACCTATTGTGGCACTGATTAAGGATATTGTGACGAACAACCTACTACTTGATACCATCGTATATTTCCTATTTTTATGTCTATCCTGTGCTTGTCTTACATTTAACTGTCTTACATTTAACTGTCTTACATTTTTTTAACATCCTGTGACACCTTACTACTATCGGCAAACATCATAACGCGTCACAATGTTTTTAATAAATAAATCTTAATAAATAAAATCAGTCATATCTATTAATAATAACTATCGATAATAAGGAAACCATGATGGACCATTCAAAAAGCCCATTACCAGAAGCCATGGATCACATTGAAGGTGATACGGACGTCAATAATAACAGCCAAGAAATTGATTTGGCTGACCCTATGTTGCATACCATTGATAATGATGATGTGATTGACAATAGCGCAGGATTCGACAACTCGCAAGCCGGCAGTGATGCGATTCAAGGGCTGACACCCATGCATCATCAAAATATAGACGAATCGCGAATCGATGAAGTATTAGTGGACGATAATTTGGATGACAGCGATTATCCAGATATTATCGATATCGCTGATAGAGACGCGGCGGAACGTAGCAATGATGACGATTTTTAACCACGCTCTTTCATGATAAAAAAGCTTTGGCACAATAAAAAAGCACGCTCGATATAACGGGCGTGCTTTGTTATTGTGCTTACATTATTTCTGATATCAGGGTCTGTTAAGCAACCAACTATATCGCTGACAATGGCTGATCTGTCCAAACGTCTCGGTAACTGGTGTAATAAGTGATCACCCCTATAGGGAGTAGCACCAACAAACCCAGTCCCAACGTAAATATGACCGCAAGTAACATTATTATCGGGCCAATCAGACCAAATATAGTAAATGGGGCGATATTTTTCATGCAGCCTCTTAGGCTCATTTTCATCGCTGTGGTCGGTTTTATATTATGTAACACCACCAACACTGGTGAAAACCAAATGGCCATAATAATAGGAATCATCGCTAGCATCGCCACCAGAAAAATCAGCAATAGTATAATAACCAGACCACTAACAGACCCATCAGCATTTGCTATATTAGCAAAACCACCCATTAGCCCAACAAATAGTGCAGAAACAATACCTAAAGGGACAATGACTGCAAATATAGCCAGCAGATACAGCATAAACAAAATGACTAACGGTACAAAATGGGTACTAAAGGCGGCAAACAGATAATCAAACCTAAGCTCCCGACCTGTCGCTTGCGCGTGAGCCCCCATAATAATGCCACCGATAAAGACGAAAGTAATAAAAGAGAAAAAGAAGCTAACAAACGGGATGATACTACCCAGCATTAATATAACGAAATAGACCACGCCTATTCCTATCCATAATAATGGCTGGTCTTTGAATAATAGGTAAGCCTTCGTCAGCCAACTAACGCCCCATCCTGCTTGACAAGTACGAGGCTCTGCCAATAACTGCGGTAAAGGCTGACCATAGTGGTCAGTGGGAGGCAAATCTGGTGGCAGGCTATTGGGCTTCTGTAGAGATATGGGTTGGGGCGAACTGCTAGAGATGGACATCTTAATCCTCAAGGATAAAGTAAAAATTTTGCCTTAGTTTTACATATTGATGAAAAAAATCCCAACTTTATTTCATTAAATTTAATATAGTCAAAATATTCTAAAAACGCGACGGTATTGCTGATGTATCGATATTACTTTTCGCTGACTATAAATTAAAATCATTTAGTCAAAAAAATACCGAACATGATGTCCGGTATTTTTTTATAACTTACAAATTCAATTAATCAAGCCCAACCATCTAGCGTTCCCGCCCAGCCTTTGACCAATGGCGCACTAAGCGCTTCGAGCAAATCAATGTGCGCCTCATCCAAGTTCAATGCGGGAATATAGTGATATTCTTGTCCACCCGCGTGGAGAAAGTTTTCACGATTTTCGATGGCCAGCTCTTCTAGCGTTTCCAGACAATCAGCAGAAAAAGCCGGACTAATGACTTGTACCGAGCGCACACCTGACTTGCCCCACTCTTCTAATACCACGTCGGTATAGGGCTTGACCCATTCTTGCTTGCCAAAGCGTGACTGAAAACTGATAATCCATTCGTCATCCTTTAGACCAAGCGCCTGAGCCACTTGTGCAGCGGTACATTTACAACGCTTAGGATAGGGATCACCTTTATCAGCATAAGGCTGTGGGATACCATGGAAGCTAAACATCAGCTTGTCAGGCTTGCCATGCTCTGCTTGAAATCGGCGAATCGAATCAGCCAATGCTTGAATGTACAGCGGATGCGCAAAGTAATCTTTGACAATAGTATAGTTCGGCAAATTGCGCTGCTTGAGCGTCCATTTAGTCAGTGCATCATAAACAGCACCACCAGAGGAAGCAGAATACTGTGGAAATAATGGCAAGATAACAAAGTGATCAACGCCTTCACCGCGCAAGGTATCCATCACATCAGGCAAACCAGGATTGCCATAGCTCATCGCCGGATGGACAGAAACCCGAAATGGCGCGGCACTATTTGCAAGCCGTGGTTCCAATAGCTCCACTTGGCTCTTTAGTATCTTACGAATCGGTGAGTCGCCTTCCCAAATACTGGCATAGGCTTTTGCCACACGTTTAGGGCGGCTTGGCAATACAAATAAATTGAGAATAATCGCCCACAAGAATTTCGGAATCTCGATGACACGGGGGTCAGACAAAAACTGTTTTAAGTAACGACGTACGGCAGGCGCTGTTGGCTCATCTGGCGTACCTAAGTTCACTAATAGGACGGCAATACGGGGAGGCAGTTCAGGTTTCATAGCAGCACTATTTTATTATTAGGTTAATTAAAGAAGAATATGCGATAAAAGATTATTAAGTCATGATTGATTAAATGCTTTATTAGTGTAGCATTTTATCCATTAATAACGCATGGTAAAAGCACCCTTATACAATTTGATACTTAGTTGCTATTTATTGATAGTCATCAATCATTGATTCACCCCAACCCTTCTCTGCCTACCACCCATCGTCCCTAAAAACTGTGCTTAAAAGACTATGCTCAAAAGACTCGCTCGACGGTTGTACTCCTACGCGCATCACCATACAATAGGCAAGCACATTGTAAGAAAAACATTTAGAAAACAGTGTCGGCAAAGCAGTATTGGCAACACTGCCTATCGACAGTTTGCCCTTTTTATTTTATTGATGATTGTTGTCTTGCGAGGTAGCTTTGAACGCACGCCCTAATAATACCAGTGACCAGTCCCCAACAGATACGCTTCATTCGGCGAGCTTAGTTAATCCCATGGACTCAGTAGGTTCAGTCGGCATTATCACGCCTCAGATTTTTCATTTCGCTGAGCCGTTGACGTTAGAATGTAATCGTACTTTGCCATCGTTTGATTTAATCATCGAAACTTATGGCACGCTAAATAGTGATAAATCAAACGCGGTACTCATTTGCCACGCCCTATCCGGCAGTCATCACGCGGCAGGTTTTCATAGTGCTGATGATAAAAAGGCTGGCTGGTGGGACAATATGATTGGCCCTAATAAAGCCATCGATACCAATCGTTTTTATGTCGTATGTGTCAACAACATCGGCAGCTGTTTCGGCTCTACCGGTCCAACGACCATTAATCCTGACAGTATCGATTCAGACCAGAATAATGTAAACAAAGACAGTTTAGACAAAGACAGTTTAAACAAAAACAATCCAGCCAGTGAACCGCAAGTTTATGGTCCTGACTTTCCGCTCGTCACTATTAAGGACTGGGTAAAAACCCAAGCGATGCTCTCAGATCGCCTCGGTATTGACGTTTGGCATGCCATTGTTGGTGGCTCAATGGGTGGTATGCAGGCGCTGCAATGGTCAGTTGATTATCCAAATCGATTAAAACGCTGCGTGGTCATTGCCAGCACGCCAAAGCTCTCAGCACAAAACATTGCCTTTAATGAGGTTGCTCGTCAGTCTATATTGTCTGACCCTGACTTTAAAGATGGTCGCTATTTGCAAGCAGGCACCTACCCTCGTCGCGGACTAATATTGGCTCGGATGGTTGGGCATATCACTTACTTAACCGATGACGCGATGAAGGCGAAATTTGGTCGTGATTTAAAGTCTGGCAAATTTATGTATGGCTACGATGTTGAGTTCCAAGTGGAGAGCTATTTACGCTATCAAGGCGAGCGCTTTAGCGAAAACTTCGATGCCAATACTTATTTGCTCATGACAAAAGCCTTAGATTATTTTGATCCAACACGTGAATATCCATCAGCCATGGCAACAGATTCGACAGAATCAGCAGCACAGCTTAAGGACTCGATCACCACATCAGTCGAATCTAGTAAACAAAGCACGCAACCTGCGTTAGAAGATACGGTGGCAACGATAGATGAGAGTGAACAGCATCGTCAGCAAGAGCTGTCTGCGCTCAAAGCCGCCTTTGCCCATACGCAATGCCAATACCTAGTGGTCTCATTTACCACGGATTGGCGCTTTGCACCGGAGCGCTCACAAGAGATTGTCGATGCACTAATGGCGACTGGCAAACCCGTCAACTATATCAATGTCGATGCGCCGCATGGTCATGATTCTTTCTTATTTGATATTCCCCGTTATATGGGTGCCGTCCGAGGATTTTTGACTGCGCCATTTATCACCGACAGCAAATCAAAACAACCAGCACAAAGCACAAATCAAAGCAGCCAGCAAAAATCAGGAGTACGCTCATGAGAATGGATCATCAATTGGCTGAGCGCTGGATTGCGCCGCACTCGCATGTACTGGACTTGGGCTGCGGCAATGGTGAGCTACTCGCGCATTTACAACAAAATCGCGGCGTCACTGGCTACGGACTTGAGATTGACGAAGAAAAAATCAATGATGGTATCGCCAAAGGCTTATCTATCATCGAGCAAGATCTGAATGATGGTCTGGCACGTTTCGCTGATAACAGTTTCGACACCGTCGTCATGGCACGGGCGCTGCAAGCGGTGAAATCGCCTGATGTGCTCTTACTTGACATGCTACGTGTTGCTCGCGAAGCCGTTATCACCTTCCCCAATTTTGCCCATTGGCAAAACCGCATTCATTTAGGGCTTAAAGGTATGATGCCCGTTTCAGAGGCATTGCCTTATGAGTGGTATAACACCCCAAACATTCATCTGTGTACGTTTAAAGATTTTGAGCAGCTTTGTGCACAGCATGATATTCATATCGTCAACCGCTTTGCCGTCAGCGATTCTGAAAAAGGTCATACGCCACTTATGAAAGCATTGATACGCCAAGCACCCAACTTATTGGCAGACGTCGCTATCTATCGTGTCACCAAACAAAAACCCGAATAATAGGTTTGTCTACTTAGGGCGTATCTTTATTTTAAATAATGGTGATAAAAATGAGATAAATTGCTGTCAAATAAGGATAGTAGCGCAAATAATATCGAGATATTGCTAAGCTATTTGACGATGTTTGGCAAAATTTAACCATTTTTGCCCATTTAGAAGATAATCGATTGAATTGAAGACACGCCCTAGCATTGGTTGAAAGCGGTAACACGGCTCATAAATACAAATTTTAACCTTAATGACTTATTAATTTATTCTTACGCTTAAGTAACTCTATGATTTTATTGAGGACAACGAGGTATGAATACCCATTAAATCATGTAATTAGTATTTGAGTTTCGTAAGTTTGGGTGTTAAGCTAGCAAAATAGTGTCAATCGCATCCTGATTCTGACCGTTTATCGGTTCGATTAAAGGAATTTGCCACACCACATCGATTAATTATATTGCTAATGATTGGGTAAGTTGGTATCGCAAGATTTCACCTAATTGTTATCGCCGTCTAAACCCTTTTAGCGGTGCAACTTTTTTTGCTTATTAACTGCCTAATTTTGGAGCTGCTATGAAATTATTAAAAGCTGCGTTGTTTACTGCCTTATTTTCTTGTGCAGGTCTAGCAAACGCTGAGTTAATATCAAACGTGCCACTTGATACGTCACGTTTTGAGCTAATGCCAGTTAGTGAACTGTCTAACCGCGCTGCCCAAGGTAACGATCACGCTCAGTTTTATTTAGCCAAGCGCTTACAGAAAGGCGAAGGCATTGCAAAGAATACCCAACAGGCTATTCAGTGGTATACCAAAGCGGCTCAGCAAGGCGTTGCCCCTGCTCAGTTGAATCTTGCCATCATGTACTTGCGCGGTGAAGGTGTGCAGCCTAACTTGCAACAAGCGAAAGTTTGGTTAGAAAAAGCCGCTATGCGTGGCGATAACCGTGCCAGCTATACCCTTGCATTGCTCGATGAAAAGCAAAAAAATCTAGTCGATGCTTATAAATGGTACGATTTGGCTGCCCGTGATGGTATGCTTGATGAAAAAGTCCGTAACAAAGCACGCGGTAAAATTGGCCAGTTGGCATTGAACTTATCAAGCTCAGACATCGCTAGCGCTCGTAGCAAAGCCGATACTTGGTTCCAGAGTAAGTAAATCTAGCAACATACAGTTTTATTTTAAAAATAAAAATCCAGCCTTTGAGCTGGATTTTTTGTTGTCTGTTTCGCTCACATTTTACTTTTTTTTATAGAGAATTACCCATACATTCTTTGACGTAGACTAATCATGAATTTAAAGGCTTATATTCTCAATGAGTAGATAATCGTATAGCCCCAAGCCCAAAAAGTAAAATTAGCTTAGTCAAAATTGCTAAACATAATATATGTAGTGTGTGCTCAAGTTTCTCACATTACTCTAATTTTTGGAAATAGCATGAAAGCACTAGAGAGTAAAAAGATAATTTAATGCATTAGATATTATGTAACCATTGTATAACCATGTATAATGTTTCAATGAGAAAATTTTATACTATTGCCGAAGCTTCCATTATTCTTGGAAAATGCAAACAAACTCTACGTAGATGGGATAATAAAGGTAAGTTAACTGCCTTTCGCGAACCCATAAGTAATTATCGAGTTTATAGAAAAAAGGATATCAACGCTATTTTACAGCCTACTTTGTTAACCGATCCAATAATTAACTTTGTCAAACCTCATAAAAAATATACTGTTCTTGAATTGTTTGCAGGTGGTGGTGGACTCGCCTTAGGACTTGAGCAGTCTGGCATTCAATGTGTAGCACTCAATGAAATAGATAAATGGGCTTGTCAAACGTTACGACACAACCGTCCTAACTGGAACGTACTAGAAGGTGATATTAAGTCGTTCGACTTTTCAGAATACAAAGGCCAAGTCGATATCGTGACAGGTGGTTTTCCTTGTCAGGCTTTTAGCTATGCAGGTAGAAAGCTTGGGCTTGAAGATACACGTGGTACATTATTTTATGATTTTGCACGAGCAGTTAATGAGGTTCGACCATTGATTTGTGTTGGGGAAAATGTCAGAGGTTTAATGTCGCATGAAAAGGGTAAAACTTTGGAAGGTATGATTTCCGTTCTTGATGAAATTGGATATCGAGTTGTTCCAGTGCAGGTATTAAAAGCTATTCACTATAATGTACCTCAAAAGCGAGAACGCTTATTTATTATTGGTATACGTAAAGACATTGATATAAATTATCAATACCCCAAACCATCAAATAGAGTTTATAATTTGAGAGATGCTCTAAAAAAAGGGATGCTATATCAAACAGACGTTCCGAAATCAGATGGTGCAAAATACCCCATACATAAAAAAGAAGTTATTGACTTAGTACCACCTAAAGGCTATTGGCGGGATTTACCTCTTGATATTCAAAAGGAATATATGGGTAAAAGCTTTTATTTAGGTGGCGGTAAAACTGGAATGGCTAGACGGATAGGATGGGATGAGCCTAGCCTTACTCTGACTTGTAGCCCTGCTCAGAAACAAACTGAACGTTGTCATCCTGATGAAACTCGTCCGTTTACAGTGAGAGAGTACGCACGCATCCAAACCTTCCCCGATGATTGGAAATTTATTGGTTCAACCTCTCAACAATATAAACAAATTGGTAATGCCGTCCCTTGCAATCTAGGTAAGGAAGTCGGATACTCTTTAGTGAAATTTTTAAATGCTTATTATGAGAAATCAAACAGTGAGGATTCTTCAATTTCTTTTGCCAATGCTATATAGCCTTGTTTAAAGAAATCATGTGAGTACATATTAAGAATCATATTATCCAATTTCCCAACCAGCTTTTCGTAAAATCCAGAGTACCCTGTCAGTCTATGCCAAAACTCATTGCCAATAACAACAGGAAACTGCTTATCAATTTCCTTATAGTGTTGGCTTAGTTGGCTTTCATCGCCGTATAAAACACCTAGTATCAAATCTGAGTTATTTAGATTTATGGCATTGGTTCTAGCTAGATTTGTTACTGTTGTAAATTTAGCTAGAAGTGGATTGACATCCTCTGAATTTATGGTATTTGGTCCTGATTTTAATTGACACCATTTCTTCCGACCATCAACTTTATCTTCAAACTCAATATCCATGCCTTTTATTAATGAACCTTGGGCTAAATCTAATTCCACAAACATATTCTGAATACGAGTCCCGAAAGATGTGTTTATTGAAGTTCCTAAAACCCGTGGATAATATAAGGCTTTAGCTATACCAAGAGGTGTGAAATCATCTTCTAAAATCTTAGATAAATACTTAACAAGAATTGGATTTATCTTATACGACTTTAGCTTTGAATGTGTTTTGATCACATTTATTCTATGATTGTCGAATATCTTTTCTTGAAAATATTTGGCTATTATATCCAATAGTTCTTGTTCACTTTTATTGTCCATAGTTTCCTACATGGTATTTCTAGTAAATTTGAAGCATCAATTATACACACACTTCAGTAGAGTACTAATTTATTAATACTTTACTGAAACCCAACAAACAACTCTCTTGATAATCTTTTTCTTTACTTAGGCGGATGTTGTCCTGCTTTGATAGGTCTAGAAAACAATGGCTATAAGTCTGCCAAGCCGTCTCTAGCTGAGTGCTATCAAGTTCGCGGACATACTTTTCGATGACGATAGATTGAAACAAAGACATACGAGCGCCTTAATAATAAAATAAATAGAACCAAACGATGAGCAAACGTCTACTATAGCAAGCTCTACTCATCGGATAAATGCCTAAAATTGATAATCACTCAGATAAGATTTCTTTAGTGAGTCGGCATTGCTTTAGCGATACCATTCGCTATTAAAGTATTCAAAACTTCCCTAAAATTTGCTACACTACGCGCGCATTAGCCAATTCCACAATCGCGCTATTGTTATAGCATTACCAATTAATTTCAACCGTTAATTTTAAAAAGCACCTTAAACCCAACGCACTAGGTTTGCGACCTAGCCAGCAGGAGAAAAATATGAGTACCATTCAAGATCACAATACAGATAGCAATATCCAGAACAGCACTGTCACCGACAACAAATTAGCCCCAGCCTACGATAGCGTCACCAATAACATCGTCGTTGCCGCTCTATATAAGTTCACGCGTTTTGCTGACTTTGAGCAATACCGCGAGCCAATTTTAAATAATATGCTCGATAATGATGTCAAAGGCACGTTATTGATTGCTAATGAAGGCATTAATGGTACGATTTCTGGCACACGCCAAGGTATTGATAACGTCCTTGAGTATCTGCGCAGTATCGAAGCGATTGGCAGCTTTACCTTTAAAGAATCTTATACCGATGCTCAGCCTTTTTATCGTACCAAAGTGAAGCTCAAAAAAGAAATCGTTACCATGGGCGTTGAAAATATCGACCCATTGCAATCAGTTGGACGCTATGTAAAACCAAGCGAATGGAATGCGTTAATCTCAGACCCTGACGTCATTCTTATCGACACCCGTAATGATTATGAAGTTAAAATCGGTACGTTCCAAAATGCCGTCAATCCAAATACCGAAACGTTCCGCGAGTTCCCAGAATACGTCGCAAAAGAGATGGATCCAGCCAAACATAAAAAAGTCGCGATGTTCTGTACTGGTGGTATACGCTGTGAGAAGTCTACTGCTTATATGCGTGAGCAAGGCTTTGAAGAGGTGTATCACTTAGAGGGCGGCATCTTAAAATATCTAGAAGAAATTCCAGCCAGCGACTCTATGTGGCAAGGCGATTGCTTCGTTTTTGATAACCGCGTGTCGGTCAATCATAACTTAGAAAAAGGAAACTATGAGCAATGCTTCGCCTGCCGTATGCCCATTACTGTCGATGACATGCAAAGCCTTGCTTATATCAAAGGCGAGTCTTGCCCGCATTGTATTGATAAAGCAACGGATGAGCAAAAAGCCAGATTTCGCGAACGTGAGCATCAAATGCAGTTAGCAAAGAAACGTGGCGAAGCGCATATTGGTAGCGATGTGATTGATGTGATTGAGAAACGCAAAGCCGCTAAAATTGAAGCACGTCGCCAAGCAGAGGAAGCCAATAAAGCTAACGCTGAACAAGTTTAAGATGGATAAAAGCAAAAAGGACGCCCCAATCAAATATTTGATTGGGGCGTCCTTTTCTGCTTTATTAGTACTAACTTATGACTTACTTAGTACGTAATATGGCTTAGCTACCGCGGTAAGTGCTATAGCCGTATGGAGATAAAGTGATTGGCACATGGTAATGATTATCGCCTTCGATATTGAAATTGACTTCAACATATGGATAGAAAGACTCTAGACCTTGATTTCGGAAATAAGGAGTCGTCTCAAAAATCAACTTATAAGTACCGTCATGCTCAACACCGTCTTGATTCGGTAAGAAGTTGCCGATACGACCATTATTATCAGTCTTTTGCGCATTAAGCAATTTCCAGCTACCAGTTTTCTCTTGCATCATCAGTTTTACATTGACGTTTGGTGCTGGTTTGCCCGTACTAATATCTAAAATATGACTAGATAATTGATATTTATCTTGATCACCAGCAGCATGGCTAGCCGTTGCAGTCATAGCTAATACGCTACCAAATGCAGCTGCCTTGAGTAAGTTGTTTTTCATGAATCATCCTATTCAGTCAATTGTATGTGTTAAATAAATTACCTTCTTCAGCAAGCTATTTACCATTTTTAAATATGCTTATCCGCAGAAAATAACCGTGATTTACCTCAAAAACATAATCAATCATGTTGTTCATTAAAAATATATTCATCATTATAGGCTTAATGTACTGGTGTAGTTTATATTGTTAATAAGACCCTATAATTAAGATAATGTTAACTTATATAAAAATGAGTATAGTGAATGTAAAACTTACATTCGCTATAATTTGGGTTACTTATAAATAAAAAGCATCAATGCCATGATTGAACATTGCAATTGCTTGATTTAAGACAAAAAAATAGCAGACTATCTGAATGATGGTCTGCTATTGCTATGCTAAAAATTATGTTTGCATGCAAATATTATTTAAAACAAAATACGCACGCGAATCGTCTCTTCTACGTCTTTTAACTGATCTAGCGCGGCAGTTGAATCATTGTAATCAACATCCATGACCAAATAACCGACATCGCCTTCTGTCATTAGGCTCTGTGCTAGGATGTTAATTCCTGCTTCTGCAAACAGACGGTTGATCTGAGATAGCACGCCTGGCACGTTTCTATGAATATGTAACAGACGATGCGAATTTTCTTTGAATGGAATAGAAACTTCTGGGAAGTTCACGGCTGTTGCTGTGTCACCTTGGTCAGAGTATCTAACAAACTTATCAGCGACTTCAAGTCCGATATTAGCCTGTGCTTCTTGGGTTGAGCCACCAATGTGCGGCGTCAAGATGACGTTATCAAATTTACGCAGTGGTGATTCAAACTCTTCATCAGCTGATTTTGGCTCTTTCGGGAATACGTCGATCGCTGCGCCCAAGATTTTACCAGATTCAAGCACAGCGGCTAAATCATCAATCTCTACGCAAGTACCACGAGCGGCATTGATAAAGTAGCTGCCGTCTTTCATATGCGCGAACTGCTCAGCTTTCATCATGTAGCGGGTGCTTGGTACATCAGGTACATGCAAAGTCACGATGTCAGCCGTTGATAGTAGCTCTTCTAAGCTACCTACTTGTACCGCATTACCTAGTGGCAATTTGGTCACAGCATCATGATAAATGACTTTCATACCAAAGCTTTCTGCTAAGACAGACAGTTGCGAGCCGATAGAACCATAACCGACGATACCGATAGTCTTACCACGTACTTCATGTGAATTGGTCGCAGACTTGCCCCAACCGCCACGATGTACGGTCGCGTTCTTTTCAGGAATGCCGCGATATAGCATGATGGCTTCGGCCAATACCAATTCAGCCACCGAGCGGGTGTTTGAGTATGGCGCGTTAAAGACGGGAATACCCAAATCACGAGCGGCGTCTAAGTCTACTTGGTTAGTACCGATACAAAAGCAGCCAATACCGATGAGCTTGTGCGCGTGCTCAAGTACTTCACGTGTCAATTGCGTACGCGAACGGATACCGATAAAGTGAGCGTCTTTAATTTTTTCGATCAGCTCATCTTGATCTAATGCGTGACTGATATTCTCGATGTTATGATAACCAGCTCCTTCCAATACTTTTAAAGCATTGTCATGTAGACCTTCAAGCAATAAAAACCGGATTTTGTCTTTTTGTAGTGATAACGCCATATGAGAACTGTCCTATAATTGTCTTGTAAAATTATCTGAGGGATAATCTGTAGTCGAAGCCGTTTAAAGTAGGTACAAAGTAACCAAGCGCAAACCATACACTGAGTACATTAAATGAGGTTAACGTCGTAACCACTTACCAATGCTTTAACTATAGGGTGGGTGAAACGAAAACAGTCTGGATATCTTACACAAAATTGGGCGGCGATGTTAGCAGATTAGATGAATTATTGGTTATCAAGCCTGAAAAATTTTTATGCTATAGTAAATCACGCTGTTCGACGTTTATTAAACTATTTTTTGCCATTTACCGCCATATAAGCACGCAGCATGACATCTTTCTATCATTGCTTTACTGGCTCACTTATAATCATATAAATACGTACTATATAAACATACCTATGTGGCTATGTTTATATCCATTTAGCGATATAATAATCCCCTTTAGGCATAGCGCTTACGTTTATACCGAGATTTGACCATGACTTCTTTATCTAGCCAAAGTACCTCTGCAACCCATACAGCTGCTGTTCAAACTATTTTGAGCACTTTGATGGATGTTCATCAGTTTGATGCCAGCCAAATCAAAACCGACCCTGAGAGCTTAGAGCATTGGGGCAAAGATTGGACCAAGCATTTTGCCCCTGCTGCTGCTGCCATCATCTTTCCGAAGACGACTGAGCAAGTACAAGCCATCGTATTGCTTGCTAATGAGCACAATGTGGTGCTAACGCCAAGTGGCGGTCGTACCGGTTTGTCAGCTGGCGCCGTCGCCGCCAATGGCGAGATTGTCGTCAGTATGGATAAGATGAACCGTATCGGACAGTTTTATCCAGCCGATCGAATAGTTGAAGTCGAAGCCGGTGTTATCACGCAGCAGTTGCAACAATTCGCAGAATCGAAAGACCTTTATTATCCTGTCGACTTTGCCTCAGCTGGCTCAAGTCAAATCGGTGGCAATATCGGCACCAATGCAGGTGGTATCAAAGTCATACGCTACGGCATGACTCGTCAATGGATCATGGGGCTGACAGTGGTCACTGGTAAAGGCGATATCTTGCAGCTCAATCGCGGTATCGTCAAGAACGCCACGGGTTATGATTTGCGCCAATTATTTATCGGTAGCGAAGGCACACTTGGGCTTGTCACCCACGCGCAAATCAAGCTTGAGCGTCAGCCGCAAGACTTAAATGTCATGGTACTTGGTATGGACAGCTTTAATGATGTCATGAATGTGCTATCAGCCTTTCAAGCAGAGATTGATTTGACCGCTTTTGAGTTCTTTGATGATGTGGCGATTGATAAATTGATGGCACACGGTCAAGTACAAGAGCCATTTGAGTCGCGCACCAAGTTCTATACGCTATTAGAGTTCGAAGCGCCGTACGAGCCGATCATGGATAAAGCCATGGCGATATTTGAGCATTGTATGGAACAAGGTTGGGTCGTCGATGGTGTCATGAGCCAAAGCTTGGCACAGGCTGAAGAGCTGTGGAAATTGCGCGAATACATTTCTGAGACCATCTCAGTATTTACCCCTTATAAGAACGATGTATCCGTACTGATAAGCTATGTCCCTGAGTTTATCACCGAGATTGATCACATCGTCAGCAGCAATTACCCTGACTTTGAGGTTTGCTGGTTCGGTCATATTGGCGATGGCAACTTGCATCTTAATATCTTAAAGCCTGAAAACATGAGTAAAGACAATTTCTTTGCAGAGTGTCAAATCGTCAACAAACACGTGTTTGAAACCGTGCAAAAGTATGGCGGTTCGGTTTCGGCTGAACATGGCGTCGGTATGACTAAAAAGCCTTATTTACAATATAGCCGCAGTGAGACTGAGATTGAGTACTTACGAGAGGTAAAAAAAGTCTTTGATCCAAATAACATTATGAACCGTGGCAAGATTTTTGATATGTAAGCGCTTATTTAATAATTAAAGTAATAAATAAGCGAGTATGGAAAAGACGCTAAACGTGATGGTTTAGCGTCTTTTTTTGTCTTATAAAAGTGATTATTTATAAAAATAACAACACTAGCGCTACCACTAATAACACACTTAAAACACCTTGGACGATTAAAAATGCTTGGTGCGGGGCGGCGATATGACGAAACATGTTGCCCAGTGCATTATAGGTAATACCAGCCGCTTTAATATGTGGCGGCGTATCAAAGGTTTTGATGATTTGTAAAAAATTCTCGGTACGATCAGGCGACCAATTATGCGGCGCAAATGGCAAATATAGCGATAACTGTGCGGCTTGCTTTTTGCTCGCTGGTGACCATAACCAACGCTCTAAAAATAATAAGCGCATACGCCAATCCGCAAAACGGCGATGTTCTATCGTCTGTAACAGCAATATTTCAGTATTCTTATGGCGCTTATCCGCAAATATGCGTTGCTTTAAGGCAAATACGTGCGCTTTCTCACCTTCGATGCATTGCAAAAAATGACCACTACCATAACATAGAGTACCTGTAATGCCATGCTGTTGATTATAGTTACGCGCATGACATTCTACTTCATCAAATATAGAGGCGCTTAAACGTGAGACAAGCGTCAAACTACTAACATACACCAATTGAACCAGCGCTGAGTCTTCTATCTCATCCCAGCTACTGACTCTATTGTTGTGACTTGAGGGCATAATAAAAAAATCCTAAAAAACCGATTAAATACGGCTAAACAAAACAAACACAACGACGCCCCAATGAAAAAAGACAGCGACTCACAAAAACGTAGCAAATAGTTACCACGTTAAACTGTCATTACTTGAGTAGCTTGTTATGATAACCAGCAAAACAAATAGACCAAAACCAAATAGATCAAAATTAAGCATTCTAAGATATGCTATTTAAAAATAATGTTAAGCTAACAAAATATCTGTACTGACATCCTCAGGTTAGAATCTGTACCAAACACTTGGCTTGTCTTAACCCCAACGACTGTTTGTGAACATTATGAAAAATTTTATAGTCACTTCAATTTATAGTTACTTCAACTTATAGTCACTTTAATTTAAATTTATAGCTACTTTAAAATGATATGAGGTTCAAAAAACACGGTCAGTAACGCCAAATCTGACAGAATTCATAAGATAAATCATTTTCATAACTTATTGTAAATACAGTGATAATTGATTGTAACGATAATATTTTATGATTGGAATATTTTTATCACTTTTTTTACACAAAAAATTGCCAACCGAATTGTGGCAACGCATGCTATTTGATATCACTAAAATTAATAAAGATCCAAAACAGGAACATTATGAGCAAAATAGAAAAACTAGACGACTTTCATCTAACCATCGCTGAAATCAAGAAAAAAGACTATCCACAATTAAAAGCATTAATGGATCGTGTCTATGTCAACTTGGGCGGTGCATGGTCAAAGAACACTATTAATACCTTAATCGATGCCTTCCCTGAAGGTCAGATCGCTTTATTTGATCATGATCAATTGATTGGCATCGTGTTATCTATGCGTGTTGATTATGCCACGTTTTCTAACCCGCACACCTACGACGACTTGATTGGTCATAAAGAGATTATCAGAGACAACCCTGAAGGCGATGCCATTTACGGTTTAGATGCGCTGATCGACCCTGAATACCGTGGTTATCGCCTAGGACGTCGATTGTATGATGCCCGTAAAGAGCTGTGTCGCCAGTTAAACTTCCGAGCTATTTTGGCTGGTGGTCGTATCCCGAACTATCATAACCATCAAGATCTCACACCTGGCGAATATATTGAAGCCGTCGCGGCTCGTGAAATTCATGATTCTGCATTGTCTTTCCAACTCTCAAATGGCTTTATCGTCAAGCGTATCTTAACGGCTTATTTGCCTGACGATAAACAATCTAAAGGTTTTGCTACTCTACTTGAGTGGGCAAATATTTATTATGAGCCGCAAGATTATAAGCCAAACACTCGTAAGTCTGAGGTGCGTATTGGTGGTATCCAATGGCAAATGCGTGAAGTCGAGTCACCTGAAGAGCTGCTGCAGCAAGTCGAGTTCTTTGTCGATATTATGGCTGATTACAATTCTGACTTTGCTTGTTTACCAGAGTTCTTTAACGCACCTTTGATGGGTCTGTGTGAATCGACGGATCAAAACGTCGCTATTCGATTTTTAGCCGGTTATACCGAATGGTTTAAAAATGAGATATCGCATTTAGCGGTCAGCTACAACGTCAACGTCATTACAGGCTCTATGCCGTACTTGGACGAGGACGATACGTTATATAATGTCAGTTACTTGTGCCGCCGCGATGGTACGGTCGAAGAGCAGCGCAAAATCCATATTACCCCGCATGAGCGTAGCGCTTGGGTCATCGAAGGCGGTGACGAGGTTAAGGTGTTTGATACCGATGCCGGTCGTATTGGTATTTTGGTCTGTTATGACGTTGAATTCCCTGAGCTTGCCCGCCTCATGGCACTTGATGACATGGACATCTTGTTCGTGCCATTTTGGACAGACACGCAAAACGGCTATCTACGCGTGCGCCACTGCGCCCAAGCACGTGCGATTGAAAACGAATGTTATGTGATGATTTGTGGTTCGGTTGGTAACTTACCACAGGTTGAAAGTCTCGATATTCAATATGCGCAGTCCTCTATCTTCTCGCCATCAGATTTTGCTTTCCCGCATGATGCGATTATGGCAGAAACCACCGCCAACACTGAGATGGTATTCTTTTCAGATGTGAACTTAGACAAGCTTATTCATGTCCGTAACGAAGGCTCGGTACATAATCTGCTTGATCGCCGTGATGACTTGTATAGTTTGAAATGGAAGAGAAAATCTAAAGTATCAGCCAGTAAGCTAAGCGATGATGAGCGCCTTGAAAACTCTGGTAGTGTCCTGCTCGGTGACCCATTACAAAACCGTGCGCAAAAACCTTAATCAGTCACTTTAAAATACCAACACTGAACACGGTTTAATAAAATTTATGAGTAATACGGCTGACATTTCAGCCGTTTATTTTTATCTATCAACAACCACTTATCAAAGCCGTTTATACAAAACCTATAGCAAAAAAGCAGCCATTATGACGACTGACACTGATACTGATACTGATACTGATACTGAAAAATCCATTAAAAAACCAAAGAAAACACCCAAGCAAAAGGGGTTGTCTATCGCTAAAAATCTCCTCATATATGGCTTGGTATTTGCTGTTATTTATACCGCTGTTAATTGGTGGCGACAGCCTATCATGCCAGCCAACCCGCAATTGCAACTGACCGATTATCAAGGGCAAGTCGTTGACTTAGCGGCGCTGAGCAATGAACAACCAACGCTGGTGTATTTTTGGGGCACGTGGTGTCCCATTTGTAGTATCACCTCGCCGACCATAGACAAACTTGCCGCCGCAAATGATTATCCAATCGTTACGATTGCCATTAAATCAGGTACTGACCAAGAGCTGCATCACTACCTTAATGAAAACAGCTATCGCTTTGCGACGATAAATGATCAAGAAGGCAGCATCTTCGCTGATTGGCAAGGACAAGTGACGCCTTCGTATGTCATCTTAAAGAATGGCGAGATGACTCAAGGTTTGACGGGCATTCAACCCTTATGGTCGCTGAAATTGCGCTTATGGTTATCATCAGTTTTTTAACGCTTAGCCTGCTGTTTAGAGTTCAATTATTTAGAGCCCAATCGATAGACAATGGCACTTGCCATCCGTATGATTCAATAGGTGATGCATAACTCATATAAATGATTGGTTTTGGCTAAAATAAGGACAATACTGACCAGCTCTTTTTACCCTAGCCTTTTTGTCATATAATAGCTGCCAATCTCATTGCCTCTTTTTAGTTTATTGCTATCACGGTATTTTATTATCCATAAGCATATTTTATGTTGCATTCGTCTCGATAGCATTTATTATTGACGTGAGCATATTTATGACGTTGATGCACAGCGATATATTATAAGTGAGAAAGCGATCATCAACGGTTAAGCAGCCAGCTAAGCATTACCCTAAATGTCACATCTGATTTTACATCGATTTTTAATCCATTTTCTAAAAAGACACCTTCTATGACTGATAAAAGTACTGATACGCCAAGCCAGGATTATAAAGACACGCTAAACCTTGCCGATACGCCCTTTGCAATGCGTGCCAACCTTGCCAAGCGCGAGCCAGATTGGCTTGCTGCTTGGGAAGCGGATGATGTGTACGGCAAAATTCGTCAGGCACGTGCTGGGGCGACCAAATATATTTTGCATGATGGCCCTCCATACGCCAATGGTCAGATTCACTTGGGTCACGCGGTTAATAAAGTACTCAAAGACATTATCGTGAAGTCAAAAACGCTATCAGGTTTTGATGCGCCTTATGTCCCCGGTTGGGACTGTCATGGTCTGCCTATCGAGCAAAAGGTCGAAGCCAAAGTTGGCAAGGTCGGTCAAAAAGTATCGGCGACTGAGTTCCGCGGTCTATGCCGCGAGTATGCGAGCACCCAGATTGAATTGCAAAAGGCAGATTTTAAACGTCTAGGCGTATTTGGCGATTGGGACAACCCATATCTAACGATGAACTTCCACCAAGAAGCCAACATCGTACGCGCCCTTGCCAAAATTTATGACAATGGTCATGTCACTCGCGGTATGAAGCCAGTCAACTGGTGCTTGGACTGTAGCTCTGCGCTGGCTGAGGCGGAAGTGGAATACCAAGACAAAGTCTCTGATGCTATCTATGTGAGCTTCGATGTTTTGGATACCGATAAGGTTGCCTCGTTGGCTGACGTAGCAGGCAATATCGCCGCTGTTATTTGGACGACGACCCCTTGGACGCTACCTGCTAACCAAGCCATCTCTGTACATCCTGAGCACAACTATAGTGTGGTGGCGACTGAAAAAGGTAATTTGCTATTAGCCACGGATTTGGTTGAAACGGCATTAACGGAACTCAAACTTAGCAATCAGGGTGTGTTAGCTACCGTATCTGGGCGCGAGCTTGAAGGCTTGCGTGCCCAGCACCCATTGATTGCAGACCGCCAAGTGCCATTAATCCTAGGCGATCACGTCACTACCGATAGCGGTACTGGCCTCGTGCACACGGCACCCGGTCACGGTCTCGACGATTATATCGTTGGTCTAAAATATAATTTACCTGTTGAAAATCCAGTCAGTGGAACGGGCGTCTACCTAGACAGTGCCGCAGTATTTGCAGGCGAGCACATTTATAAAGCCAATCCAAAAATCATCGCTGCACTGCATGACAACGGTCATTTAATCAGCCATACCAAGATTGAACACAGCTATCCGCATTGCTGGCGTCATAAGTCGCCGATTATTTTCCGTGCGACGCCGCAGTGGTTTATTAATATGGAAACACAAGGTCTGCGTGAGCGTGCGCTTGCTGATATACCAGCAGTAAGCTGGACACCAGCATGGGGACAAAATCGTATCGAAGCCATGATGACGGGTCGACCAGATTGGTGTATCTCACGTCAGCGTACATGGGGCGTGCCGATTACTTTCTTTACCCATAAAGAAACAGGCGAGCTGCATCCAAACACGCTTGAGCTGATGGAAGTCGCTGCACAAAAAATCGATGCAGGCGGTGTGGAAGCTTGGTTTGATGCCAGCTGTGAAGACTTCTTAGGCAGCGAAGCGGCTGATTATGATAAAGCAACCGATACCTTAGACGTTTGGTTTGACTCTGGCACGACGCATTTTGCGGTCCTTGAGCAGCGCGATGAATTGACCAATCCTGCGGATATGTATTTAGAAGGTTCAGATCAGCATCGCGGTTGGTTCCAGACTTCATTATTGACCTCAGAAGCCATGTACGGTCGCCCACCATTTAAGCAAGTACTGACGCATGGTTTTGTGGTTGATGAAAACGGTCGCAAGATGAGTAAGTCACTTGGCAATATCATCACGCCGCAGGAAGAGATCAATAAAACAGGCGCGGACATGCTGCGTTTGTGGATTGCCTCAAGCGACTATCGTTATGAGATGAGCGCGGGCAAAACGGTCTTTAAAGGTGCGATCGATATGTATCGCCGTATTCGTAACACCCTGCGTTTCTTACTTGCCAATACCGATGACTTTGATCCTGCGACCAACAGCGTCGATATCAATGAGCTGGTCAGCCTTGATAAATTCATCATTGAGCGCGCGCAAACCGTGCAAGCACAAATCATCAGTGCTTATGATGCGATGGATTTTCACCAAGTCACCCAGCATATTACTGCGTTCTGTTCGCAAGATTTGGGCAGTTTCTATTTAGATATTATCAAAGATCGTCAATATACGACTCAGACTGATGGACAGCCTCGTCGCTCTGCGCAGACAGCTATCTACCATATCACTCATGCGCTGATTCGCTGGATCACACCGATCTTGTCATTCACCGCGCAAGAGGCGTGGGAAGTATTGCATGGCGCTGACAGTTATGTATTTACTGAAGAATGGTATAAATTTCCAGAATTTGAGCTAAGCGCGATCAGCAACGATGACTGGCAACGTATCATGCTTGCAAAGGATATGGTCAATAAACATATCGAAACGGCACGTGGCGAAAAAATCATCAACGCTAACTTGTCTGCCGATGTTAATCTGTATGCTGACGGTGCAATGCATGAAAGCTTGGCCAAGCTGGGTGAAGAGCTGCGCTTTGTACTAATCACTAGTAGCGCAACTTTGAAACCTATGAGCGACGCTCCTGCCGATAAAACAAGCACAGATGAGCAAACTGACGCCAGCACGGATGAATCAGTAGACTTAGTGGTCAATGTGAGCGCCGCAACTGGCACCAAGTGCGTACGCTGCTGGCATATCCGTGATGATATCGGTACCGATAGTGCACATCCAGAATTATGCGCACGCTGCGTGACTAACGTCAGCGGTGATGGTGAGGTGCGCCACTATGCCTAACCATACGTCTAACTCAACAGAATCATCAGACAACAAGCCGCCATATGGTGAAGTCGATAAATCACCTGAACCAGCTCATGCAACCACAGGCAGCTCAACGACACCGAAAAGTCGTCTGAATAAGACGCCAAAAATGATTGCGAATGGCCGTCGTGCGTTTATGTGGTATCTCCTATCGTTGGTCGTGCTAATCATCGATCAATGGACGAAGTGGCTGGCTGAAACTAAGCTGACTTTTCATGAGCCAGTGCCTGTGATTGAGCCTTTTCTGAATTGGACACTGGCATACAATTATGGCGCGGCATTTAGCTTTTTGGCAGATGCCGGTGGTTGGCAGAAGTGGTTTTTTTCGGGATTGGCATTGATAATGTCGCTATTTTTAATTGGCTACCTGATAAAAGCCCCGCGCCAAGCCAAGCTACTATCGACAGGTCTAGCGCTAGTGCTCGGCGGTGCGGTTGGCAATCTCATTGACCGCTTACTACATGGTCACGTCATCGACTTTATCCATGTACACAACGCTGATGTCTGGCATTACCCTATCTTTAATATTGCAGATATGGGCATTAGTATCGGTGTGGCGTTGATTGTCATTGACATGCTGTTTTTAGAAAAAAAGCGTGAAATGCCGCGGTCATAATTTTAAATCGCATTAATACAGTTAGATTTATAAATAAAAAAGGTGGGTTACGCAGTCGTAACCCACCTTTTTTATTTATCATTTTTTCTGATAAAGGCTATTGGCATAGAGTATTGCGCTTATACGCCACTCTCAACAGCTTACATTCATGATTAATTATCTCTTAGGAAATTTCTCACGCTTCGATAATTTTTTAAGATAATCTTGAACCTGCTCAGGCAACTCAACGCCCAACATTTTTAACCATGAAAACAAATGCTGATAATAAATGTCTGCCAGCGTAAAGCTGTCCCCCGCTATATACTCCTGCTCATCTACCCAAGCATAAGCAATTGGTAGGGCTTTTTGGATACACTTCATGCAGTTGTTAGCGGTGCCCTCAGGCCAGTTTTCATAATTGTCTAATACCTTGATTTTGGTGAGTATCCATAGATAACTCTCAATTTCGATCATGCCAAATGAAATCACTTGACGAAGTTTATAGTTTTTCTCAGCGAAGTTCTCATCTGCTGTGTTTGGTGTCAAAGGTTTGTCAGGGTGTAACTCATTGAGATATTCAATAATAGCCAACGACTCAGTAAAGTGTTTGCCTTCATGTGTGATGGTAGGGATTTTACCAAAGGGGTTAACGGCTAAAAACTCAGGACTTCGCTGCTCCCCTTTTTTACCATCTATTTCTTTGGTCTCATATTCTAAGCCCAGCTCCTGTAATGCCCAAATGACCGTTTCAGCGCGACTTGGATGGCTATATTTGTATAAAGTAATCACTTACGTTCGCCTTTTATTATTAATGAAATCCATTTAAGGTTTATTCTGAAAAATCGTGCTCATTGCGTACGATTCGTCATACTCGCACAAAATACCAATGCACGGCAACCAGCCACTCAAGATATAAAACTTTGATGTTTCATCAGCTGTTTATTTTAGACTTAAGCATTAAATATCAAAACTACACCGCTCACTATGATAAATAAAACAGTGCTTTTATACCAAAGAATCAAGTAATCCTTGCAAAAATGCTAAGCCTCCCCCTGTTAATATAAACAATAACCCCGCCATATTGATGAGAACAGTCAAATAATACACCACTCGAAATTCAGGCTTTTGCGACTTGTGGCGTAGATACGTCTGCGCAACCATCGCGCCCACCCAACCGCCCAGCGCACTTAGCAGATGCAAGGTTGATTCAGGTGTGCGCCAATCATTATTCTGAGCAGCGGCTTTGTCCTTGGCATACATCATATAAGTAATGAGACCCAAGGCCACATACCAACCCACAACCAGCCAGCTGAGCTTGTTCATGGCGGCCAACAAGATTAATACGCCATAAAAGCCCACACCAAGGAACAAACGTTTCTTTTGTCCCGCTTCAAAGTCTGCTTGCATGCTACGTTTGTGATTACGCTGACGGATTTTCTGATTCTTTTGTGACATTTTTTGCTGCACAAAGCTAAGTTCTTGTACATCTTTTGCTTGCATACGCCCTTGATTGTCTTGCCCAAACGTAAAAACAACTGGCTCACCGACCTCAGGGCGACGGCGCGCTTTAAACTCATTGATATGAAAAAATATTGAATCACCATTCTGTGTTTCGATAAAACCAAAGCCTTTGTCGTCTTGCCACTTTTTAATGTGACCTTGTTGCTTATTTACCATAAAACCCCCTGCCTGCTTTTAGAATTGCCAAATATATTACACTATTTGCGTTACACTATTTACGCTTACATACTCTCCAAGATGGCTTATCATTTCTTATATTATTTGCCAAACCAATTCCTAATCCCGTAATAAATGGCTGTTGACTATGACCGACTCACAATTTATCAATCCCAATGAAGACACCCGTATCACTTTTGGCAGCCTTGTAAAGCTGCACTTTGAAGTATCACTAGAGAACGGTACGATGATTGATTCTACCTTTAGCCGTGATGCGCCTGTGACGCTCACCATTGGTGATGAAAGTTTGTTACCTGGCTTTGAGCAGGTATTAATGAACCTGCGCGCAGGTGACACGCGCTCTGCTCACCTTGAGCCGGAGCAGGCATTTGGCGATTGGAATCCTGACAACATTCAACATTTCAGCCGTACTCAGTTTGCGTTAATCGCTGATAGTCCAGAAATCGGCATGATGGTAGAGTTCGAAGACAAAGGCAAAAACACGCTGCCGGGTACGATTAGTGCACTCGATGACGATCAAGTCGAAGTGGATTTTAACCATCCCCTTGCCGGACAATCCCTGTTATTTAAAGTAAAAATCTTTAAGGTTACCCCGCCTGGTGTCACTGGTATAAAGCTCATGTAATCGCTTGAAAAACTGTCAGCTATAAAAATACATTTACAAAGGACATTCATATGCAATATCAAATGTTGCCACAACTCAATGAAAAAGTTTCTAAGATTTGTTTAGGCACGATGACATGGGGACAGCAAAATACCGAGACCCAAGCACATGAACAAATGGACATGGCGCTAAGCGAAGGGGTGAATTTTTGGGATACGGCGGAAATGTATCCATCGCCGCCGGATAAGGACAAGCAAGGCGATACTGAACGCTTTATGGGTACATGGTTTAATAAAACCAAACAGCGCGATAAAGTCATTCTTGCTAGCAAAATATCGCCGATGGATTTTTTGCGTGATGGGCAAACGCGTTTTAATGCCGAACATATTAGCAGCGCCATCGATGGCAATCTTCAGCGTTTGCAGACCGATTATATTGATATTTATCAGCTCCATTGGCCTGAACGTCAGGCGAATTTTTTTAGTCAGCTTGGCTATACCGAAGAGATGGCATCGCAACCATTAGATGATTTGACGCCATTTCTAGAGACCATTCAAGCGTTAAATGATGAGATTAAAAAAGGGCGTATTCGCGCTTATGGACTATCGAACGATACCGCTTGGGGACTGATGCGCTATCTATGGGAGGCGGATAAAAATGGTTTGATCTCTCCTATCACGGTGCAAAATCCTTATAGTTTGCTAAATCGCTTATATGAAGTCGCTATGGCCGAGATTACGCACCGTGAAAATGTAGGTCTATTGGCTTATTCACCGCTTGGCTTTGGTGTCTTATCTGGTAAATATCTCGATGGCAAACGTCCAGCGGGTGCGCGTCTGACGATGTATGATCGCTTTGCGCGCTATACCAATGAAGAAGCGCTATCAGCCACTACTCAATACGCCAAAATAGCAGAAGACGCAGGTTTAGATATGGCACAGATGGCACTAGCTTTCGTCAACTCACGCTCATTTGTCACCAGTAACATTATTGGCGCTACTACGATCGAGCAGCTAAAATCCAACATCGATAGTATACACTTAACCTTAAGCTCAGAAATATTAGAAGCGATTGAAGCGGTGCATACCCAGCATCCCAATCCATCACCCTAATTTTAGCTTGAGGTGACACCATGGTCTGATGAGAACCAGACTTTGGCGCATTGAGGCTGTCGTATTTATAATCGACAAAAAAAGGCGCAAATCGCAGTTATGAACTGAGCGATTTGCGCCTTTTTTATTAGAGCGTGTTAAATATTCGAAACTATTAAGCTGTCACCGCTTTATATTTTAGCGACTTTCGTTAAGACTCGCGAATGTAATTCGGCCAAACCTTCTTGCATACGGGCTTGTAACAAGTCCGTCAATTCACTTTTGCTCAACCCTTTAGGATCTATTGGCTCAAGTGGCAATACATAGGCGGTCACATCTTTAGTATCGAGTACCTTTTTTAGGCTCTCTTTCATCGTAAGCTTGCCATAGTAAGGCAACTCTTCACTTAACGTACCGTCTTTATTGACGTAAGCAATTACCAGCGGGCGTACGGGCACGTCAGCATCTATCGCAGCTTGTAGCAACGTGCCATGAATACGTTTGATTTTTTTGCCATCAGTGGTGGTTGCCTCAGGGAAGAATATAACTGAGAAACCTTTGGTCAAAAAGCTGGCAATTTGTGCAGCGACCGACCCTGCATCACCGGAACCACGCTCGATAAATACCGTGCCTGCTGCATGAGCCAGCTTACCAAATACAGGCCATTCACCGATTTCGGCTTTGGATAAGAAAAAAGCAGGACTCAGTGTACCCACCACAGGGATATCCATCCATGACACATGATTGGATACCCATAATCCGTGGTGTTGCTCTACCCGCTCGACTGCCACAACCTTGACGCCAAAAGAGCCTGCCATTTTGCGGCAAAAGGCTTGAATATAGCGTGGCAATTTTTCGCGTGGGGGCTGCTTAAATGCGCCAATACGTTGGGCGGCGCGCAATCCACCAGCGATAGTGGTGGTCATGCCAGCAATTTGTTTGCCGCGCCCCAACTGTTGTCTGAGTGAGAAGCCTGACTTAGATTGGCTCATCTGTGTCCCTCGTGGTTAAAAACTTATGATTATATATCGTAAACAAGCGCCATGAGTATAACAAAATTTATTCATTCAGTGACGATTTGTTCACTGAGTTGCTGTTTATTCAACCAGTTCTGCTGCGTTCACTGATTTGCCTATGGCTTTCATTTACGCTGTAACATAAAACCATCGTTAATTGTGCTATAACGCTTTAATATTAATTGATGAGACCACATATATATGGTCATATGAACGCTATATCGACGTTTGCTAAATGGATAATAGCGATATATTTACTTTATTAAATAGGTGATACTCTTTGGATTATTTTGAAAGACACGAAGGTGGCGAGCGCGCCATTATAGTACATTTAGACATCCGTCAAATTCAAGATCCTGATGATCTAGGTGAATTTGAGCTGTTAGCAGACTCAGCAGGGGCTGATCGTTTGGCTTTAGTTACAGGCTCACGCCAAAGACCCGATGCCAGATACTTCGTTGGTAGCGGTAAAGCAGAAGAAATAGCAGAATTGGTACGCGAACATGATGCGGATATCGTCTTATTTAACCATAGCTTATCGCCATCACAAGAGCGTAATATTGAAGCCTTGGTTAAATGTCGCGTACTGGATCGTACGGGTTTGATATTGGACATTTTCGCGCAGCGTGCCCGTACTTATGAAGGCAAGCTACAAGTAGAGCTGGCGCAGCTCAACCATTTATCGACGCGTTTGGTACGAGGTTGGACGCATTTGGAGCGTCAAAAAGGCGGTATTGGTCTACGTGGACCTGGTGAAACCCAGTTAGAGACTGATCGTCGCTTGCTACAAGTGCGCGTGAATCAGCTTAAAAGCAGAATCGAGAAAGTCAGACAGACACGTGCGCAAGGTCGAGCCCGCCGCCAAAAATCAGATGTGCCGACGATTTCGCTTGTCGGTTATACCAATGCGGGAAAATCTACGCTATTTAACCGCTTGGTCGACGAAAATATCTATGCAGCGGATAAATTATTTGCCACACTAGATCCTACTTTACGCCGTTTAGACTGGCAGGGTGTTGGTCGTGTTGTTTTGGTCGATACGGTAGGTTTTGTCCGTCATCTCCCGCATGAGTTGGTCGAATCCTTTCATGCAACATTAGAAGAAACCTTGGAAGCAGATTTATTGCTACACGTCATCGATTCTTCTAGTGAAGATATGCATGAGCAAATTCAAGCGGTCAAAGACGTATTAGCGGAGATTGATAATGATGTACCAGTGCTCAATGTGTACAACAAGATTGATTTGACAGATGAACCTGCACATATTGGTTATGCTAGCGAAGGACAACCCAATCGTGTCTATGTTTCTTCTAGAGAAAATCTAGGTATGGAAGCGTTGTCGTTAGCCGTCCAGCAGTTACTGACTGGTACACTCACCACCTTTGAGTTGACCTTACCTTATCATGCAGGTCAGTTAAAAAACGCCTTATATGAGCTGGGTGTTATTCAGGAAGAGAGCTACGATGACAGCGGGCATGAGTGTTTAACGATTCGCTTGCCAAGCGATACGCTAAGACAACTATTGGGTCAGGCCAATTTAGAGCCTTTAGATGTACTGCCATTAGCACAAGCCACATTATTGATGCCAGTACTTGAAGACTTCGAAAAGCCTGACGAGGTTGAAGAGCCGACGATGACCGAAGCAGAAGAAAAAGCGTTTGATGAGTTTGATGCGCTGAATTCTGAAGCCGCTAAGTCAGAGGAATTAGCAGTAGAAGCGGAAACTCCTGACTCAAAAATATAAATGACTGAATCTGTAAAATAGCTTTATAAAAGACAAAAGGATGATATTCATTGATATCATCCTTTTTTTTGGCACATAGCATTAAATTTTATAGGTTACCCGATCACGAAAACGCGCTACCATAGTTGACGTCGTTTAAAGTGAGCACAAGGTAGCCTGGCGCAAATGATACATTCATTATATTAAGCGAGCTTAACGCTGTTGCTATTTATAATCGCACTGACGATATGCTATAAGCTTTATTAGTTTGCCTACTCTCTATATAATCATCGGCTATAGGTTCAACCAATATTCATATCATTGATAGATAGAACACACTCATTAGAATGTGGTTACCTATTTTGTTGCTACTATCCTATCTCTTTCTAAATCGGCCAGTATTTCTTATGAAATCTACTCACTCCGCCCATTTGCCGCTATGGCTTGCATTAATCCTGACACTCACGATGGTCATCGTGGTTCGTGAATCAGCCGTTATCATCTGTCAATTAGCAGGAATAGAAAAGGCTGCCAACATCGTTGGATTGGTCGCCATGTTTTTTATTTTGATGACATGGCGATTACTTAAAGGGTTGCCCAGTTGGCTCACCCAAGCCAGTAATACTTTATTGGTGGATAGCGGTTTTGCTTTTTTGCCCGTGTCTGCAGGTGCAGGTTTACTGCTATTCGCTTTAGGTGATGAGCTTTGGGGCGTTATGCTGACGATGATTATTAGCACACTCATACCGCTTTGGGGACTTGCCATACTTGCCAACCGTTCGCTCAATCACGATGTTAGCATCGATAGCACCACCGTTGAAGAGCACAAAGGACAGCTATGAGCTGCATGAACAAGGAAATGCAATGACTTTTGATAACGTGTTTGTGGCAACCTTTGCGGCGATATTATTAACGCTAATCGCCCATGTGACTGCTCGTGTATTGGCACGTAAGCTCTCATGGCTGCCGATGGTGATTACGGCGTTGGCGCTTGTTCTCTTATTTTTGTTTATCCTACAATGGGATTACAACGATTATTACGATGTTGCCAAGCCTGTATTTGATCACTTATTGGGATATGTCACCGTACTGTTGGCAGTACCATTAGCAGCAATGAACTTTAAAGGTCTGCCAGTCAAAAAGCTTACTCTCATAGTTATCCTTGCAAGCGTGGTTGGTGCATTGCTACCGATGTCATTGGCTTATTTATTTTCATTAAGTCACGACACCATACTCGCTTTCGCAACGCGTTCAGTAACCACACCCATCGGTCTGAGTGTCGCAGATCTAATTAAAGCACCACTAGCCATGGCGAACTTAATTATTATTGTCTCAGGGCTTATCGGTGGTACTTTGGCGCGCTTTTTATTTCGCGGTATAGATGATGACCGTGCCAAGGGCTTAGCACTTGGATTGGCAGCACATGCTTTTGGTACCGTCGAAGCATGGCAAATTAGCCACACTGCTGGGCGTTATGCGGCATTTGGACTGGCAGTAAACGGGCTGGTCACCGCCATTTGGGTGCCTATTTTTATCAGCGCACTTTCTATATAACCCTGTTCAAATCACTTTCCAGTGCTCCAAACAGCTTTTATTTCTCACGATTCGTTCATTGCCACAGCAAGAATATTCACGTACCACATACGCCTAAAAACAATAAAGCCGATACTCAATCAACGTACTCAAAAACGGTAGTGTGTTGATTTTTTTACAAATTAAAAATGACTTTTATACTTTGTACTGATAATCGTATGCGTCGAAAAGTTATTATATGTTATAGTAAGCAACTATTATTTTTTGTATCCGATGCGAGTGGTTTCTAGTTAGACGTGGTTTTTGCTAGGGTGCTATATCGTTTACAGCGATAAAATCCTACCAGCACGATAACCGCTTAAATGCGCAGAACGACGCGCCTATAGGCAAAGCAATTTGCTATTACTCGATGAAAAGTGATAACCCTATGATAAATGTTACAACCTTAGTGACTCGCTGCTTGTCTCCTGTTTTATTGACCGCTGTCGCCTTATCCAGCCTATCTCTATCTGTTGCTGCTCAAGCAGGTAATATGTATATTTACAAAGACAAAGGCGGACAAGTCTTACTCACTAACGTCAATCCAAGTGGTAATTTTGACAAATTCACCAAAAAGGTAAAAGTCACTTACTACAAAGATTCTAAAATGTATGACGGTAGTAGTGACAATAGCAGCAGTAATTACGGTAGTAGCTCTGCCAGCAGTAGCGGAAGCCGCAACTCATACGACAGTTATATTCGCGCCTCAGCTCAGCGTCATGGCGTAGATCCTGGGCTTATAAAAGCAATGATGCATAGCGAATCCGCATTTAACCCGAATGCACGCTCACCTGTTGGCGCACAAGGTCTCATGCAGCTAATGCCAGCGACTGCGCGACGCTTTAAAGTCAGCAATCCTTGGAACCCTGCAGATAATATCGAAGGCTCTGCTAAATATATTGCATGGCTGATGAAGCGTTTTAATAACAACGTAGAATTTGCGGTTGCGGGCTATAATGCGGGTGAAGGTAACGTTGATAAATATAACGGCATCCCGCCTTTTAAAGAAACCCGTAACTATGTCAAAAATGTCATGAGCCGTTACCATAGCTTGTACAAAAACGACTCAGGGCTATCAGGCAGTACCATGAACGCTAGCAATCAAATCGCCAATCCTAGTCTCAGTAGCGGCTTACAAAACGTCAGCTATGGCACCAGCAGTAATAGCAATAGTGCCAGCTATGCCAACTCAGCATATGACGCATTACGCTAGAATGAAGACTGTATGAACCGTTGAATCCAAACGTAAAAAAGCCCGTTAATATAATTAACGGGCTTTTTTTGTGCTAAGAGGCTTTATCTATTCATTCATAATCTATCTTGTCATATTTTTTGAGTTCGATACAAGATTAACAATAAAGCTGATCGGTGAGTACCAAACCAAAAAGTTTAGCACTCACCATTCTTCTTAGCAAAATTTAAAAATTACTTGTTAGCCAGTGCTTGTGTTGCAGCAACTTCAGCAGCGAAATCTTCTTGCTTTTTCTCAATGCCTTCACCAACTTCTAGACGTTTGAAAGCAAGTACTTTTACGCCTTCAGCTTTTAGTACATCACCAACTTTCTTCTCGTTGTCCATAACATATGGCTGACGTAGTAAAGTCACTTCTTCTAGGTACTTACGTAGGCCACCTTCGATCATTTTTTCAACGATGTTATCAGGCTTGCCAGACTCACGAGCTTTTGCTTCGATGATGTCTTTTTCGCGTGCTAATAAATCAGCATCGACACTTTCGTCATCAACCGCAACTGGATTAAACGCAGCGATATGCATGGCAAGGTTTTTGCCAGTCTCTGCATTGCCGCCTTCAAAAGATACCACAACACCGATACGTAGACCATGACGGTATGAAGCAAGGTTGCTACCTTCTAATACTTCAACGCGGCGTACTTGGATGTTTTCGCCGATTTTTTGTACCAAAGATACACGAGCTTCTTCAACAGTCTGACCATTGCCATATGGCAATTCAGCAATAGCAGCTACGTCAGTCACATTGTTTTCTAATGCAATGTTCGCTACTGCTTCTGCAAATGCCGTAAAGTTTTCGTCTTTTGCAACGAAGTCAGTTTGGCAGTTTACTTCTAACAAGAATGCTTTGTTGTCGCCTTGAGCGATGATGATAGCGCCATCAGCTGCAATGTTACCAGCTTTTTTAGCTGCTTTGGCTTGACCAGATTTACGTAGGTTATCAATGGCAGTTTCTACATCGCCGTTTGATTCTTCTAACGCTTTTTTACATTCCATCATGCCAAGACCAGTACGGTCACGCAATTCTTTTACCATTTTGGCAGATACTTTTACTTCTGACATAAGAGTTACCTTTTATTATGTATGGGAGTGCTTAATTTCTATGAGATATATCTTTGCTATCTATTGGTACTATATCGCTCTTATAGTAATGGAAGCACTCATGGTTGATCGTGATAACAGACATCATTGTAATGACAGATATTGTGCATCACGAGGGCATATATAAGCGATAATACTCGCTTATTGACGAGTGTTCCATCAACAATAAGGCATGACGAGTAAAACTACATCATGCCTATTGTAAGCTTATACGTGTGAGCTTATACGCTGTTAATAACGTTATATGGATGCAGATAGTGTGACTATCAAGCTATCCTTACAAAGTTAAACCTTTTGGGTCAGCCAATTATTCTGCTGGAGTCGCCGCTTCTTCTGCTTTGGCTTCAACTGGTGCTTCTTCAGTAGCAGGTGCTTCTTGCTCAGCTTTGCCGCCCGCTTGAGTCTGTGCGTATTCTTTACCAGCGATAATCGCATCAGCCATAGAAGTCACATACAATGTCACAGCACGGATAGCATCATCGTTTGCTGGGATGATGTAATCAACGTTATCTGGGCTAGAGTTAGTATCAACGATACCGATAACTGGGATACCTAGATTTTTAGCTTCTTTGATAGCAATCGCTTCATGATCTACGTCTACAACGAAGATTGCGTCAGGTAGGCCGCCCATATCTTTAATACCGCCTAGTGAACGCTCAAGTTTTTCCATATCACGAGTACGCTCTAACGCTTCACGCTTAGTAAGCTTGGCGAAAGTACCGTCTTCTGCTTGTTTTTCTAGCTCTTTTAGACGGTTGATTGACTGGCGAAGTGTTTTCCAGTTAGTCAACATACCACCTAACCAGCGATGGTCAACGTATGGCATGCCAGCGCGTGCTGCTTGCTCAGCGATGATACCGCTTGCTGCGCGTTTAGTACCTACGAACAATACTTTGTTTTTCTTAGCAGCTAAGCCGTTAACGTAAGTCAATGCTTCGTTAAACGCTTTTACTGTGTGCTCAAGGTTGATGATGTGAATCTTGTTACGGGCACCAAAGATGTATGGTCCCATTTTTGGATTCCAAAAACGTGTTTGGTGACCAAAGTGAGCGCCGGCTTGTAGTAAGTCGCGCATTTCGATTTTGGTTGGATTCTTTGTAGACATGTGAAATTCCTATTGGTTGGGTTATGCCTCCACATCACAAAAACTGCCTATCTAGCGACACGCATCTGCTAACGGTTAATGCTTATTGTGGCAGCACTAACTTTTTGCAAATTAATCAAGTCGCCAAACACCCAGCAATTTTTTGCCATGATGTGTGTGTCATTGGTTGATGGGTTGGTTTAAAAAATTGAGCTATCATTTGAACGTAAAAATACGATGTGATAAAAATAGCTGGGCTATATTTTATCATATAATGCTTAGCGACTGCTAGCGCTATTATGCTGTTTAAGTGGATGATAACGCATAAAAAAACGACGCATTAACGTCGTTCTTTATACTGAATAAATTAGCAGCTGTAGATTAAGCGATACAGATACCAATGACCGCTTTATATCCACGCCACGTAAATGGCGTGACGTAACTTTGGCGATCTTTTGGCAAATAAGACACGCTTGGTGCGCTCTCAACAATATGCGGCGGCGAGATAATAAACTCTGAGCCAAACTCAGTACGAGCATTTCCAGAGATAGTGTTGGCCATCTCACCGAGCAGATCTTTCATCATCGTGATCGATGAGTCAGGCTCGCCCATCACTTTTATGACCTCTCGTAACATCACGCTTGGCGCACTCACATACACACAGCCTTCAAGAGGCCCTGATATCTCGATAACGCCGCTATAATCATAACCAACAGCACTCTTGTTATGATTTAAATAAGGGGTATCAATGGACACTTCTGAGCCATCAATTTGTGCAAAAAATGCATTGATTGAGCTCAGAAACACACCCAATTTTTCTACTTTAACCATAATATATTAATATCCATCTTTATGACGCGGTGGCAGCAACGTTAATCCTGCAAACAGACCACAATCTCGCCTATCTGCGAGTTCCAAGTGATAGGAATGATAAAAGAACGCTCATCATTCGGCAACACAATACTTTGTGGAGAGCCTTTAAATACAAACGGCACAGAAATATGGAACTCTGAGCCAAACTCTTTACGCGCGTTACCAGCGATTGTATTGGCCACTTCACCAGCCAAATCGATATAATTCTCATCGCTTTTATCCGTTTCACCCATGCTATCCAGTATAGCGGACAATAACTGACGGGTTGCCGAAAAATACACCACGCCTTTTTGTCCACCCGATATACCGATCACACCCGTATAATCATGGACTTTTGGCTGTTTGTTCTCTAACAGATATGGGGTGTCAGCGACAAGCTCCTCGCCCCCAAACTGATTAAAATAATTACTAATAATACTTAAAAAAATCTGTAGCTTTTGTTCTTTCATAATGACATCTACTTAAGTCGTTGAATGGTTTAGTCTTGCATTAGCTCATACAAAGACTCTACAAGCTCTTCTTCTGAAAAAGGCTTGCACAAAAATCCGCTGGCACCCAACGACAATGCTTCAATGCCAGTGGCTTTATCAGACAGTGCTGACACCACTAAAATGCGTACTTCAGGGTCAATCGCAATGATTTTCTCAATGCACTCAAGTCCATCCATTTGTGGCATGGTCAAGTCCATGGTGATTACATCAGGACGATGGACATTGAACTTTTCAATGGCTTGGACACCACTGGTTGCCGTCGCAACCAGCATAAACTGCCCTGAATCGTACGCGCGCTGAATACGATTTCTAATAATATTTGAATCATCAACAATCATTAACTTATGCATAACTGATCTATTACCTTTAATGAAGTGCTTGTCATCCTTGACAATATACCTGCTGTTTCTAATTAAGCTTTTGGTAAAGTAATAACAAACCGTGTCATCTGACCGAATTCGCTGTTTACGTTAAGCTTGCCATCATAATCTTTTACTTTTGCTTTAATGATATCAAGACCGACACCTCGTCCGCCATCTTCATCTGCGTGTTCTTTGGTAGAGAAACCAGAAGAAAACAGTTGTTTGAGCAGCTCGCTTTGACTGAGCTGACTGGCTTCTTCTGTACTAAAACGACCATCACTGCTTAACTTGGCACGAATGCTATCATAATCAATACCTTGACCATCATCTTGCACCATCAGCATGAAATCTGAGCCGTTGTCTTTTAGTTCTAAATCAATCGTCCCAACCGCAGTCTTACCAATCGAATGACGAACACTTGGCGCTTCAATGCCATGCACCACGGCATTACGTAGTAGCTGAATGCTAATCTCTTTAATCGGCTTTACCAGATGCGCTGGTATGTCCGCTTGCATCAGCGTATTACTCTTTAGCTCTACTTGCTTACCTTGTCTTGCGGCAATATCTTTTGCAAATGCTTTATAAAAAGACAGATGATCATCAGTTGCGTCATTATCTAGGTCAATATCCTGACCAATATCAGTATCCATGCTACTGATTGAAGGATTTGATGTCTGACTGTCAGTCGCCACCGTTTTTGACATACTGTTTTGAGCAATATTGTCATCTAACCCATTTGCAGTTGGTGCAGTCGCTGGTGCTGAACGGTTAATGCGCTCGCCCAAGGTCGCGATGGTATTTGATAGGCTTAATAAGTCATCCAAATGTACGGCCAATGGCAAGAAATCGTTACCAGATAATTGACCTTGGTTTTGCAATGCGTGCAGTTTGTCTTCCGCATCTGAGGCAATCTTGGTAAAGCTATGCAGTTTTAGCGCAGAAGCTTCACCTTTTAAGCTATGCATTTCGCGGTAAATGGCTTTTAGTTTGCCCTCAAGCTCGTATTGTGAGCTACCAGGATTTTTCAAGATATTGTTCATTTTCTCAATGTGCATCTGCGTATTATCAATAAACTCATTAATAATTTTAGGATTTACATTCAAGATAGTGGTGAGCATCTCAATCTGCATGTCGTTTTGCGAACGCTCTTTTTCTAGACGCTGCTCTAAATATACGGCATCTGATACATCGTTGACGTTGACCAAAATACGGGCAATGTCTTTGTTGTCATAAACACGTGAGAACTTGAAGTCTAAGAAGCGATTATTCTGTGCTTTATCACCAGCATTGTTGTGTAGCATGACTTTATGCAGTGGATTGAGAGAATCTACCAATTTTTCTTTGACGCGTGGATTGTAAAGCTGCTCAATAAATTGCTGTGTGGTTTTCAGATCTTTATCAGAAATACGCCCACGTAAAACGTTGGTAAAGTTCTCTCCTGACAATCTGTCTTCACCGATAATATCATTCAGTGCGCGAGAATGCTGCTGACCAATATTCAAGTCTTTATCAAGTAAGAATAGACCCGTATTTACCGTTTCCATAATCTCTTGCGTCTCGCGACGAGCAGCGAACGCTTCAGCATCGGTTTCACGTAAACGACGCACAAAGAAGAATACAAAGATTAGAAAGTAGGTAAAGATGGCGGCAACACCAAGTACCTGAATCAGACGAATGGTCGTCGCTTGGCGTTCGGCACTATTGAAAACATCTTTGGTCAAATTGTCTAACGAATCGTTAATCAATAGACTTGACGTCTTGGCTTGTTCAACGGCTTGGGTCAGATCATCTTCAGAGGAAACCATAATATTATCAGCATCTTTGAGATATGCTTGAATCTTAGGCTCTAACGCTTTCCACTGCTCATTAGCCGCGGTAATGTTTACTTGTGCGTTACTGTCAATCTTTGGCAGATCATAAGTCTTACCATCAACGTCAGTGATCGTTGCACCTTGCTCAATAGCAGCAATAGAGCTGGTAATCAACGCCGTATTTTCCTCCAAACGCTCCAAAACGCGCTGAATATGCGGAGAGTTCGTATCTTCGCCATAGCTATTATCTAAGTCAAATAAATCTTTAATTACCGCCTGCGCGCTATTAGCGACTTGGTTGGTTTGGTCAATTAAAGCGGTATTTCTTTCTAATAAGTTTGAGGTATAGAACGTAAAGGCTAACAAAGCACCGATGAGCGATAAAAATAGTGCAATTGAAATGATCAGACCTTGATAGCGCTTATTGTCAACATTGGGAGTGGTTGCCATCTTCAGAATTCCTTAGTTCAATTGCGTAGTATTAGTATCAGAATTGCTCTTATCAGCAGATGCAGGTACAGCCTCACCTAACCAGCGCGCTTCAATTTCCTTAAATGTCCCTTTTGCTTTCAGTTTAGCAATACCCTCATTAACCGTATTAATCAACTGAGTATTTTCTTTTGCCATTAATACGACTTGTTGCGCTGAAGGTGCGTCTGCCGCTTCATAAGGTACAATCTTCACTTTATGTTCTGGATAACCTTTTATGATGTACTGCAGCACTGGCATGTCGTATAAGAAAACATCAGTCTTACCTTGTACTAAGTCCTGATAAGCCAAAAATGCAGTAGATCTTGAAACCAACTCAACCGAGCTACCCATCTGTTTTAGAGTATCTTCTTCTTTAGAACCTGCCAACGTACCAGTTTTTAGACCCTTTATATCGTTTAAGCCTTTGATATCAAACTTACCTTCCAAGTACATGATGGTAGCTGGGTTAAAAAAGTAAGGCGTTGATAGACCATATCTTACCGCACGATCATCTTTATAAGAGATACCAGAAATAGCTAAATCACGTTTTCCTGACTCCACACTATCGAACATATCTTGCCAAGTTTCTTTATAAAACTCGACTTTAAAGCCTTGCTCCTCGCCGATAGCTCTAATGGAATCAACGTCCGTGCCCTGCATATTGCCATAGTCATCTTGAAACGAGAAAGGTGGTAAATCACCTGTCATAGCGACCTTTAATGTTGGTGCCGTATCAGGCAAATTACTGACAAAATTATCTTTATTTTCTGTTACTGGCGTACCAGTCGAATTGGCATTTTCTTGAGTGGAAGAGTTACCGCAGCCAAACAGGCCAACACTCAATACAATTGGTAACACTCGATATAACTGCATCATAATTTACCCTTAAAGCTTCACGTGGTTGTACATATTAATTAATGACAATCTAGCAAGGTTAGGTAATATCTTCACATACTTACTTACAGAAAGTTACGTTTGATAATACTTGCCTAACTTTATGATTGCAATAATTATGTTTAGTTATTACGTACAATTTGTTATATATGGCAAATAAAGGATATTAATGGCGTACATAAGTCTACCTTTATGACTGAAGACTTGTAATATGGTCTTGTTTTATGAGCATTTTTAGGCAAAAAATAAAATAAAAAGCACAAAAAAAGCATCCTTACATAATCAATGTAAGAATGCCTTTTAAGATGCTAGTGCAAGAATTATAAAGTCTCTGGCTTACTCCGCATCGTCCAGATTTAAATTACGATCTATCTGCCAAATTAAAAAACAGCCAAGACTCATCAAAGCGAACATCGCAATACCAATTTTGAGCACAGGATTAACTGGAAATAGGTTTAATAATAATCCACCAAAGATACCGACTGAAAACATGAGCGATCCTTGTAGCGCACTTGCCATGCCCGCTCGGCGTTTTTGAAAGGCCAGCGCAATAGCAGAAGCATTTGGCTGAGTAAGACCTAAGCCTGCGATACAGAAGAAAATACAAGCCAGCACCAGTGGAAGCCAAGCATCAGTACCCAAAAATAGACCTATTACAAATAGCACGCCTGCAGAAATAACCTGCATCATCGCACCAAAGCGCAAAATGCTCAAAATACGAAAGCGATTGGTAAGCCACTGATTCAGCTGAGTCAAACCCACAAAACCAGCAGCATTCATCCCAAATAGCCAAGCGAAGTGGGTTGCGGATACCCCATAGGTATCCATAATCAGCTCAGAGGCTGAACTGATATAAACAAACATCGCCCCCATCAGCAGGCCGCCACCAATCGCTGGATAATTGAACGTCGGGTCTTTTAATAAGTCCCAGTATTGACTCAGTACTTCTCTTGCGGGACGTACATTACGATTTTCTTCCGTTAACGTTTCAAAGAAGAAAAACTTTGTGAGTAATAAATTCAACGTGCCAAAAGCAGCCAAAAACCAAAAAATAGAGTGCCAGCTAAAAAACTGTAGAAATAGCGCACCAAGCGATGGGGCTAATATCGGCGCTAAACCCATCACCAAAATCATAATAGAAAAGGCTTTTGCGGTTTGCTTAGCAGTCAATCGATCGCGAATCGCAGCACGAGTGACCACCGCGCCAACACACGCACCAAGCGCTTGCATCGTCCGTCCAACAAACAATACATACTCGTTATTAGTAGTCGCACAAACAATGGAGGCGATGACATATAGCGTCATACCGATATATAAAGGCTTAACACGACCGACACGATCGCTAAATGGTCCATAAAATAACTGGCCAAATACCAAGCCTAAAAAATAGGCAGGAACAGAGTTGGCCATAAAGGCTGTGGATACACCAAAGTCATCTGCCATTGATGGTAATGCAGGCAGATACATATCAATAGACAATGGCCCCACTGCCACGATAAGTCCAAGCATCATAATCCATGCAACAGGCAAATCAGCAGAGCGTACGCGCTCAGAAGCAATGGGTCGATTGGGTAGAGAGGATTTTGGAGCAGACATATTCAGACCATTTTATATAGAGTGTATTGAATCGTTATAAAGGTTCAATACACTCTGGTAATTGTTATTATATTATTCAGGCTTCCATTGTCTTTAATATTTAGTCTTTACTCAATACTGAAAACAAGGGTCATTGCCACCATTAGTGCACATTTGCATACAGCGGCGCAAGTGGATAGTGATATATCGTACTATCCGCTCACATTTCAATAGAGGTATGACGTGAATAAAACAAACAATAACAACTAAAAACAATCACAATAATTTGTCAAAATAGGTCTAAGCGTTAGCGTAGCGGTATAGTTAGTAAAAAATATTTAGCGGAACTGGCGCTTGCCAAATGCCGTACTGGCTTGCTTGGCTTTTCTTAACGCAAGCTTGCGATTACGACCGAGCATCATTTTAAGCTGCCATACTTTTTCTTTATATAAAGTAGTGGCTGGCTGCTGGAACATAGCATTGACCACACGCTTACTCGCCAACACCGCATCAGGAGAGCGCTCTGCAAATTCGGCAGCGAGCTTTTGCGCCTGCTCAAGTGGCGCTTCATTGCAATGGCTGACAAGACCCAATGCTTTGCCCTCACTGGCAGTTACGATACGCGCACTCATGGCAAGCTCTTTTAGCACATCTTCACGTACCACGCCAAACGCCGATTGCGTCAAACCCATGTCTGGTACCAGCCCCCACTTAGCTTCCATAATAGACAGTTTGCAATCTGGATGACTGATGCGCACATCGCAAGCCAGCGCTAACTGAAGCCCTGCACCGATACAATAGCCTTCTAGTACAGCAATGACCGGTACAGGCACATCGCGCCATACCAGACAAACACGCTGGAATGAGCTCTGCCATGGCTTTACCAGCTCCCAAACGGCGAACGCTTGATTTTTTGGATGATTCAAATCACCCAAGTCGATGCCCGCACAAAACGTGCCTTCAGCACCATTGAGAATCACCGCACGTATCGTTTTGTCTTTACCAATGCGTTCTGCGACGGCAATCAATTCTTTCACCACTTTAAAGCTCATGGCATTTTTTTTGTGTGGGCGATTCAAGGTTACCGTGAGTATATTGTCAGTCATACTAACTTGTAAGGTTTCATATTGGTAAGTGGCAATCGCGTTCATAACAATCCTTATTCATGAATAAAATAGAAATGGCATCTCAATATGATGCCGATATGTCTAAAGCTGATGGCAACAATATTAACAGCCTTGTTACGACGCTACCTCATCAATAACTGACTGCAACGATTCGATTCATCGTTACTATCATAAAACCATCATTTCTAAATCATTTTCCACGTCATATCATTTTCACTCAAACGATGATAATTGAGCTGAGGATAGGCTGATAAATCCAGCGCCTGCAAGTTATTTAACGCTGTTATTAATGCGGCATAATATGGCTCAAGCATGGCAAACTGCGCAGGGGTGATGTGTTGGACATTCAACAAGCATTTATCTTCTAAGTCTTGACTGGCCTGACGTAATTGCGGCACACCAGTATAACGACTGCCGCCTAAGATGCGATGAGAAATTTGCGCTAGCATACTGCGATCACGGGCGTCCCACGCTTGCGTTAGCGCTTGCTTTTCATCATTGATCGTATCAAGCATCATAATGATAAGCTTGGCTGCCAAGTCGGGCTTATTCGCTGAGCGGGTCAACGCGTCTTGCCAATCTAAAATAGCAAACCCATCACTTTCGTTAGCCCCCAAAGAGTGATGGCTTAAATGGTGGTGACTGCTGTCCCAACTCTTTGTTCCTTGCGCATATGTATGGGAATCTGTAGGCGTTGCCACTCCATCATGAGCACTATTTATCGGTATTTTCGATGGCTTCAATAGTGGCGACTGTCCTTGTTTATGTAAGCGCAAGTTCTCATAGCGTGGCTGGGTGTCACGCGGTGTTTCGCGTCTATAATCCTCGCGTGGTTGGCTGTCTCGCAAGTAATTATCACGAATTTTCTTCAATGATAAAGGACGCGTTATTTTTTGATTGATTGTATTAGAACCGCTATGACGGTTATTTTCATCACCTTTCACCATAGGATAGGCAATGGTTGTAGAGTCTGATGGCCACGTTGAATACGTTTCAGCCTCCCTATTTTGTGAGTCGGTAGAGTGTGAGTTCTCTTTTGATAAATCGATCACCTGCACATCAGTATTGTGCACATCCGTACTGTGCAGATTGCTATCAGGCAACGCTGTTAACTGCGGCATTGTCGTTGTGCGTCCAAGCCATTTTTGCAGCACTTGTAACAACTGAGGCTGGCTAATGGGTTTACCCACATAGTCATTAATGCCACTAGCGATCAGTTTGTCTCGCTCATCAGCCAAACCATGTGCAGTCAACGCAATGATTGGAATGCGGCTATCATCATTTTCAATATTGCGAATTTGTCTTGCGGCTTCATGTCCTGACATACGCGGCATTTGAATATCCATGAATATTAGATCAATATGACCTTTATCCTGAGTAGCAAATTTATCGTCGGTATTCATCTCTTCATAAAGCGTATTATTTGATTTCTTGTTCACCTCATCGCGCGTTTCAGCTTTAGAGATTTGCGTTTTATTCGACAGACTTTGCTTATCATTTTTCGTGGTTTTGATATTTTTGGTTTGTTGTTTGCTGATAATTTCTATGGCGTCAAAACCACTACTCGCTGTGATGACTTGGATGCCAAGCTCACTGAGCAATGCATCAAGCACCAACAAATTGGGCAGATGATCGTCGACTGCCAGTACCGTCACTCCTGTCCAGCGCGGTTCTTGCACGCTTTTTTTGGTACTGCGATTTTGGGTGTCGAGCATGGCATAGAGCTGTCTTTTGTCTAAAGGCTCATACAAGATATTGGCATGATAACGATTTAATAATGCTTGGTCGGCGGCAACTTGATAACCAAATACCGCAAGCTTGCCTTGATAATGCAGACGAATTTGTTTGAGTAATGCCATCATATCGTCTTGGGTATCATCATCGACGATGACCCAATCCCAATAATTACCATGCTCTTTTAATGACTCAAGCACGCCTGGTAATGAGTTGGCTTGGGTCAATTTAATCGGCAAATATTGCAAGCTGGCTTTGAGCACTTGGATAGAGGCGGTATGATTGATCCATACCAATACATTAAACTCATCGGTCTCACTCGCCAATGGAGCCAAGACTGGTAGCTCAATCGTCTGTCCTGTAGCAGCTTCCAATACATCGACATGTGCTGGCATCCGAAACCAAAACGTTGCGCCCTGATTGGCAATATTCTCTTGAGCGTTATCATGAAAGCCAATATCACCGCCCATCAGCCGCGTTAATTGCTTGGAGATAACGAGCCCCAACCCTGTGCCGCCATACTGACGAGTGATTGAAGGGTCACCTTGGCTAAAGCTTTGGAACAGCATCTTTTGATCGGCTAAAGAGATGCCCTTACCGCTGTCTTGCACACTGATCATGAGATAATTATCACGATGATCATCTAAGCTGACGCGCACCACCACATCACCACTGTCGGTAAATTTAATCGCATTGCCGACGATATTGGTCAATACTTGCTTGAGGCGCAGGGCGTCGCCATTGATGCGCATCGGTACATCATTATAAAACAGCACCGCCATGCGCAGACCTTTTTCTGCGGATACCGGCGAAAGCATATCGACCACGTCATAAATGGTGTCATAAAGGTCAAACTCATGACGGTCAAGTACTAACTTGCCCGCTTCAATTTTAGAGAAGTCCAAAACATCGTTAACCAAGGCAAGCAAGTGTGCTGATGACTTACGTATGGTTTGCACGTACAAATCTTGTTCAGGATTTAGTTCGCCATGCCTTGCCAGCAAATTGATAAAGCCATCGATACTGTTTAATGGCGTGCGCAGCTCGTGGCTGATATTGGCCAAAAATGCCGATTTTGCTTGGCTGGTTGAAATTGCCGCATCACGTGCATTACGAATAGAGATGTTTTGCATTTCCATCTCATCAAACGCAAGGCGCAAATCATCCTCGGTTTGCTCGGCATGGTCTTTTAACTCCTGAAAGCTTCTATGCAGGCGGCGTAGCGTTTTGACCAAGTCTTGCTGCAATAAGTTCAGCTCACCATCTGACTCAACGGGAATAGGCTGATACAGATTGTCGACATGGGTACGCTGCAACTGCAAACGTAGCTCATAGATCGGTGCTATCCAGCGCTTTGAATAAATATTTAAACTCAGCAATAAAATCAAAATGGTGAACAAGCCGGTAATCACTAACGCCATGGCGATACGGTAGCGGGCGATATAGAGTGGTTCATTGTCCATATCGACGAGTAGCCACAGTTTTTGTCCTTCAAACTCCCCTAACACACTGCCATAAGCGGTTCCAATAGGCGTTGGTTGCTGCGATAAAAAATTCTTTTTTGTGTCTATTGCAGGCCATGCTTCGTTCAGTCCATAACCGACTGCAGCGAGCACTTGATTGCTTTCATTGATGATCGCAATACGCTGTACATGTTGCTCGGACTGCATACGACCCAGCTTATCTTGTATTTCCTCAAGCTTCGTGATGGTCGTTTGAGTGGCATCATTTGCTCTAACTTCGCCATCCGAATTGGGTTCGCCGTCTGCTTGCTGGCGCTCTTGCGCTAACAGCTCAGGGATTAGCTCTGCAATCGCTGGGGTATAACGAATCAGCACCGCCTCCGCCAATACTTCTTGTTCGGAATTGCTGGCACGCATGGTCTCATAAAAGACCAAAATACCGCCCACCGCTGCCAAGATACAAATGGGTAGGAACACCAATATAATCAACTGGCCATACGCACTGCTAGTATCAAAACGTTTTTTGTATGCCATGCTAGCTTTACTCTCTACAGAAAATTGCACTATGAATCAATAGCGGCGGTAAGCGGTGTTAGCCAATCATAATTTTTTTAGGGGCTGTGCTCATTTCAAAGCTCTCCTCATTTCAAAGCTATCGTCATTTCAAAAATGATAACTGCATACCCATGATAAATTTAGTGATTCTTGTTCTTGCCGTACCTATATATTGCCATAACTATAACGCATTTCATCGATCATGGTGAGTGGCTATGATGCAAAGGCATTTTAACTGTCCAGCCCTTTTTAAACACCACTCATTTACCAAAATCTCTTGATGCCTTCAGCGTAGCCAAAAACAAAATGATATAATGACGCAACTTTTCATTTATTGCTATTTGGTTAAAGCGGTAGAAATATCATTAACGATCAAATTACTCACTTCACTCAATAGCAGCCGTATCAAGATATTTATTCAAAAATCAAAATGACAATTAAAAAATAAACGGTAATTAAAAATCAATTTTAAAAATTCGCAAGGATACTTTATGTCCGCAACGGCTATCTCCAACTCTAATTTCATTACTCAAGTTACCAAACTTGCTGATTGCGTCGGTCAGACGCCATTGGTTAAATTGCAGCGCTTACCTGAGCAAGAGCAGCTGACCAATGGTGCTGCGTTACTGGCCAAGCTTGAAGGTAACAATCCAGCGGGGTCTGTTAAAGATCGTCCTGCTTTTAATATGATTTATCAGGCAGAACAGCGCGGTGATATCAAAGCGGGCGACATGCTGATTGAAGCCACGAGTGGCAATACGGGTATCGCTTTAGCCATGGTCGCGGCGATGCGTGGCTATCCGATAACGCTACTGATGCCAACCAATTCAACTCAAGAGCGCAAAGATGCTATGATTGCGTATGGTGCGACGTTAATCGAGGTGGATGAAGGCATGGAAGCCGCACGCGATTTAGCGCTGCAAATGCAAGCAGATGGCAAAGGCATCGTATTGGATCAGTTTAATAACCCTGATAACAGTCAAGCCCATTACCTGACCACAGGGCCTGAACTATGGGCGCAAACCGAAGGTAAAATCACTCATTTTATTAGCTCAATGGGCACCACTGGTACTATTACCGGTGTATCGCAATACCTCAAAGAACAAAATCCAGATATCAAAATCATCGGACTACAGCCTGATGAAGAAGCTTCGATTGCTGGTATTCGCCGCTGGCCTGCAGCTTACATGCCGGGTATCTTTAACGCAGATTTGGTTGATGAAATCATGGATGTGGATCAGCGTATCGCAGAAATTTATATGCGCAAACTGGCGAAAACTGAAGGTGTTTTCGCGGGCGTTTCATCAGGTGCTGCAGCATGGGCTGCCGTACAAGTCGCTAAAGAAAACCCTGATGCCGTCATCGCCTTTATTGTCTGTGATCGCGGCGATCGTTATTTGTCGACGGGTTTATACAATATTAACGACGACAATATTGACGCCAGCAATGTCGATCGATAACCGCACATAAATTACCTAACGCACAGACAACCCTGCTCAGTTTAGTTGATTCAATCAGGATTTCTTATGTCACAAGCTCTACCATCCGACCCTATACTGGTCTTTGATATCGAAACTGTCGCTGATACCGATGCGGCGCGCCGTATCTATCCGCAATTGGCAGAGTTGAATGATGCAGATGCATTGAGCGCACTCACAGCGCTTCGAATACAAGAAGCTGGGCATGATTTTATGCGCTTGCCACTGCAGCGTATCGTCTGTATCTCAGCGTTATATATCAAAGATGGCAAGTTGTCGTTGTTCTCATTGACCGCTGATAAATTTAGTGAAAAAGATATTCTTGCCAAATTTTTTCGGGCATTTAGTGACCTTGAAAAACTGCCACAGCTTATTAGTTGGAATGGCTCAGGTTTTGATATTCCTGTACTGATATATCGGGCTATGCAATACGATTTATCAGCGCCATGGTTATTTGAAGAAGGCGAGCGCATCAAAAACATGCGCTTTGATAATTATGTCAATCGCTTCCACACCCGTCACCTTGATTTGATGGACAGATTTAGCCAGTACGGTGCCAGCCGCCGCGAAGCCATGGATATTGTCGCAAGCTTATATGGTCTACCGGGTAAAACAGCTGTCGACGGTAGTATGGTTGGTGAGCTTGTCAGCACTAATGACTGGCAAACGCTGTCTATTTATTGCGAGTCTGACGTCATGAATACATGGCTAATCTATTTGCGCTGGTTGCGTTTAACTGGGCAACTATCCTCACAAGATTTTGACGCTTGGCAGCAGCAGAGCTATGACTATTTAGTAAAATATACCCAAGCGGATGGTCATGCCCGCCATCAAGACTTCATCGCTGATTGGTCATCTGCGCCCACATCATAACAAATGAAGTTATATGAAGGCGCGTTATAAGACATCGCGTTTATCCTCATTTTTTTAGTTATTTATCATTTATTATTAAGGCAGGTTTATGCAACCCACCGATTCAAAAACGTCTACAACCTCTGATGTTACGCCAGCAACGAGCGAGACCCAAACGATTACTATTCCGCCTAATAAGAAAAAATCTAAACCCTCATCAAAGACACGCCGCCGCCTAAAGGATGCAGAACCTCTGCCCTTCACCATTGATGGTTTGTCGCATGATGGTCGCGGCGTTGCCGTTTATGGTAATGGTTTTGGTATAGACGATGGTCATGTCGAAGACAAACATGGCAAAAAAATCTTTGTAAGCTTTGCATTGCCGGGTGAAAGTGCCTTGGTCAAAATAACCAATAGCCGTGCCAGCTTTGAAGAAGGCGAGGCTGTCAGTATTACTGCCAACCCAAATTCTGAACGTGCCGTACCGCCCTGCCCACATTTTGGCGTCTGCGGCGGCTGTAATTTGCAACACTGGCAGCCAGACGGTCAAATCAACTTTAAGCAATCTGTATTGGCTGAAATGCTGATACACCAAGCCAATGTCACGCCTGATAACTGGCTTGCTCCAATAGTTGGTGATCGTCTTGGTTATCGTACCAAAGCACGATTGGGTGTGCGTTATGTCACCAAAAAAGAAACCGCGCTTGTCGGCTTTCGTGAGCGCTCAAGTAACTTTTTGGCAGAATTAAATGAGTGTCATATTTTAGATCCAAGAATTGGTTTTGAGATTGAAAACTTAAAAACACTGATTAGTACGCTAGAGAGCCGTAACAAGATTGCTCAGCTTGAGTTGGCCATGGGTGAGGAGATGCCTGAGCTGCCAGATGGCAATCAGCCCGTTGCCCTTATCGTACGCAACTTGGAGCCATTATCAGACGCGGATATAGAAAAGCTAAAAGTATTTTTTGCCGCACGCAACTGGCAGCTATATTTGCAGTCTAAAGGTGCGGACAGTATCCAGCGTATTGCATTGACTGCAGATGATGACATGAGCCAGCAATTTGGTCGTTTATATTACCAATTGCCAGAATACGATTTGACTTTCGAGTTTATCCCGACAGATTTTACCCAAGTGAACCTGTCCGTTAATCGTCAAATGACCAAGCTTGCTTGCGATTTGTTAGACTTAAAAGCAGGTGAACGCGTACTTGATTTATTCAGTGGTCTAGGCAACTTTAGCTTGCCACTCGCGCGCCTCGTTGGTGAGACAGGTTCTGTGGTTGGTGTTGAAGGCAGTGAAGCGATGACCACACGTGCAGCCGATAACGCACGTCGTAATGGCATCAATAATACAGAGTTTTATAGCCAAGATTTGACGCAAGACTGTACTGATAAACCTTGGGCGAATCAGGGCTTTGATGCGCTATTAATCGATCCGCCGCGGTCTGGTGCTTGGGAAATTATGCAGTACTTGCCGAAATTTAACGCTGAGAGAATCGTTTATGTCTCTTGCAACCCTGCAACCCTCGCCCGTGATACAAAAGCATTACTAGAGCAAGGCTATCGTCTAACTCATGCTGGCGTAATGGACATGTTCTGTCATACCGGCCATGTTGAGTCCATCGCTCGTTTTGAAAAAGTAGCGGTATAATTCAATTTACGGTTAAGTGAGCGGTTCAGAGCATTCAATAGTCATACTGCATGTCACTGACATTGATTCAAAATTTGAGTCAAGCGGTGGCAAAAAAATGATGGTTATTTATCCTGATTAACCGCAGACATTACATAGCCTCGCTTGATTTGTCTCTTTAAAGTGAGATAATAGTAAACAATATTCCTAGGCTGGTTTTTTCAATCCTTGTGAACGTTTGCACTCATAGCTTTATATATTTTACGCGCATTTTATGACTGCTAAAAAACAGATTTTTTAGCAGTTATATTGGTTTATAGCTGACACTTTATGAATCGTAAGTTCAACGTGTGTGCATAGTAGATGAGGTTATAATCAATTCAAAATAGCTAAGAGGAGTCGGCTATGGTAAAAATTCGTGAAGGATTACCGCTGGTGGATGGACAGACCACCCAAGCCGATAGTGCAGCACTTGCCGCTCAACTGGTCGCGAGCCAACGCTCGCACCAGTCTGCCAATAGCTATGCCCAAATCCCCCTCGATATCAAATACCAGCTGTCCACTCATAAGCTACACACCACTTTTGATCGCTCAGCACTACATGCCTTTCATAGTCATGATCCAAAGCTTGAAAACGAATATTCTGATAACCCGCTTTTAGATAAAAATAATGCTCTCTCAGATAAAGAGCTCGAAGCGATTGATTTAGATCAAGTCAATATTGATGTTCCCACTTGGTTAGACAACGTCGCCAAACGTATCGGACAAGAGTCTGTACCTCACTTGAATGCTGCTTGTGAATTTATTCGCAGTCATATGAATACCAGCGAGTCTGAGCGTTCAGGCGCTTATGTCACGGGTATTGGCATGACAGACATATTGACCTATCTCTACCAAGATGAAGACGCTCTTGTGGCTGCAATGCTCTATCGTAGTGCGCGAAAATCAATCATAAGCCTCGCTGATATCGAGAAAAAATTCGGTGCAGACATATCGACCCTAGTCAAAGATACCTTGGCAATGGGTAAGCTGTCTGAGATTATTGAAAGCAATAAGCGTCTAGAAGATCACTTCGTAAACAATCAGCGCGACCAGCTATCTAATATTTATAGCATGCTAATTTCCGTCACCAATGATGTACGCGTCGTCCTTATCAAATTGGCTGAGCGTACTTTCGCCATGCGCGAATTGACCTTTTCTAATGAAGAGCGTCAGAATCGTGTGGCGCGTGAAGTCATGACCATTTATGCACCACTGGCGCATCGCTTGGGCATCGCGCAACTTAAATGGGAGCTGGAAGACTTAGCCTTTCGCTACCTTGCGCCTGAACGCTATAAAGAGATTGCCAAACTGCTCTCCGAAAAACGCAGCGAACGCGAGTCCTATATTCAGCGTGTACAAGATAAGCTTAATGAAGCACTAGCAGAGGCTAATATCGAAGGTGAAGTCTCTGGACGTGTCAAGCATATCTACTCTATCTACCGAAAAATGAAGCTCAAAGGCTTATCGTTTGATCAGCTTTATGACATTCGCGCGCTGCGGGTATTGGTCACCAACCCATCAGACTGTTACCACGTGCTTGGATTGGTACATGGCTTGTGGCGATATATCCCTGAACAATTCGATGACTATATTACCAACCCCAAGTCCAATGGTTATCGCTCACTACATACGGCAGTCATTGCTGAAAACAAATCACTGGAAGTACAAATTCGTACTCATGAAATGCACTTCGAAGCTGAGCTTGGTATGTGTGCTCATGTTAACTATAAAGAAGGTCTAAAGAATAAAAAAGACAATTATCTTAATCAAAGAATCAGCTCGCTGCGTCAGCTGTTATCGATCAATAATGAAACCCGTAACCAACCGCGCTCATCTTTACTAACAGGTGAAGAAATAGAGGGCATGGAGTTTGACGAAGAAGAGCAACTCGTTGACTTTGACGAGCTCGAACGCATCTATATCTTTAGCCGTGATGGTGACATTACTGAACTACCAAAAGGGGCGACCGTTCTTGATTTTGCTTATTATGTACATACACAAGTCGGTAATCGTGCCCAAGCTGCGCGAGTCAATCAGCGCTATGTACCATTAACCTATCAACTCAAAACGGGTGAACAAGTTGAAATCATCACCAAAGCATCACGTGAGCCCAACCGTGATTGGCTAGTTGCTTCACTTGGATACATTCATACCAACCGTGCACGTTCAAAATTGCGTCAATGGTTCAATAAGCAAGACCGTGATAAGAACATTGAAATTGGTCGTCAAATGCTCAGTAAAGAGCTTGAACGATTATCGGTACATCCCAATAGCATCGATTTAAACGACTATATTCAGCATTTCCATGTCAATACGACTGATGATATTATCGTTGGATTGGTCACAGGCGACATTGGTCTCAACCAACTCACCAGCCACATCTCTCGTCAGCTACACCTAGAACCTGAAAGACCGCCAGAAAATTTTGCGCCAAGTATAGATGCTAGAGAGGCAGGAAAAATCGATGCTTATAAAATTCGTATCGATGGGCTGGATAATATAGAAATCAATCTAGCAGGCTGTTGCCACCCTGTGCATGGCGAGCCGATTGCTGGTTACATCACCCTATCACGAGGTGTCAGTGTCCATAATCGTGGTTGCCCTGAATACTCACGCTTAATTGAACGCGATCCTGAGCGCGAAATAGAGGCTTCGTGGCGGGTACAAGCTGGTCGTTATCAACCCGTTGATATTCACGTAGAAGCCTATGATAGACGCGGACTGTTGCGTGACTTGACGCAAATTATTGATAAAGAAAATGTCAATATTCGTCAAGTTGAGACGCTTAGTAATGATGATAACATTGCCTTTTTAAAATTTCATATTGAGGTTTCAGGATTGGCACACCTATCTAAGCTTTTAGCGAAACTAGAGCAGCAGCATGGTATCTTGCATGCTCGCCGCGCCGTCGCTTAGATATAAACTCACAAAGTATGTCCACTGAATCATAAGGTTATTATAAAAACATCATGCCTGAATTGCCTGAAGTAGAAACAACCAAAACCAGCCTTGCACCGTTATTAGGGCAACGCATTATCGATATAAAAGTTTTTCAGCCAAAGCTGCGTTGGGCGATGCCAGATGATTTAGATAGCTTGATTGATTACACGCTAGATAGCGTTGAGCGCCGCGCAAAATATTTAATTCTTAACTTTTTACCTTTATTACCCAATGATGATAGCGCTGCGGCTCAAACTGCTACGTTAGTACCGCGTCAACTTTTGGTTCATTTAGGTATGTCGGGCAGCCTGCAACAGCAAAGCTACGGTACTGAAAAGCGCAAGCATGATCATCTCATCATTGTTTTTAAGGGCGTTAATAATACAAAATCCCAACTACATTACTATGACCCAAGACGTTTTGGGTCAGTGTTATGGCACAAAGATTATAGTGCTAAGCTATTAAATCATTTAGGTCCTGAACCATTATCAGATGAATTTACTGCAGACTACCTGTATCAATTTATTCAACGGTCAAACTTGCTTGATCACAGTGCTGATACCGTAGCAATTGGCAACGCCAAATCAAAAAAGCAGCCCATTGCTCGCGCTATAAAATCAGTCATCATGGAACAACAGGTCGTCGTGGGTGTCGGTAATATCTATGCGACTGAAAGCCTATATTTATCAGCTATTCATCCAGCCACCCCCGCTCACCAACTGTCCTATGCTCAGATGATTATTTTGGTCGATCATATTAAAGTTATTCTACAAAAGGCGATATCGCTTGGTGGTTCGACACTGCGAGACTTCACCGTAGCAGATGGTCAAACCGGTTACTTCCAGCAGACATTAAATGTCTATGGTAGACAAGGGGAAACTTGTCCGCATTGTGATGCCGTGCTTGAGAATATCAAAATTAATGGTCGCGCCAGTGTATTCTGTCCCAACTGTCAGCCAATCCTTTAAATATTATCTGAAACTATCACTATCTGTTTAGCCTTAAGTACCAAAATAACTTAGGTATCAAATCGTATAATATAGCAGCACAATACTCTTGACTAAGTGTCCTATTATTTTGCACTAAGATTATTATATCGCACGCCATTTTTGTTGCTTATTGACACACATCTTGCTTTAATAGTATGAGCACTTACATAAATAGTGCATAATGTTTATACATCTGTAATATATTTAGCTTACTTATCGTTGCGCATTGTTTATATAGGGAAATTGTCTCTGTGTGGAAATAGCAGCAGCTAATAATCATACCAACTATGAATTTTAGGACATCGTTATGACTGTTAAAGCCAAAAACCAACGCACAGTTAAGCAAAAAGCCATTACTATAGCCGCAAGCTTAAGTTTAATGGCTGCTACTATGCAGCCTGCCTTGGCAGCCATAGAAATTGATGAGACAGACTTTGGGCCCTCTTATGAGACAATGGTGGTTGATACTGTAGTGGGTAAACCTCTACAACTGGTCAGTGCCGTTGCTGGTACTGCCGCCTACCTAGTTAGTCTACCCTTCTCGCTTATCGGTGGTAATGCGGATCAGGCGCAGCAGAAACTTTTTGTTGAACCTTGGGATGCGATGGGACGCTGCTTAGGTTGTACTGTGGCTGAAGACAACTATTACAAATCACAAGTGACTAATGATAATGTTGTCCGTATTGTCGTTGATCAACCATCTGAGATTTTGATTAATACCAACGATTATGTCGTAGTTACGCCATAGTCTTTATATTAACAGCTGGTTAAATGATACAACTGCGCTAAAGACAATGCATTTATAAATTATCCATAAAAAAGGCTAACACGACGTTAGCCTTTTTTATGTTTTTAATCAAATCATCATATTTTATTTTGAAACAGTGGTATTACTTAACTTAGCACTAATTTCACGAAGCAATTGCACCTCTTCTGAAGGTTGTTTTACCAGCTCTTGCACTTCTTCTTTACGACGCATTTTGTTAACCATTCTAACCATCATAAAAATAATAAATGCTAAAATTAAGAAATTAATCAGTACAGTAATGAAACTGCCATAGGCTAATACAGGAACGCCAGCTGCTTTGAGGGCATCATAGGTCATGGCAACACCTTCAGGCGCATCACCCAACACTAAGAACATGTTTTTGAAATTGATCTCGCCACCTGCTATGAAAGCCACTATTGGCATAATAATGTCTTCAACTAAGGACGTTGTGATAGTAGCAAATGCCCCACCGATAATGACACCGACCGCTAAGTCCATCACATTACCTTTTAGAGCGAATTCTTTAAACTCAGAAACCATACTCATTATTTTCTCCTCAAAATACCAATCTATAATCGAATAAGTATCTCAACAGTCGACCCAATCTTGAGCCTTAAGAGTAATAGTGAGAAACACTACTACTGTCAGTTATTTTGTCTATATTTTATGGAAATTACAACAAAAAAAAGCAGCATAAAATGAACCATATTTAGTTCACTCTATACTGCTAATTTTTTAGTTATCTTGATGCCCATTATTAAATAACAACAGCATCAAATGCTTCTACAAAATATCAATCCAATAAATTACTCAGTAATTCATGGCTCAATATTAAGCACCTTTTTTACCACGGCCGTGACGCTTACGCTCACTTTCAGTCAAATAGCGCTTACGTAGACGAATCGCCTTAGGTGTTACTTCAACCAATTCATCATCTTGAATGAATTCAAGCGCTTGCTCAAGTGTGAACTTGACTGCTGGAGTCAACGTCAATGCTTCATCAGTACCACTCGCACGAACGTTGGTTAACTGCTTAGCAGTCGTTGGGTTAACAGCCATATCATCGTTACGTGAGTTAAGACCAACGATCATACCTTCGTAAACTTCAAGCTGTGGCTCAGCAAACAATTTACCACGTTTTTGCAGGTTAAATAGCGCGAAACCTAAGCAAACACCTTTTGCCATAGAAACTAAGACACCATTCGAGCGACCACCAACATCACCGATCTTTTGTGGACCGTAATGTGAGAAGCTTGACGTCATGATACCAGTTCCTGAGGTCAACGTTAAGAACTCAGAACGGAAACCGATCAAACCACGGGCAGGCATCGTCGCTTCGATACGCATACGACCTTTACCATCAAGTTCCATATTGGTCATCTCGCCTTTACGCAAGCCAACCTGCTCCATGATAGAACCTTGATGCTCATCTTCAATATCAAAAACAACGTTTTCATACGGCTCTTGTAATTTACCATCCACTTCTTTGACGATAACTTCTGGGCCTGAAACACCCATCTCAAAACCTTCACGGCGCATGTTTTCGATCAATACAGATAGATGAAGTTCACCGCGACCTGATACTTTGAATTTATCAGGAGATTCTGTATCTTCTACACGTAATGCTACGTTATGAATCAATTCACGCTCAAGACGCTCACGGATATTACGCGAGGTCACAAACTTGCCATCACGACCAGCAAAAGGTGAGTTATTTACTTGGAAGTTCATAGAAACGGTAGGTTCATCAACCGTTAATGCTGGTAACGCTTCGACAGCACTAGGATCACAAATCGTATCTGAGATATTAAGCGAATCAATACCAGTAATACAAACGATGTCACCAGCTTGTGCATCTTCAACATCAATACGATCAAGACCATGATAACCCATAATTTTCAAAATACGGCCATTACGGGTATTGCCGTTTTTGTCGATTACAGTCACTTGAGTATTGGTTTTAACTTTACCACGCTGAATACGACCAATGCCGATAACGCCAACAAAACTGTTGTAATCAAGGCTTGAGATTTGCATACGGAACGGTGCGTCAGCATCAACTTGAGGAGGCTGAACCACATCAACAATTGTTTTGAAAAGCGGTGTCATGTCATCAGCCAAATCGTCAGCTTCCAAACCTGCAATACCATTCAATGCTGAGGCATAAACAACTGGGAAATCAAGCTGTTCATCAGTTGCACCCAAGTTATCAAAAAGATCAAAGATTTGATCCATTACCCAGTCAGGGCGTGAGCCAGGACGGTCAATTTTATTGATGACCACGATAGGTTTTAGACCTTGCTCGAACGCTTTTTGCGTCACAAAACGGGTCTGTGGCATTGGGCCATCAACCGCATCAACGACTAGAAGCACGCAGTCAACCATAGACATTACACGCTCAACTTCACCACCAAAGTCGGCGTGACCTGGGGTGTCAACAATGTTGATACGATATTCAGTATCATCAGTCTTATCTGTCCAGCGGATGGCTGTATTTTTAGCCAAAATGGTAATACCACGTTCTTGCTCAATATCGCCTGAATCCATTGCACGTTCAGCAATGTTTGCACGGTCGCCAAAAGTACCAGACTGATGTAATAACTTATCAACCAAAGTTGTTTTACCGTGGTCAACGTGGGCAATAATTGCAATGTTACGCAGGTGTTTGATATCGTTCGCCATATAAAATGCTCGTTTCGTCTTAAAAAAATGCAGTAGCAATAAGCGCCGCTGGATAAACTTTTATCATCAACCAGATAGATATTGAGTACTTACTTTTAGAAGACTGCACAATAGATGCGGTTAATCAAATAATTTCAATATAATCAAGTATCTACACTGATAAATTCATCATACAGATAGCTATGCTAATGTACATTCTGTCAATTTACAGAATGTTTGGGCAGCTAGTATAACATTATTGCTTCACAAATTTATGTAATAACTTGCTTTTCTCAATCCATAAATAAAAAAAAGCCACCCATTAGGTGACTTTTTTTGTAACTATATATTTAGTAAAACAATCGGTTCAATACTATTTATTGAACAACCATATCTTTAGTTTGTTCAACAGTCATTGTTTTGTCACCAGTGATGATGGCATAAACACGACGGTTCATAGCACGACCTTCTTCAGTATCGTTTGGAGCGATTGGTTGGTCATAACCATAGCCAACTGTTGATATACGGTTTGGAGCAATACCGAATTCGTTAGTCAACATAGATTTAACCGCAACGGCACGGGCTTCAGATAAACGTTGGTTATAACGTGCTGAAGGACCAGTTTTAGAAGCATGACCTTCGATACGTGCTGTAGAGTTAGGATACTCGCGCATCTTCTCTGCTACTTTAGCGATTTCAGGTTGGTACTGAGATTTGATCGTTGATTTATCGTTATCAAAGAATACACGTAGTTCCATTTTCAGCTCATCAGTAATATCTACTGGTACTGGGCAACCGCGCTCATCTACTACGACATTCATAGGAGTGCCTGGGCATGCATCGATGCTATCAGGTACGCCATCGCCATCAGAATCAAGATCAGATTCAATTACGACTACTGGAGTAGTATCGATAACTGGCTCTTGCAGTGGTGGTACTGCTACTGTAGGTGCTAAATGGCCACCAAGTACAACTTCTAGACCGGCCAAAGCCATGCCTTCCCACCAGTTATTATCAAAGTTATGAATCGCACGAGCTTCACCACGTAGGCTTAAAGCATCGTTGATACGATACATAGCACCTAGACCTAGGTTACCAATCGTATCTTTAGACTCTGCAACTTCAGTACCAGCTGATACAGGTTGACCTGCTGTAGTACCTTGCGCATTACCCGTCGCAACATATTGCTCTTGGTTCTCTACTTTAATTTTAGATTGACCAGCACCAACCAATACGTATGGCTTGAATGCGCTATCAGTATAACCAGTAAATTCTTCAGTACCGATTAAGAAGTTACCAGAAAGCATGGTTTGTTCTACGTCAAAACGGTTAACACCAGCGTCTGCTGATCTTTCTGAAGCTTCGCCGTTTGCATTTGACACGCCGTACTCTACTTGGAACTGAGTAGAAGGAGTTAGCTCAATACCTAGTGCAGCACCAGTGTATAAGCTGCTTTCTTTAGCTACGCCACCGTTTAGATTTCCGTTACGACCATCAATTGGTTGTGATGGATTCTGACCATTCATATAAAGGTCTTTACCAGTCTTAAGGACTTCGCGTTGCTCGTCATGAGCTTCGCCAGTGTAATGATAACCTAGTAACAATGGGCTAATAGTTACGCCAGCATTAGCTGCTAAAGGTGCAGCTGCTACAGCAACCAGAGCTAGAGCAATTTTATTCAATTTCATGGACTTCCTCCAAAGGATAATTTGAGTGATGCATTAAGCAAAACCGCTTCTCAAGATGCTCTAAAATAGACATCTTTTACGAATTTTAAGTGACAAAGCAAAACCAATTAAGGAGTAGCTTAGCGATTATCAATTCAGTTTACAACTTTTTTCGTTAACGAGCTACACATTATTACACGATAATGTCGTAACTAAAACACAATAACCAGCTTAAGTTACCTAGAACTAACACACCTTACGCTTTTTATCTTTTGTATGTCAGTTCACAATAGATAGTAAACCTAACAGTATCTATTGTCTGGGCATATTTTAGTACAGTTGGTATTTTTTCTCTATTATTAAAACCAGTCATTCACTAATTGAAACATTTTTTGACAGTAGACATATATTCTGTTTATATTATAGCACTCAACATTATTTCATACATCATAAATCCGATCATTACTGCAAAATTTCACGAACATATTGGCTCGATTTTATGCAATGATTGGATTAAAGCACATTTAAAGAAGCGAGACTGTTTTATTGAACTAAACTACTTATTATAGGTAACAAGCCTCATGGCATTGCTGCATAAAACATTATCAAGTTATAAAAAGCTCTCAGCATTTATGTTATGGGTTTTTACTTCAAATAAGCACAGGCTAGCTCAAAGCCGATTGATTCTTTATGTGTATCACAGATATACAGTATCTCTCTATAAAAGAGCACCTAATACAAACACCGGAACAGACCCAAGCACTGTTAATAGAAATAACAAGGGTTTTACGCTGGTCGAACTTATCGTCACTGTATGTGTATTAGCAATTATAGTGACGATCGCAGCCCCAGTCATACGAACGCAATTAGCACGTATGGAAGCCAAACGGATTCAAAGTCAGTTAGAGAATTCTCTTGCCTTAGCCAAGGCTGAGAGTTACATCAGAAGACAGAATATCATTGTTTGCTTGTCTGATACTGGAGGGCGCTGCCATAGAGACAGCGATAAGACACTTTTGTTATTCATAGATAAAAATGACAATAATCACTTTGATGCTCAGGTAGATTCATTAGTCGTTCAGCAGTCTTTAAATCCTAAATACAGTAAGCTAAGTTTACGAGTTGGAAGTCGACGCCACTACACCAAATTTTGGGGTGATAGTGGCAAACCACGAGGACATTTTGGTCATATAAAATACTGTCCCATTGTTGCTTATAATCAAGCAATGTATCTAATATCATTTAACCAAGGAGGTATTATTAAACAAAAACTTAATGAAGATCATCCCACTGAATGTGACGAATAAAAAACTACCAATGACATAAGTTACCACTCACATAAATTCCCAATGATATTTTTTAATAGCTTTGTAGATCTATATACATTGCTTCTTTCATCATAATGACGGCTTGCTCGAGTCCTACAAATACAGCGCCTGCAATGAATGCATGGTTAATATTCAACTTATAAATACCCTCAATTTTTGCGATAGCATTCACATTATCACATGTCAGACCATGATCTGCGTTAATTAAGAGCTTATTATCACTGCGTCGAGCAGTAGCAACAGCTTGCTTAATTCGTTTCAGCTCAGCATTTTGCATGTTCATATCGGCTACCAAGCTTGCCTCAGCATAAGCGCCTGTATATAATTCAATAGCATCGGCGCCGCATTCTATAGCAGCAGCGATTTGCTTTTCTTCTGGGTCAATGAATAAAGAAACCTTTAGACTTGCCGCTTGTAACTTGCCAATATAGTCTGTCAACTAAGTGATCTGCCCTACGACATCAAGACTGCCTTCTGTTGTTAACTCTGCTCGTTTTTCAGGTATTAGATATACCCAAAATGGTTTGAAGTCACAAGCAATCGCTAGCATCTCATTGGTAGCGGCGATCTCTAAATTCATTCTAGTCGTCAACTACCCTGCTATCTCATAAACATCTGCGTTTTTAATATGACGACAATCTTCGCGTAGATGGATAGTAATACCGTCTGCTCCCGCCTTCTCGCACCAAAGAGCGGCGGCTAAAGGGCTTGGATAACTAACCCCACGCGCTTGACGCAGAGTTGCTACGTGATCAATGTTTACACCTAATAAAGGTTTTTGCAAAGCGTTGTTAGATGAAGGTAATGAAGCAGTGGTCATAAGAAATTTTTTTGATAACGAAACCCAATTGACTGATCAACGGTACAAGAATATGAAACTTTAGACAGTCTCAGCACCAATCAGATTGGTTATAGCACTTTGAGGATAGTGCTATTATTTATTGGTAACGCTGTTGCTGCTGCCATAATAGGCGGCTTTGCAATGGTTGATAATCCAGTAAATGGTCAATAAACTGTCGATGGATTTTTGACCAATTATTTAAGGTTTTTTCAGTAATACCTAACTGCGTCATCTCAATGATATCAGTACCTTTGAAAAAAATTTGCCCCATAGTATTATCTAAATGCTCAGTCTTTATATCATTCTGCAAGACAGGCACTAAACCAACATCAGGTAAAAAGCGATAAGAATCGTCAGGCTGAATGATGTTTTCAACACTATCGTGAGTCAACATTAAGATAAAACCCAACTCATTGAATAAATGCTGCTCAAATTGGCGCAAGCACAACCGTAATTCGTTGGCGCTCAAAGGTCGCCTAAGCTGAGACAGACTGTCCTGATAATGTAGCCATAATACCGGCATTGGATCTTCAGTCGACAACAACCGCCATAGTATTTCGTTTAAATACAACGCCGCATATTGATGTTGACCTGTAATATTTTCGTAGGGCAGTGCTTCTAAAACAGTGGCAATGCCATAATCTTTTGCTATGCCTGTTTGAGTTGTGTGTTGCGATGCAATATTGATCTGACTAAACGTTTTTAAATCCCGTTTACCAGTGGCAAAGAGCTGCAATGGCATGAACAATGGCGCGCCTTTTTTCCCAATACCATGAATCACGCCATGTTGCTGAGAAAACAGATAATATAAGGCGCGCTTTTCTTGATAAGGACGCTGATGCAATAAATAACCGATTAACGCTTCGTTACGCATTTTTTATCACCTCAGCATCGAGCATATAGAAAAGTGATTAAAGCGCTATTCTTTAATCAATATCCTAAGCTAGTCAATGCACGTTCGTCATCAGACCAGCCACGTTTCACTTTCACCCACAGTGTCAGCATAATCTTTTTATCAAACAGCTGCTCCATATCTTTACGAGCATCCATACCCACTTGCTTAATACGCTGACCTTTATCACCAATCACAATGGCTTTTTGACCACTACGTTCAACATAAATAGTCGCATCGATGAAAGTACAAGCCTTACGTGGACGCCCTGTTTTTGGATCAGTGTGCGCAGGCTCATCTTTGAACCCATCAATTTGTACAGTTAGGTCATATGGCACTTCGTCACCAGCGCTACGCATGATTTTTTCGCGGATAATTTCACTGGCCAAAAATCGTTCTGAGCGGTCAGTAATTTGCTCGGTATCATAGATAGGAGCAGCAATAGGAAGATGCGAAGCAATCACTTCTTGTAGACGATCTAGGTTTTGGTTTTTTAAGGCAGATACTGGTACGATATCGGCAAAATCAAAACTGTCATTAAACGTCTCAATCAGCGGCAACACGCTGCCTTTATCTTTTAAGGTATCAGATTTATTAATAACCAATACCACATTTAAATTGGTGTCGCCAAGCTTTTGTAGAACTAACAAATCATCATCACGCCATTGATCTGAATCAACAACGAATAACACCAAATCAACATCTACTAATGCAGATACCGCAGCTTTATTCATACGCTCATTAATAGCACGTACTTCATTGCGGTGAATACCCGGCGTGTCAACAAATACTGCCTGCATCTCATGATTTGACAAAATACCGTGGATACGGTGACGAGTCGTTTGCGGCTTACGTGATGTAATAGACAGCTTTTGACCCAATAAGTGATTCATCAAAGTCGATTTACCAACGTTTGGACGTCCAACGATCGCGACATAACCCGCTTTAAAATCATCAGCAATACCTGCATGACTACTAGGGGCAAAGAATTCTTCAATTGCCATATCGTTGTCTACAGTAGTATCTTCTGCTTGATTGATGCCATCGTTAGTAGTATCGATATTATCTTGGTTTTGATTCAATTCTGTGTTTTCGGTCATATTTTTGGCATTATCTTCATCATTGGATGGCAAGTCAGTACGATTGCTCATAGGTTAATCCTATAGAATTTATACCCAGTCAAATGGTGCTTAATGATGTATTGGCTGTATCAGCACTAAAAAAGCAAAACCATCACCGGCTGGGAAATATTTAAGGTTTTGAAATGTGTGACGTTTACGCCAATTCAAATAAACGATTTTTAAAACGTCACTTAACATATACTGTCAAAAAAAGTGGTATGTGCGATCCATAGGTTAATCCTAGTTAGGATCGCTTTTTAGCTGAGCTCGGCAGTTTATGCAACTGGTTAATCATTAGTTCTGCTGCTTTTTGTTCAGCGATACGGCGGCTCTCACCAGATTCAGTAATATCAACACAGTTATTGATATTAACATGACAACGTACAACAAAAATTTGATGCGGCGCGTTACCACGTGTCTCCATCAGCTCATAATGTGGCAGATCAAACTGCTTAGATTGTAGCCACTCTTGCAATCGACTCTTGGCATCTTTTAACGCTTTTTGGTCATTAACGTTGTCAATCAAATCACCATACCATGAGAGAACACAATCGCGAGTAATATCCAAATCTTGGCTGTCTAAATAAATAGCACCAATCAAAGACTCCACAGCATCAGCCAATATAGAAGCGCGATTGCGCCCACCACCTTTACGCTCACCTATCCCTAATATCAGATGATTAGAGAGCTCTAAGTTTTGCGCAATAATGACCAATGATTCTTGACGTACCAAAGTGGCACGCATACGAGTCAAGCGACCCTCATTTTGGCTAGGATAGCGATGATATAAAGCCTCACCCACAATCATTCCTAACAGAGCATCTCCTAAAAACTCTAAACGCTCATAATTTTTTTTGCTATCAAATGAGCGGTGTGTCAACGCAAGTTTGGGGAGACTCAAGTCCTTAAACACATAGCCTAACTTGCGTGTTAATACGGCTAACTGCTGAATAAATTCTGAGCTAACAATCAGCGTGTCGACAGACGTGCTATTTTGTTGAGGAGTAGGAATCGCTTGGGAATGCTGCAAAGTTGGTTTCATGCGTGGCTTGTGGTTATCCCTTCTGTTTTACTGATTTGGTTAGTAATAGTATGGATTAATGAATATTATAAAGACATTCAGGTATTAAAAAGTTTAAGAGTGATCTAACACTCTTTTTAGTTACTCTGCTGTTGTCATATCGATATCACCTTCGAAGCGATTGACGATATCAACATTACCAAAGAAATTTTTGGTGACTGCATATTGTTTACGAATAGCCAATTGTCCCGTCTTTTTATCAATAAAAGTAAATACGTCTTCCGCCTGAGTATCGTAGTCAGCATTAATAGATAGCTGTCTATTAACACGCTCGACAAACTGCTTGGCCGTCTCATTATTATTATTTGCTTCCTTAAGCTGTGCGCTTAAGGTCTTGGTCAATTGATAATCACCAATCTGAGCAGGTACGATAGCAACCATCAATTTGGCAGCAACTCCTAACACAAGAATAATTAAAACGATACTCGTTACGCTAGCACCACGCTGTGTGGCGATTCCAGATAATTGCTGCACTATGATATCCCTCTACTGGTAAACAACTATTTTTAGGAGCTACCGAAATACTAGGTAGCCGTTTATTAGATAGCAACAATATTAGCATAAAACTATTATCGATAAATCAACCAATAGAGCGTCTCATAATCTTAATGACATAATCTTAATCAATAGTACCATTGCGTTCAAAGGTTGGTAAATTAAGTCCGGGTGGCTTATGCATCCAGATATAAACCGCCTTACCCGCTAAGTTCTCATCAGGAACAAAACCCCAGAACCGACCATCAGCACTACGATCGCGGTTATCGCCCATCAAAAAATACTGACCTTCTGGAACGCTAATACGCCATTTAGTACCTGCTGAGCTAACCACTTCTGGCGATTGCTGCTGCAAAAATGGTGCATATTGAGAGCTATTCATACCATTTAAGTAACGAACAAGATGCTTGTTTTCACCTTGTGTTTCCTGAAAGTATTGCGCCTCACCCTCTTCTTGCTGACCCATCGCTGCCGCACTGTCTTCGGTCAGTACTTGCCCTGGACCGATTTGCCCTGGTAAATAAAGCTGTGAGGTCAACTCAGGGTTTGCCGCAAAATCGACAGGCTTAGTGTCAACTGGGACATCATTGATAGAAAGTGTCCCTTGATCATAACTAACAGTATCACCAGGCAAACCAATGACACGCTTGATATAATAAATACTTGGGTTTTCAGGATAGCGGAATACCGCCACATCACCATGTTCAGGCGCGCCCGTATCCAGCACTTTGTTATACGTCAGCGGTAGGCGCACCCCGTAGGCATACTTATTAACCGCAATAAAATCGCCTGTATATAATGTCGGCACCATAGAAGATGAAGGGATATTAAAAGGCTCAATCAAAAACGAGCGTACTATTAACACCACTGCCAATACAGGGAAAAAATCATAAGCCCAGCGTACCAAGAGACTTTCTTGACCACGCCCGCGAGTTTTACGCTGCTTGAAGGTAAGCTTATCTAATAGCCAAATAATACCCAAACCAATGGTTAATGGTACTAAAATTAAATTAAAATCAAAATCCATACTCAATTGCCTATTAACGAGCGACTTATCTGGCTATCTATACTATCAACTGCGCCACTAATTACACAAAAAAACTATCGTTGACCAGTCAATTAGTAATGACTTACTCAACCTGCAATACCGCTAAGAAGGCTTCTTGTGGAATCTCCACATTACCGACTTGCTTCATACGTTTTTTGCCGGCTTTTTGCTTAGACAATAGCTTTTTCTTACGCGACACATCACCGCCATAACACTTAGCTAAGACGTCTTTACGCATGGCTTTCACTGTACTACGCCCAATAATTTGGCTACCAATCGCCGCCTGAATCGCCACATCAAACATCTGACGCGGAATCAACTCTTTCATCTTAGTCACCAACGCATTTCCACGATAGCGTGATTGGGTTTCATGAACAATCATGGCCAGCGCATCGACTTTTTCGCCATTGATTAATACATCTACTTTAACCAATTTATCGACTTGATAACGCTCAAAATTATAGTCAAGTGAGGCAAAACCGCGCGAAACTGATTTTAGACGGTCAAAGAAGTCCATGACCACCTCTCCCATCGGAATATCAAAGATCAGCTGTACTTGACGACCCATAAAACGCATATCTACCTGTACGCCGCGGCGCTCGATACAAAGCGTCATGACATTACCTAAGTAATCTTGCGGTACTAAAATCTGACAGCGGGCAATGGGCTCACGGAACTCTTCAATATTATTCGGCTCAGGGAGTCTTGATGGGTTATCAACGTAGATAATACTGCCATCTTTTTTTACAATCTCATAGATAACTGACGGCGCAGTGGTAATCAAATCCAAGTCATATTCGCGCTCTAAACGCTCTTGGATAATCTCCATGTGCAGCATACCAAGGAAACCACAACGGAAACCAAAGCCTAGTGCATCTGAGGTATCAGGCTCAAAAAACAATGACGCATCATTGATTTGTAGCTTTTGTAGCGCTTCACGGAATTTTTCAAAATCAGTAGAATCAACAGGGAACATACCGGCATAGACTTGCGGCGTAATCTGTTTAAAACCTGGAATACGCTCAACGTCTGGCGTTTTGGCGTGGGTAATCGTATCACCCACTGGCGCGCCAGCGATATCTTTGATACCAGCAATAATGAAACCGACTTCACCCGCTTCCAAGATACCCGTATCGACAGGCTTGGGCGTAAAGACACCGATCGAGCCGACTAAATGCGATTCTTTGGTTGATTTAATATAAAGCTTATCACCTTTTCGGATAGTACCTTCACGTACCCGAACTAAAGACACAACGCCTAGATAGTTATCAAACCAAGAGTCAATAATCAATGCTTGTAGGGGTGCATCACGATCACCAGTCGGTGCAGGGATAAATTCAACCAATGCTTCTAGCAGTTTATCGACACCTAAACCCGATTTAGCAGAAACTCGTGGTGCATCAACAGCGTCAATCCCAATGATGTCTTCAATCTCTTGAATGACGCGTTCTGGCTCGACTTGTGGCAAATCAATTTTATTTAGTACCGCCATGACTTCTAGACCCTGATCAACGGCAGTATAGCAGTTAGCCACGGACTGAGCTTCCACCCCTTGCGCGGCATCAACGACCAATAGCGCACCTTCACAAGCGGCTAGTGAACGCGATACTTCATAAGAAAAATCAACGTGTCCTGGGGTATCGATAAAGTTGAGCTGATAGCGCTCACCATTAGGATGATCGTAGAATAAGGTTACCGACTGCGCTTTAATGGTGATACCGCGCTCACGCTCAATATCCATGGAGTCAAGTACTTGCGCCTGCATCTCGCGATCTTGCAAGGCACCGCACATTTGAATAAAACGATCAGCAAGCGTCGACTTGCCATGATCAATGTGGGCAATGATTGAAAAGTTACGAATATTTGCTAATGCAGTCACAAAGCGCCTACTAAATTAAGGGTGATAGAATAATAAAATTAAGAAATAAATACTGTCAGGCGCAACCGCTAAAATAGCTATCCATCATTAAGGGAGAAATAACAAGAGAAAATAATTAGAATCAGCTTATTTGCCAATATTATCATCTCCAATCAACCGCTCAGGACGTCAACTCTTATGCGCAGGCATGAAAGAGTATTCTAGCAGTTTTCTACCATAAAGTAAGGCGATTTTATTAGCAGAGGGATGATTTACAAGTGAAGTTACGAGCGGATAACTGTACAGATAGAAAGTGAGCGGCTTGATAGCACCTTATTCACTTCGACAAGACTTATGCTAACTGGATATGAACAATCAATAATCTACTGAGGGGTATTGGTTTTGGACAGATCGCTCTCTATGGGTTCACATCCTGCGCTATTCAGATATTTATGCATCCATGGTGACCTACCGTAAAAAGCCCCGTTGATCTGAGTTTGCTCTATCAAGTATTCACGAAATCTAAGATAAAACTCATTATCTGGGCGGTTAGGTTGTTGCCAAAACTCATTAAGTGGTTTCTGATCTATCAGTTTCGGCGTATCATAAATCGCGCGACCCATGATCTTGGTAGGTTTTTTGTGATATACCGATTGCAACCCTGTCGTGCTATTGATGGTCACCATCCCAATACTGTGTTTCATCAAGGTTGGCAGGTGCATGTCGCAACCATAAAATACACGATCCGCCGCTTGATAGCGTCTAGCCAAGCTAGATACCAGCTCGCGATAATCTCGATGACCACGATCTAACGGATGATGCTTAAATACTAGTAATTGCTGCTTATCAGCATACTCTGCAAAGCTGGCAATAGACTCATCAATAAACTGCACCACATCACGATAGTCACTATGATGGGTAATCTGCGAGTCATTATGCACTTGTAAACTAATCAAAAAATAATTATTACTTTGTTCTTTGGTCAGCTTATTTTGCAATCGCTTATCAGGTAAATACCCTCGCAATTTACGCCATGGTGCTTTGAGCCAAGCGATTGCTTCTTGCCACGCCGTCATACCGCGATAGTGCGAATAGTGCGGATAGCGACTTTTGTATATCCAAACGATAATATAGTAGACAATCGCAGCGATACTCAAACGATAAAAACGATTGTGAGTATACAGTGGTTTATCATTGGCTTTTTTGAGCGCTTTAATATCTGCCGTATTTAAGCGCGAATAGCCATTAATGCCATATTCTTGCAATGTAATGTAATCGGGACGCAAATAGCCTTCCTCAAATACAAAGAAAGAGGTGCCCAACTGCTCACTGATACAAGCAGCTTGGGTATGATGCGGACGACAATCACCAAAACAGACAATCGCATCAATGCTATTTTCTTCAATGAAAACCTGCAACCAAGAAGAGAACTGCGCTAACGTATCGGTATATTCATAGGTATTATCATGATGATAAAAAAATGCATCACCTGCATTAAAGTTAATCTTACTAACCTTAATATTTTGAGTTTGCAGAAATGTCGAAAAACGGTTGAAGAATCCGCCCATCTTTCCTTGTAACAGCAGGACGTGTCGATGAGTAAGCAAGTGAGACATCGAAGCTGCCATAGTATTGAATTACCATTAATGAGAAGATGAAGAATAAAATCGAGAGTATTTATTAAATAACTTGAATATTAAGCCGTGTAAATACACACTAATCATCACTGATTATACCGAAAAAGCCCCTACTTGTCGCAATGGATTTGCGTCACAAGTTTAGAATAAACTAACGAGATAATTTACGCAGGCGCTGCTGCCATTGATGACGCTGCTGCATAAAACGAGTCGTCGCTTGGTGTTGAAAATTGTCAGGTAGCGTGGATAAAACTGAAGTCGCATGGTTAATCGAGCTATTTATAGGGTTAGATATTTGCGCTTGAGACGCTGTATTATGAATATCTTTAAGCAAAGGAGCGCTTTTAGGAGGGTATAAATAGTCAATCACTTGCTCTACTTGTGCAAGCCCGTAGCCATTAGGTAAACGATATAAGGGATAGCGAATAAGCGCACAATATAACAATTGCTCAAGCGTTAATGCAGTGTCGCGTTTTCGTCTCTCTAAATAGTCAGCTTTCGGTGAAAACTGGGTATCAATATCTGCCGTTAACCCCCAACCAGCATAAAACGGTAAGCCGTAGCAAGTAACGTCTAAACCGCGCAGCAACGCCTCAAAGCCAGTCAATGAGCTAATCGTATGTACTTCATCGACACATTCTAAGCAATCAGGCATCGCAGTATCATAGGCGACGGCACTGACCTGTTGTAAAAACTCTGCGCTAACCTTACCAGCCCTTAGCCCTGCTTCAACATCAGGATGCGGCTTATAAATAAGATAAGCATTAGGGTTGTCTTGGCATACACGCTCAATCAAGCCGCTGTTGGTTTTGATCGTTGAGCCGCAGTACTGCACCGATAAATCATCTTCGACTTGACCGATGATAAGCAGACGGCGCTTACCAGATACCCTAGCCTCATGCATCCACGAAGTATGCTGGTTATTAGCGCTGTCGACCTCAGCCCCAACATTGTATTTACTCACCCGCTGATTCAGCAATTTATCTTGCAGCTGTTGTACACGGACACTTTGCTGGGGGTTCAATGCTTGACAATGACGTAGCAACGTCTCTAAATCTGAGGGCTGGGTCGCATCATAATAAATACCTTGCTTATCTATGACGACCGACAACGGTGCTAACAACGTCGCGCCTAAACCATTTGAGCGGATAAATCCATCTTCCATACAGTATATAGACGGTATGGACAAATGCGGCTGTTTCTCAAGCTTACGCTGTAATTTATTTTGTACTTGTTGCCGCTTAGCCAAACCCCACACTAATAGAGACTGCTGATAATCAACACGAAAATGATCAGGATGCAGTAGATTCTTGAGACGTGGCTTGGGTTTGATAAATAATGTCGTACGCGGTAGATTCGTAAAAGCTTTTACAAATGGTAATTTCCAGCGACTAAATTCATATACCGTGAGATCCCCTTCAAGATGCGCTTGCCAATACCGATTAGTCACTAGCCATTCTATCGCTGTATCAATATCACAGGCTTGCTTGGTGGCCGGATCTACATAACGACTATAATCTATATAGGCGCTATAAAATAACGTTTCTAACGTCGCAGATGTTTTTTTAGCAAATGATGTAGGAAACAACGCAGGATTTGAATGTCCCTGAGCCTCTAGCTGTTTGCTGACAAGTTTTCGACGACGTTTTTCGACCGCTTTAAGCAGCTTTTTGGGTGCGCCGCTGTCATCAGTTAGACCCCAGCCACTATACCAGTTGACCCCGAAGCAATGTACTGTTTTACCTAACATCAACGCTTCAAAGCCCATATGGGAGCTGACCGTATAAACATGGTCAACTTGCTCTAATAGCTCGATAGGATTGAGTGCTTGAGTTAATAGCCGAACCTGCTTAGGTAATTTTAAACGGGTCAGGTATCCCGATTTTGATGCAGGATGTGCCTTTATCCAAATATGGGCGTGAGGATGATTACGACACGCAGATGTTAACATCTTCTTAAACTGACGTTTATCCGCGCCTGCACCAGTGATAGAAGCATCACCAACCACTTGGTCAATCAATAAAATATGCGATTTCAAGGGATCTGCCGTTGTATTAGCGCCGTCTTCACTCGTCAATTCATTCAAGGACGGACAATCGATCACTGCGTTATATTTACTGAGCTGCTCATTACAAATACGTGCCATCAATTGCCGCGCGTGCGCGTCATCTATTTCGTAACTATTGGGCGTAGTAGCGTTTTTAGTACGCTCAATAATCAGCCGCTCAAGGCGTGAGTCATGCGTCGTATCAAAATAAATACCAAGGTCATCAACGACGACACTCAGGCCATGACGGCTGCTAATACCAGAATCTAATGAGCGCAAAAAGCCATCTTCGACACTTAATGTCTCAAGCTTTTGCCGCTTAGCCACTTTATTAGCTCGTTGATAACTTTTTTTACGACCCCAACCGATAAAGGCATCGGGTTGCTTAAAAGAGAGAAAGGAACTGGACAAATGAGTTATCTGATTTTTTATCATGTTTGGTAATGGCAATGCAGACAGTAAATGCGTTTTATCTGCATTGATACGTTGCTGTATACCTGACCACGGATACCAGCGCTGAATATCTGCCTGCAATACCTGAGACAAAAGTACATTGTTTTGACGCATACCCTTACCAATGACCGCCAAATGCTGTGGCAATTGGTATTGGTATGATGGCAAAAGCAGGGCATTATCAGAGTGAGAGGTCACTGCCACATTGACATCATCTGCCGCACTTTTTGCCATTTTTAACACCCTTATTCATTACTTTTGCATCTATCTATGCAGATGACTTTTTCTCTTGTTATACAACTTTTCAATAATGGTTATAAATCGAGAACCACTTTAGCAGCAATGGCCAACTGATAAACAATTTGCGATAAGCCACGAGCAATTTCTACGCGCTTGGTTTTGACTTTTGGTAATACCATAATCTCATCGCCTTGCTGGATACGGTAAGCGGTGTTGACCACCTCACTGGCGCCATTTTGATGGATAATCAAGATTTCTTTAACATCAGCATTGTCAGAGAAACCGCCTGAATTGGCAACATAATCACCAACGGTATAATCTGGGTTGAAGGTCAGCGCGCCTTGTGCTCGTACTTGACCATTAACGGTAATGACAGACGTTTGCGCAGGTATCTCAATGATATCGCCTTGCTGCAGAATAATATCCTGCCACGAATTCGGCACGACAACAATTTGACCCGTCGTTTTAACATTACGTGCTTTGGCAACAAACTGCTTAACCAACGCTGCATCGTCTTGACGCAGTGCTGCTTCTTCACGAGTGGTTGACTGCGTGGCAAGCGTCAGCTCTTCTAGACGATCGAGCGACTCATTAATCATGCGTTTTTGTTGCTCAGCAACAGACTCACGATAAATGGTCAAATGAGTCAGTTTAGCGAGTGGGCTTGGCTGTAGTTGCGGCACGATGTCCTTTAAGCGAGCACCATATGGCACAACCATGGCACCATTACCCGTATGCGCACCTTTTACTTGCACCGCGATTGTGCCCGCATAACGATCGGAGGTAACTACCATCTGATCACCATTATAAACAGGCACGTTTTGAGCTTCTGCCAACGAGTAATATTCCGCCGTCTGTGCACGTCCTGCACTGCGAGTGATACTAACGTTGGTGGCATTCGCTGCTGGATTGGCCACTTGCAATACATCACCAATGGTCAGATCGTTCACATCAAATTCAAAGGTATATTCGTTTTGGACTTGACCGCCTACTTCAAAGGTTTTTTTCTGCGGCGCGACCGTAATCACATCGCCATCACGAAAAGAGAATGCTTGTAATTTACCCGCCAGTAGAAAATCATACAGGTTGACTTGCTGCAGCATTTGCCCATTACGTTTGATTTGAATATCAATGTAACTACCACGAGTTGGGTCAACGCCACCTGCTCTATCCAAATAAGACAATACCGAGTCTGCTGCTAAACCGCCGTAATAGCCTGGTTGCTTGACGAAACCTGTTACAAATACTTTTACTGGCTGTGCTTGCTCTAATGAAGCATAAACGCCAACGTTCGAGCGATAAATACGACTGACAGCACTTTTTACCACATTTTGCAGACTGCCATTTTGCACACCTGAGACACGTACTGGACCGATATTTGGTAAGAAAATATTGCCTTGTGGGTCGACGGTCATGGTAGCCGCATATTGATAAGCGCCCCACATCCGTACTTGGACGTTATCACCCGGGTTGATCACGTAACTGTCATTAAAGGTAGAGCCAGAGGTAGTCGAAAATGCCCCACGGAAGAGCTGCTCACCAAACATCATGTCTTGCGTGTTGATTTCTTGATAGGGGCGCGTGGTATTGATGACTGACTGACTTGGCAAGCTTGAGGCATTAACCGCTTCTTGCGCGGTCGCCTGTCCTGACACACCACCTGCAAATGCCTGTGTTGAGACATTGATGTTATTGCTGTTTTGGTCTTGACTCATGCTGTTATTGCTGGTGCCAAAGCTAGATCCTGAGATTTGATCAGCATAACTGCCTGCTGCTAGTGCTGATACACTGCTGGCGGCCATGGCCAAACTTAACACTTTTATCACGGTCACAAGAGGACGTGGTTTCATATTCATGAGTGGTATTCCTTTGCTGATCTATCGATCATTACTGATATCTGGTGTGTTAAAACTAGCTACGATGATCACGGACAACTGCCATCACTAGGCGCACAAATCCATAAAGCATCAAAAGTAATGCTAGCGACGTCCAAATAATATAAGCACGGCGTGGATAAGTTGCTTCTTCAGCCTGATATGGTGTTGAGATAACAATCAAATTCTTCATCTTTTTGAAAGCTTCTAAACGTGCCTTCTCAAGTGAAGATAACGACAATTTATAGAGCTCAGTAGCGAAATCAACATCTGCCTTGATAGTCTCAAACTGTACCGCTTGACGGTTCAACTTGGTGGTATTCGGTGATGTCAGCTTGGTTTGCTCTTGGTTGATTTGCTCTTCGACTGCTTTAATCTGACTTCTTAATGACACTACTTGCGGTGCATCTGGATTTAGATAGCTGAGTAATTGACGCTCTTCGGTACGTAATGAGCTTAATTGCGCTTGCAAACTACCAATCAGCTGATTCACAATTTGAGCATTGGATTGTGGATCGTAAATCTCATTTTCGTTTTGATACTTTAATAGCTGTTCTTTGGCATCATTTAGGCGATCTTGTGATTCATCTAACTGTGTCTCAGCAAATACCAGCTGATCACGAGCCACCTCTTGTGAAATACGGTTGACGAACTGCTCAGACTCATTGAGGATCGTTTTATTCAGCTCAAAAGCATACTTTGGATCAAAGGCTTCTGTCGATACTGACAGCACATAGCTTTGTTCATCAAGATTGATGTGTACACGCTTTTTGAAGTACTCAAGTAACTCTTCTTGTGTGGCATCAGGCTCAATCTCATTGAGCGGATCTGAGCCATCGACATGATACGCTTCGCGGAACTTGAACTTATTATCAAGGCGCTTCACCATATCATTGGATAGAATATACTCGGTCAGATAAGTCGCATCTTCTTTACTGGTACTGTTCACACCCAACAAGGCCGACAGTCCACCGCCAGAAGGCACACTGGTATCACTGACTTGTTTGACCACCACATCAGCCGTCGAAATAAACCGCGGATGAGCAATGGTCATGACATAAAATATCACCAACGCCCAAGGGAGGACCACCAAGCCAATAAACAGCGAGAAGTCAATTATCTTATTTTTTCGCTTTGTGGACATGCTCTTCATATACCTCAATCGCTTCTGTTGTGTCTTCAAAGACGTGTGCTGTTTGATCCATTAGCACAATACCAATATCACAATTACGCTTAATATCACCGATGTTATGCGATACTATTAAAAACCCTGCTTGTTCACGGCGTGCGGCCAAAATCTCTTCACTACGCTTACGAAAAGCCGCATCACCAACAGCGCCTGCCTCATCGAGCATATAATAATCAAAATCGAAGGCCAAGCTTAGGCCAAATGTTAAGCGCGCCTTCATCCCTGATGAATAGCTTTTCACCGGCATATCGAAATAGTTACCGATATCTGCGAACTCCTCAACAAAACGAATTTTTTCGTCAATATAAGGGCCGCTTGAATAGAGACGGCAAACAAAACGAACGTTTTGACGACCAGTCAAACTACCCTGGAAACCGCCAGCTACCCCTACTGGCCAAGAAATCGTCGAATCTGTGATAATTTCTCCGTGATCGGGTTTATCTAGTCCGCAAATAATACGCAGCAAAGTTGATTTACCTGCCCCATTACGACCGAGTAAACCCACACTTTTTTTATCACCAATAGTCAGATTTAGGTCTTTAAATAGATAATGCCGACCCTGTTTGGTCATAAATGACTTAGAAACATTTTTAATTTCAATCATTTGTTTGCCCTAAGTTAAAACTGGTATCACACTTTATGATTTATTTAGAACGTATTAAGTCTCTTTCTACCGCTTTATACATTAGCAGACCCAAAAAATTTACTGCAACCGTCCACTTTAAAAAATACGTTATATCAATATGATAAGCTGGATAATTAGGTGCTAAAGCGTGTCGTATTAACTCAATATTATGGATAAAAGGATTATAGAGTAAATAACTGAAGTATGGCTCTGGAATAATATGAATAGAATACATAATTCCAGAAACGAAATATAAAATGGTGAAAATCAAACTAATAATCTTACTGATTTCACCGCCATAGTAACCTATGACCATCATGATCATAGCTAAACCAAAACCAAATAGAAATAATGTTATCCAACAGAACAGTACTATATGTAATTGTGCAAAACTAATTGGTATGCCAATAAAAGCTAGCATAGCTAATAACAGTACAAAGGTGAAAAAATAGATTATTAATTCTAAAAATGAGCGTGCAATAATGACATCGATATGACGTACTGAACGATACATCAATAGACCTTGATTCCCTTCTACGGCTCCTAAAGCTCGTGTAGCAATAGTACTCATCATGCGAAAAGGGACTAAACCTGCTACCAGGAACAACTTATAGTCCATCCCTGGTAAAACTCTAGCCATTATGGTACCAAAAATTATTAAATAAATGCCAACTTGAAAAAGTATTTCTAGCGGCGCCCAAAGATAGCCCAAGCGATAACCACCAAAGCGCGTTTGTAGCTCACGCATCAGCAAAGCATGGAATGCTGCACCCATGACTTTTAGACCACTGCGGTGCTTAATAGGACGATAAGGAGGTAGTTGTACAGACATGGCGTTACAGGACTTTACCGAAAACAGCCCCTATGATAAGTAAGCGGGACATAAGTTACAACAATTAATCTGTACCTAAACAGATAAAGCTATGATTTAGCAAGAAATCAGTAGGTAATTATTATGTTTTATGGTGCCCATTGAGCCATTCACCATATTCTTAAATAATTTATTTCAGGCAAAAAAAAACCAATCAAATAGTGATTGGTTTTTTTAATATTACAGGTATTGCTAAAAATGGTGGCGATGAAGAGACTTGAACTCTTGACCTCACGATTATGAGTCATGCGCTCTAACCAGCTGAGCTACATCGCCATTTTAGGATGCAAATTTTACCCAAGATGTTGACTGTCGTCAACCCCTATAAGGGCATTTTTTTGCAAAAAAGATGAATTTTATTCAAATTAGCTGCATTTTTATTACGAACAATAAAAAAGGTTTGGTAAACCGATAAGCCGGGTTCTGTCGTGGACAATCATTCCTCTAGGCGCACAATCGCTCGTACGCTCAAGCAACCTACCCGCATCGAACGCGGGCCGCGCCATGCCGATGCCTATTTGGTCTTGCTACGCGTGGAGTTTACCATGCCGTGAACTGTTGCCAGCCACGCGGTGCGCTCTTACCGCACCCTTTCACCCTTACCGATGACATGAATATCTTGCGATACTCATATAAGCCAAAGGCGGTCTACTCTCTGCTGCACTGGTCGTCAAGTTACCCTGCCCAGCCGTTAGCTGGCACGCTGCCCTATGTAGCCCGGACTTTCCTCCCCTGCTCAGTCTGTTGCCAGTGTGCAGCGGCGATTGCCTAGTCTACCAAGCGCGCTAGTATAGCAAACTTATGGCAGAGTGCGAACGTCTTTTGAATTTATTTTTAGTAGCAGTACAAATAGGTTAAATAAAGTCTATTGGTAAGCCTAAATGGTGATCTTTTAACAGGTTATCAGTGGCAAATATTGCATTTTTCAAATCGGGTAGCTGTAGCCAATGCGCCATTGGATAATGCTGTGCTAGATAGTTTTGTAGAAAATCAATTGTGCTATTTGCAATCTCAGCATCCGTCTGAGCAGCATTATCATGAATATGGTTATAAATAACACTATGTACAGATAACCCACGTACTTTTATTGCCTCTAAACTCAGTAACGTGTGATTGATGCTACCAAGCCGACCTGAGGTGACCAAAACAACCGGATAACCTTGAGCAGCAATATAATCTAAAGTTAATAGTTGCTCAGTTATTGGCACGAGCAATCCACCAGCACCTTCTAGTAATACCAAGTCATACGTAGCTTGTAATCGTTTGGTGGCACTAGTGATCAGTTTAGGATCTAGCACTTCTCCTGATAATCGAGTCGCTAAGTGCGGTGATGCAGGCTTTTCATAGCGATGAACGCAAGTGGTAAAATCAAGATCACATGGCTGTAGAGGAATAGCCATGAGTTGACGATGCGCTATGATATCGTCAGCAATGCCCATCTCGCCATTGAGTGGATTAATCGCCACGCCCGTTTGCACCAGCTTTTGAGTGATGACGTTGACGCCTTGCTGCATGAGTGCCTTTGCAATCATACCCGTCGCATAAGTTTTGCCGATGTCAGTATCGATACCAGAGATAAAGAGAACGCTCATCATTAACCCTTTTGCGTTAAATAAATACTGACCACTTTTAATAACGCTTGGCAAAGGGTAGCAAGTTCGTCATCTGCAATCACATAAGGCGGCATGATATAAACCAGTTTCCCAAATGGTCTGACCCAAATACCATTCTCAATCAATAAAGCCTGAAAGATAGGCATCTCAACAGCGTCATGTAACTCAATGACTGCGACCGCACCCAAACAACGTACCTCAGCAACACCTTCTAGCAGCGCAGCTGGCGCTAGCTGCTGCTCCATAGTCCGTTGCATATTTGCAGTACGTGCTTCAATATCATAGGAGAGTATTAAATCAATTGAGGCACAAGCGACGGCACAAGCCAGCGGATTGCCCATAAAGGTCGGACCGTGCATCAGTGCCGGATAATCACTTTGGCTAATGGTATCGGCAATTTTTCGAGTGCATAAAGTCGCCGCAAAAGTCATATAACCGCCAGTTAATGCCTTGCCAATCGTCATGATATCAGGACTGATACTCGCATGCTCACAAGCGAATAATTTGCCACTACGCCCAAAACCAGTCGCGATTTCATCGGCAATTAGTACTACTTTGTATTTATCACAAAATTTGCGAAGCAGCTGCAAATACTGAGGACTATAAAAGCGCATCCCACCTGCGCCTTGAATAATCGGCTCGATAATAAAACCGGCGAGCTGATCGCTATTTTTATCAAAGAAATCTGTTAATTCATCATATTCAGACTGGCTAATATCACGTTCAAAGCCTAGTGGCGGAGCTGGCACAAAATGCTGCATAGGTAATTGCTTGCCATAGAGACTATGCATGCCATTGATAGGGTCGCAGACACTCATCGCATGCCACGTATCACCATAATAACCTGAATGGGTCGAGGCAAATTGGCACTTTTGCGGACGCTTAGCAGCAATTTGATATTGCAATGCCATTTTTAAAGCCACCTCTACCGCAATGCTACCACTATCCGCATAAAATATGGCATCCAGTCCAGTAGGAACGATTGCAAGCAGCTTTTTGCCCAAATCTATTGCGGGTTGATGGGTCAAACCACCAAACATGACATGCGCCATTTTACCCAATTGTTCAATCATCGCTGCATTCAGTTTGGGATGGTTATAGCCATGGACGCTTGCCCACCACGATGACATCCCATCAATCAGACGCGTGCCATCTTGCGTGACGATATAAATACCATCAGCGTGATCAATCACAATATTAGGATAAGTCGGCGGTAGACTAGCATAAGGATGCCAGAGATGTTGCTGGTCAAAGTCGTTCGTTGATTTCGTAGATGAGAGTGATTCTGTCATATTTTATTGACCAGTAATGCGTTTATATTTTGACAACAAATCGCTTTCGGTTTCGACATGATTGGGATCATGAGGAATACAATCGACAGGGCAAATGACTACGCATTGCGGCTCATCAAAATGACCGACGCATTCGGTGCATAAATCAGGGTCAATCACATAAATGTCATCGCCCTCTGAGATGGCTTCGTTTGGGCAGGCAGGCTCGCACACATCGCAGTTGATGCATTCATCAGTAATTAATAACGCCATAGACTGCTCCTTATATTTTTCTTATAGCACTTGTATCGTTGGCTTTGACGATTTCGATGCGTTTAAATGTTCGACACATCTTCATTTTCAGCAGGTATTTTGCTATCTAAGATTGAGTTTTTCAGCAAAAGCTTGTGACACACATGGCGGGACAAATTTAGTCACATCACCACCGAGTTTGGCGATTTCTCGAATCATCGTCGAGGAGATGAATGAGTAATTCTGCGATGGCGTCAAAAACACCGCTTCAAAGTTTTCATCAAGCTCACGGTTCATATTGGCCAGCTGAAATTCATATTCGAAATCTGACATCGCACGCAGACCTCGTAAGACAGCAGTGGCATTTTTTTCACGCATAAAGTCAACGAGTAGACCTTCAAAACTCACGACCGATACTTGCGGTAAGTCAGCAAATACCGTCTCGACTAAGGCGACGCGCTCCTCAAAATTAAATAAAGGCTTTTTGTGATGTCCTGAAGCAACCGCAATAACGACCTCATCAAACAGTTTGGTGGCGCGTGTGACCAAGTCTACATGACCATTGGTAATAGGATCAAAGGTACCAGGATATAAAATTCTGGTGTGCAGCTTTGAGGAGTTAGCAGAAGTAGAGTGGCTCATAGCGTGGCTAATAGGGTCAGTAATAGTAGGCTATATGCTAGCAAATTTTGCTCAAACTTAATACTTATCGTCGATGCATTTGTAAATAGTTACCGCCTTAACCTCACTTAATGTACTCAGTCTTCTGTTTGCGCCCGATTGCTGTGTACCCACCTTAAATGACTTCGACTATATTGGCTACATTTGTCCTAATAGCCGACTTACATTTTTGTTAGAGGCTTTGCTACAATAGGCGGTTCGACTCATCCATTTTATAAACCAAATAAAAGACAATGCCATTTATTGAGTTAGGATGAGGAATCAGTAGGACTAGTCAGATAAGGAATTTGTATTTGTAGGCAGTCCTTATGGAGAAATTATGTCAAAAAAATCAAAAAAACCAGAGAATCAAATTTGTGCCAATAAAAAAGCTCGACACGAGTATTTTATTGAAGAAACGTTTGAAGCAGGATTGTCGTTACAAGGTTGGGAAGTAAAAGCCATTCGCGCGGGCAAAATGACCATTACCGAAGCTTATATTATCTTTCGTAATAATGAGGCATTCCTGTTTGGCGCGCATATCCAGCCGCTACTATCCAGCTCGACGCATGTCAGTCCTGATAGTATCCGTACCCGTAAACTGCTGCTCAATCGCCGCGAAATAGAAAAGTTAATGGGTGCAGTCAACCAAAAAGGCTATGCCTGCGTGCCATTATCCTGCTATTGGAAAAACTCGTTGGTGAAATGTCAAATTGGCTTGGCACTGGGTAAAAAACAGCACGACAAACGTAAAACGCTTAAAGACCGTGATTGGGAACGTGATAAGCAGCGTGGCTTTAAGAAGGATTTAGATTAAAGCCATCTTTCAACAGATTGGTGTTAATCTTAAAAAAATGGACGATTCAGCATAGTGTTGAATCGTCCGTTTTTATTTGTTCAATCAAGGTTACTTATTAATTTTCAAATAGCTGGCGCAATCTTTGTCGTTTACGATTGTTGATGAGCGCGGCGCAACTGCCTAACCCCATGGGCGATTAAAAAGACAATTCCTAACCAAATCAAACCATAGCTATAAATCATCGCCGATTCAAACGGGTTGCCTAATACGGTGATTGCCAATATGAATAATAAAGCAGGCTCCAAATAGCTCATCATGCCATAGACGTTGACTGGTAGCATCTGACTGGCATCAACATTGGTTTTCATCGCAAGCACGCTCATGACACCAAGTCCCGCCAGCATCAGGATAAAAAAGCCAGAACCACTTACCACGCTCAAACTGCTGCTCGGCGCGAATAAAAACAAATAAACCAATGCAAATGGCGCGAATATCGTTAAATCAACCAATAACCCAGTCACCGCGCCAATCCCTTGCAGACGACGCAAAATATAATACAGCGGATACGTGCCGCAGACCCAAAGCGTTGCCCAAGAGACACTTTGCGTACGGATAATTTCACTGCCGACTCCTAATGCGGCAAAGCCAACCGCCAACCATTGCAGACGGCTTAACTTTTCGCCAAAAAAGACGCAGCCAAATATAACCATCATCAGTGGAAATAAAAAATAACCCATCGCGGTTTGTACACCTTGCCCATTCACGGGTGCCCACATAAATAACCAAAACTGGCTTAAGAATATCGGTGTGGGCAATAGCAACCACGCCCACTGCTTAACTGTGCCTAGCGCTTTGAGTTTATCGATGTGAAAACCTAAGCGCCCACTGATCAGCAAATATCCCACCAATGCCGCCCACATTGCCAGCATCCGCCAGATAAAGACTTGCGTACCTGATAGCGGCGCTAAAAAGCTGCTGTAAGCGTAAAGTACGCCAAATAATAAATTCGACAAGATTGCTAGTATGACGCCCAATATTAATGTGCGTTGCTGGGCGCTACCCGCTGTCCAAATCGCTGGTAATGGCAAGCGTGAGACAGTCGTTGCAAGCGTATTTGCGAAGACAGTAGAGAGCATTGAAGTAGACATAAAAGCACCGTAAGTTTACATAGATATTAGAAAACCAGCTACGAGCTTTTACTTGTTAGGGTTAAGCTTTGGTTGCTAGGCTTTAATTGCTAAGTTTTGATTGTTAAACCTTGATTAATAGCGTCTATTTTATTCAGTAGCAGTGAGATATTATTGCTATAAAACTTTATTTATGAATAAATTTAGCTTTTATAACCTTTAAAAATAAATATTTTCTTAAATTTTGACTTATAGTGATAATAATTATAAAAAATCCAGTGAATGAAATGCTTTCTAAAAGAGAGAACACCATGAGCCAAGTTTTAGATGATATCGATAAAGCGATTTTAAATTTATTACAAGACGATGCGACCTTGCCATTAAAAACGGTGGCAGAACAAGTGTATGTGTCTATCGCTACTGCCCAGCGCCGTATTCAAGCATTAATCAGCAACGGTGTCATTACCAAGCAAGTCGCTATCGTTGACCCAAATAAGGTGGGTTACGGACTCACTGCTGTGGTAATGATAGAGATGGCACGCTCAAATACCTCGATGCAACATCGGTTTGAGCGCTTGATGAATACACAGCCACAGGTGATGAGCTGTTATGAGGTGTCTGGTGATGCGGATTTTATGTTGATGGTCAATGCCAAAAATATGAGCGATTACCATCGATTCACGACTGGTTTGCTCACCTATGAGAATAATGTGCGCAACTTTAAAAGCCAATTTGTGATGAACTTTACTAAAAGTGGCACAAAGATTTTGCTCGATTAATTTGATTATGAAAACTGCTTGGCTGTTTAATTAAAAGTAGATAAGTCGCGGTCAAACAAGGTACGATATCAACGAAAGTTTGGCAGTAAATAATAGATGCCGCACCAGTAGTCCATCGCCTAGTAGACAAGGAAGCCTTACCATGACTAAAAACACCTGTACCATTAGAAAAGAAGAAAGTAATAATCCAGTACTAAAAGCATTAAGCTTTAAGACAGTGATATCAGTGGCGTCCCTTGCGGCATTGCTCGCCAGCTCAGGCTGTGCCACTAGCTCATTATTAGACAGTGACAATCGAGTCAGCAAAACGACAACTAAAAGTGTGTTGTCTGAAGATCAAATCGTAGCTTTTGGTCGCCCTGCACAGGCATTACCAAAAATGCCAAATGCGACCATGGTTATCGTTGGCGAAAAGAACAGCTATGTGCTGACCCAAGGTGGGACAGAGATGGTGGGTTTATTAACCAACTTAACGCCAAAAAATATCCAAGTCGATAATGAGATGAACTTTTATGTGCCCAATAACGATGGCTACTTTCAGGGTGAAATGAAGCTGTCTTATGCCAAACTAAAAGATGAATTTAAACGTTCTGACTATCAGTTCTTTTTGCAAAACAACGGCAAAGAATGTACCTCAGCCAGTGACCAACGTATCAATGCTCAGCGCTTTTGCTTTAGCGTTCCTGTCAAAGGCGCTATTTATCCGCAAGTGAGTAATCTCAGCTTAATCCAATCCAATTATCGCCCTTTAACTAAGCCTTATACGGTGAGCTTTTATACCCAAAGTCAGCAAAATCAAGTGTCTCGTAGTGGCGCCAATACAGCTCAGAAGCTGGTTTTATTGCCCTTTGCGTTAGCTTTTGACGTAGTTACTTTCCCATTTCAATTATTAGAGCAGTAAATCCTTACTATAAACGATGATTTGGAATAAAGATGTGCTTAGTTTCTACAAGCCTTTTTATTCATAGATTACTTAAACTATCAATAACTTATCGTCAATCCTTTGTCATCGTTTATCACATCATGAGCGTAATTCATGTTAAAATGAGCGCTTTTAAATTAGCCGTTAATATTTTTAATGAATAACGGCTTTTTTTAGTGCCATTTTTCTAATTAACAGGTCCGCTCATGTCTGCCGATACCATCGCCCGCACCGCCTTTAAACAAGGCACCAAACCACTTTACGACTACGACAAACATTGGGCAAGCTGTTACGAGCCAGCGCCTTATTTGCCTATGAGCCGCAAAGAGATGGACGATTTGGGCTGGGATGCCTGTGATGTCATCATTATTTCAGGCGATGCGTATGTCGATCATCCAAGCTTTGGTATGGCGATTATCGGTCGTCTACTAGAGTCACAAGGCTTTCGCGTGGGTATCATTGCTCAACCAGATTGGAAGAGCAAAGATGCCTTTATGGAGTTGGGCAAACCTGTCTATGCTTATGGCGTGACCGCAGGCAACATGGACAGCATGATCAACCGTTATACCGCCGATCGCAAGATTCGTAGCGATGATGCGTACTCGCCGGGCAACGTGGCAAATAAACGCCCTGATCGCGCCGCTATCGTCTATAGCCAGCGCTGCCGCGAAGCTTATCCTGATGTGCCAATTATCTTAGGCGGTATCGAAGGTAGCTTACGCCGTATCGCTCATTATGATTACTGGTCGGATAAAGTCCGCCGCAGTATCTTGATGGATGCCCGTGCCGATGTTTTATTGTACGGTAATGCTGAGCGCGCCATCGTCGATGTGGTACATGGTCTGTCTAAAGGCTATAGCTTTGAGCAGATGAGCAAATTGCGCGGTACCTCATATCTATTGACGCCAACGCGCCGCCATTGGCAAGACGATATGACTGAAGTTGCTAGTAATGACGTCGATACCGTGGGCCGTGTTGACCCGATTATCAATCCGTATGTGATGACCGAAGACGTGGATCAATGCTCAATCGAGCAAGACAAACCCAGCGATTCACCAGTTGGGCAAGCGCTCTCAGGAATGGCTTCACAGTATCCGGGCTTTGTTTCTGAACCAGTTGCGAATAAAATTCTAAATGCTGAGCAAGTTGACGAAGAAACGCAAGTGGTGCAAATGCGTGGTTTTGACAAGCCAATGACGGCGCGTAAGCATAAAATAAAAATGCCACCACGTGAAAAGACAGTCATTCGTCTGCCTGATTATGAGCACGTCAAATCTGACCCTGTGTTGTACGCTCATGCCAGCCGTATCTTACATCTTGAGACCAATCCGGGTAATGCCCGTGCCCTCGTGCAACGTCATAGTAGCGGCGCTGGTAACTCACACACCTCCATCGATGTCTGGCTCAATCCACCACCGATTCCGCTCTCGACCGAAGAGATGGATTACGTATTTGACTTGCCGTACGCACGCCTACCGCATCCAAGCTATGGCGATGCACGCATCCCTGCTTATGACATGATTAAATTCTCTGTCAATATCATGCGCGGCTGTTTTGGTGGTTGTACGTTTTGCTCGATCACTGAGCACGAAGGACGCATTATCCAAAACCGCTCGGAAGAATCTATCCTACGAGAAGTCGAAGCCATTCGTGATACCGCACCTAACTACACTGGCGTTATCTCTGACCTTGGCGGGCCAACGGCCAATATGTATCGTCTGAGCTGTAAAGACGAGACCATTGAAAAAAATTGCCGTAAGCCATCTTGTGTCTATCCTGACGTCTGCGAAAACCTAATTACCGATCACAGTAATTTGACCAAACTATATCGCAAAGCCCGTGATATCAAAGGCGTGAAAAAGATTCTTATCGCCTCTGGCTTGCGCTATGACTTGGCGGTGAAAGACCCTGAATACGTCAAAGAATTGGTCAGCCATCATGTCGGTGGTTATCTAAAAATTGCACCTGAACATTCAGAAGAAAACGTCTTATCGAAAATGATGAAGCCGGGCATGGGCAGCTATGATAAATTCAAAGCCATGTTTGAGCAGTACAGCCAAGAAGCGGGCAAAGAGCAATATCTAATTCCTTACTTTATCGCCGCGCATCCGGGCACGAAAGATGAGGATATGATGAACCTTGCGCTGTGGCTAAAAAGCCATGGCTACCGCGCTGACCAAGTACAAGCGTTTTATCCTAGCCCGATGGCGACAGCGACCACCATGTATCATACGCATAAAGATCCACTGCATAAGATCAGCCGTGATGAAGGTGACATGGATATCGTCAAATCTGGTAAACAGCGCAAATTGCATAAAGCGTTCTTGCGCTATCATGATCCAAAAAACTGGGTACTGCTGCGTAAAGCGCTACAAGATATGGGTCGTGGCGATTTGATTGGTAAAAACCGTGGCTGCTTAATCCCGCCGTTCAACGCCAGTTTAGAAGGGCGAGATGCGGCACAAGACAGCTATCAATCAGCGCGTAAAAAGAACAGCCGCTTGGGTAATGATTCGGTGAAGCGTAATAATAATTCGTCAACCAATGGCGCATCCGCTAAAGGCGCTACGGGTCAAAACACGGTCAGCAAAAACACCAAAAAGCGCGTGAGTAAAGGCAATTTCCAAACCCAGCATACTGGTTTGCCACCGCGTAAAACCAAGTAGTTAAAGCTCTTTATCTCAGTGATAAATATAGATACTTAAATGAGTGGCAAACACTTATTTAAGCTCATCAAAAAAGCGTCTATCGGTCAAAAGATCGATAGGCGCTTTTTTATTTGAAGCAGCTTATTTTTAATAAATGCATAATCAAAGCCTAAACACCAATCAAAACGCGCCAAATGATGCGTTACATTAGTCAGTGATTAAGTAACTTAATGAACACGTAACAAACAATTTCTAACATTCTTCGAGCGCTGTTTTCGTTACCATATGCGCTATATGCTTAACGCATTATTAAAAATAAATACATTATGATTTTTATATCTTTGGAGAATGCCATGAACACCCTAACTAAATTTGCTGTTGCGCTACCTACCCTTGCCTTATTAAGTGCTTGTGCGACCACGGCTCCTACTACGCCAAATGCATCAAACACGCCTGCATCAGAAAGCGTCACCGATGCCGCTTATGATCGTATGGCACCAGCACCTTATACCTGTACTGACGACAGCACCATCATGGCTAAACAATCTATCAATAAAAAACAAGTGATGCTCAATGCGACCTTGCCTAAAGTAAAATGGGCTGAGCAACCAATCATCTTAAATGGTGATGTACAAGGTGATACTGCAAGCTACGTTAATGAGTCAAATCCAGAAGCTGTCTATGCATGGCACATGAAAGGCGATAAAGGTATTTTTGCCATCAAATGGGCAAACGGTAAAGAATATCAAGTAAACTGCCAAATCTAGTTAGCTAGCTATAAACAGCCTGCCAGTTTTAAAAAACCAGCGACATATACAAGACAGTCATCATAGGATGGCTGTTTTTTTTGCGTATTGATTGAACAATATTGCATTGAATATCTGTATAAAAACTGACATCAAAACCACAGATTCAGGTCAAGCATTGGTGAGAATGAACGGTTTGCTGCTTTTGTCTAGAGAAGCATCAAGAAACCTGTCAAAATAGCACTGATAGGACATTGTCTATGATTAATAATACTAAGGATACGTCGATGGCTAAGCGCTTAATGAATATGATAATCATCGCTACTGCCAGCATGTGGGCACTGGCTGGCTGCGACAACAATGCTGAAACGGCCGCTCAAGCTTCTGAGCCAGCAGTGGCGACCGCAGACTCCTCAACGACAGCCACTAAGACTATCGACTGGGCTGTCATGGCGAGCGGTGAGAAGCCCGCTGACCCTGCCAATTATCAATATCCGTTTGCGCTTGATAGCCAAAATGTGCTCGACTACGCAGAGTATTTCAAGGTAGATAATGCCACTGCTCAACACAACCTCACTATCAGTATGGCAAGTAATGAGGCACTATCCAAAGCCTTGGATCAGCTCAGTGAAAGCTATGTCTCGCATGAGCTAACCGATGGCAATGAGATGAAACTTGTCATTCATACCACGCCTGATATCGCTGCCAGTAGCTATGATTATGTGCTGTCTGATGACTTTGCGAAAGGGTTGGTATTGCCTATCGTGATACAGCCAGATGGTAAAAAAGGTGAAGCGAAGGCACATGGAGAGGTAGTGGAGTAATTTAATTTGTAGGGTGCGCCCTGCGCACCTATAGAGTATTAAAATTCATACGGTAAATATAAATGTCACAATACATTCGTTCATACACGAAAGGTGCTACCTACTTTTTTACTTTGGTGTCATACGATCGAAGAAAAATACTGTGTGAAGATGACTTCTTAAAAGCCTTTAAAAAAAGCATCAAACAAGTTCAACAACAATATCCTTTTAAAATCATTGCATGGGTACAACTACCCGACCATCTACACTGTATTTGGAAAATGCCTACTGACGATGCTAATTATAGTATGCGTTGGTCGCAGATAAAACGATTAACCACCCAAGCCTGTCCGCAATATCATTTACCAATAGATGTGTTAAGCCGTTCAAAAATTAAAAGAAGCGAAAGAGGTATTTGGCAACGTCGATTTTATGAACATGAAATAAAAGACGAAGCAGACTTCATAAGGCATATGGATTATTTGCACTATAATCCTGTTAAGCATGGGTTAGTTAAAAATGTAGTAGACTGGCCATATTCGAGCTTTCATCGTTATGTGAAGCAAGGTGTTTATGCGGAAGACTGGGGTAATGAGTCAATTGGTTTTTCAGAGAGTTTTTCAGATAAATTAGAGTAGTTTTTTTCTAGGTGCGCTGGGCGCACCCTACGCTAACTAATCAAAAACAGTAATTGAATGATATCCAAAATTTAACGGATACTCTGATACAACCTTCTCTCTTCCATTCAAGTCTTCTATCTCCCTCCAAAAGCTCCCATAAGGTTTAGGAGTTAACTTCAAAGATATCTCCTTTTTATTTATCGCTTTTTTAATATCCTTATCACAATACATAGGTATTTCAAAAATAGTATTTCCAAAACAGATGGTTCCTACATATTCAAAAAAATCTTCTTCTAACACTTCATTTTCAGATGTATCTTTACTTCTATGTAAAATACTTACATAAGGAGAGCTTAAGTTATTGTAAGGCATAAATGTAGAAACTACTTTTATAGGTATTTGATCTGAAATCTTATCCAACTTATCATCTATTAAAAAATTTCTAACAACCTCAAAGTACATTCTATGCTCTCTAGGTAGTAAGCCATATAAAACCTTCATAAGCCCTTTATAAACATTTATAGGAGTATGTTTTGCTATTTCACAAACGTAAGTAAACTCTTTATTCTTAAAGTTTAAATCTAAATTATCATTAATTGGTATAATATAACTACCTTTTTCTTCTGAAAACTCAAACCCCTTTTTTCCATTCTTGGAGTAAGAACTAATATACTTTCTCGTTTTGCCTTTTATTTTACTAAATACTCTGCGAGGTCTTAAATATTCACTAAGCTCTCTCTCTATAGTGTTGCCAAATTCTGAGTTGCACTGATCACACTCATCGTAATGTAATAAATACTTATTCCCTAAAAACTCTGGGATTACATGTGGTTTATTTTTAAAACTGACATCAGGTTCACTTTTTAAGCAAAATGCACATTTTTTAACACTTCCTTCAAAAGGATAAATATAAGTATCTCTATCTAGGCTAAGATAATCCCTATTGTCAAATATGGAAACATACTCTTCCATATTTTCTGCAATTTTTTTAGAAAGTCTTTTATGGCTCAGTCTATCACTAACTTTGTGCTTACTCTCACTATAAGTTATTGGATAAGAAACCTCGGCATAATTAGCATATAGTTTCTTATATTTACTTATATCAGCATCCATACCCTACTCCCCAACCATCGCCAAAAACTCTTCCTCACCCACTATCTTAACGCCCAATTTTTCCGCTTTGGTGAGCTTCGAGCCAGCTTTATCCCCTGCCAGTAGCGCAGTGGTTTTTGCAGAGATACTGCCTGAGACTTTTGCCCCTAGTGCTTGCAGCTTGGCTTTGGCTTCATCACGCGCCATGCTATCGAGCGCGCCAGTGATGACCCACGTTTGCCCATCGAGCGGCAATCCTTCTGATGCTACTTGCTCGACTTTATCCCAATGCACACCTGCTTCACGTAATGCAGTAATGACTTCGATATTGTGCGGTGCGCGGAAAAATTTATAAGCAAGCTCGGCAGTAATAGCGCCAACATCAGGCGTTTGTAGGAGCTTATCGATATCAGCAGCCATTAGGCTATCAAGGTCGCCAAATTGCTGTGCCAAATTCTGCGCCGTGGTCTCACCAACGCCGCGAATACCCAGCGCATAAATAAAGCGCGCGAGTGTTGTATGCTTACTGGCTTCGATAGCGCTGAGGATGTTCTGTACTGATTTTTCGCCCAGTTTCTCAAGCGTAATCAGCTCGTCTTGATGATTGTGCAATTGATAGATATCAGCGACTGTCTTCACCAAGCCATGCTCAAAAAAGTTAATCAGCCAACTTGCGCCTAAGCCATCGATATCCATTGCCCGACGCGAGACAAAGTGGATGAGCGCCTCGACCTGCTGCGCGGGACAAAATAGCCCACCAGTGCAACGCGCTAACGCTTCATCTTTGGGCAATACCACAGGCGAGTCACACACTGGGCAGGTCGATGGCAGCTGTACCGGTTCAGAATTTTCTGGACGCTGATCTGTCCAAACACGAGTCACTTTAGGAATCACATCACCTGCACGATGGACGCTGACCATATCACCTGCGCGCACATCTAGACGCTGAATCTCGCCAAAGTTATGCAAGGTGACATTGCTGACCGTGACGCCGCCGACTTTCACGGGTTCTAATTTACCAACGGGCGTAATGGCGCCAGTGCGTCCGACTTGCCACTCGATAGCATGCAAGCGGGTCATGACAGTTTCGGCAGGGAATTTATAAGCGGTTGCCCAGCGCGGCTCACGCGATAAAAACCCAAGCTGCTGCTGCAATGCCAAGCTATTGACCTTGATGACCATGCCATCAATCTCAAACGGTAGCTCGCCGCGTGTTTCCTTTACCGATTCATAATAGGCTTGAGCCTCGCGTGGATTTTGTACCACCTCGACTGCACTGATGGTAAAGCCAATGGTCTTTAGCCATGCAAGCGCTGCTGATTGGGTTTTGATATGCTCAGGTAAACCTTGATTGACTGAATAACAGTAAAATGCGAGCGGACGGCTAGCAGCAATGGCGGGATCTAGCTGACGCAAACTTCCAGCAGCGGCATTGCGTGGATTGGCAAAAGTTTTGTCGCCCTTTTCTTCAGCAAGGCGATTCAAACGCTCAAAACCCGCTTTCGGCATCAGCACCTCACCGCGCACTTCCAATAATGGAATCTCGCTTGCAGCCGCGAGCCAAAGTGGCAAATTGCGAATGGTTTTGGCATTTTGAGTGATGTCCTCGCCCGTTTGCCCATCACCGCGTGTCACCGCTTGGACAAACTTGCCATGAGCGTATTTGAGTGACACCGCCAAGCCATCGAGCTTTAGCTCCATCTCGTATTCAGGGTTTTGCTGTGCATCGTTGAGGCGATCATTCACGCGGCGCATAAAGCCATGTAATTCATCATAATCAAAGACATTGCCAAGCGAGAGCATGGGAATATCATGAGTGACTTGGGTAAAAGCCGATAGCGGCATGTCGCCAACTTGGTTAATCGGGCTATCTGGCTGCACCAAATCCGGATATTGTTCTTCAAGCGCCAATAAAGAGCGACGCAACTGATCGTATTCGCTGTCTTCTAAAATAGGATTATCAAGCACATAGTAGGCATAATTGTGCTGCTTAAGCGCATCGATAAACGTGCGCATCTGGGTGACGATAGCATCATCATTTTTTATAGGGTTAGTAGTATTGATGTCTTTATTAATGTCTTTAGAGGTAAGTGGTGAGATAGGGTCAGTCATAGTCGGCGTCTTTTATTTGCAATTCAAGATGCCGATATGATAACAAGTTTGTAGGATGCTCGGATATAGTCGTTCCTATATAAATTAGATACTGTGTCAGGCTCGCTCAGTCTACTATGTGTAGTACTTTCACTCACCTTCCTTGTATCTAAATTATCTTGAACCGACTCTAGCATTTTGCAGAAACTAAAGCCCATTAAAAAAGGCAAATAACGTCAATCGCTATTTGCCTTTTTTAATACTGCTAATATGAATCAGCTTTTATTGATCAACCTGTATTCATACATTAAAACTAACCTTCATAATCGCGGACTTGATTACGCAATTGCTGCTTGTATTCAGGGGTGATTGGTTCGTTCTCTTCATCGAGCATAATGGCGTCCAAATCACTTGCCATCATATAAGCGATGCTCATCATACTATCGAAGCTACGCAGCGCTTGTGGATGCGGCAAAGATAAGAATACTACCACGCCATTATAAGTATTGGTCGCCACGCTATGCGGATCAAAAGGCGCGATGCCACTATCAGTGATACCCATCATGCTAAACCATAGCATACCGGTGCCGTCTTTTTGCTCATAACGATGGAACATATTCATCGCGCCATAGCGCAGACCATACTTATCAATTAATGCCAATAAATCACGTCCACGGATAATCGCGGCTGGGCGGTCGCGATATTGATGCGGCAAGATAGTGATATTAATGTTGTCTTTGGCATTGATGAGTGGACCGTTTTGCGCTTCATCCACTGGCTCTGATAAATGCTGATCGAGTATCGGACTGTTATTATCGAAGCTTGGCTCGTCTGCGGTATCAATAGAGGGCATCAAGCTGTCAGTTGCAGACATCAAGCTTGAAAACGCATCCTGCTCTTGCTCGATATGCATCTGCTCAGCGGCTTCTGCAAACTCGCTGTTGTCAGCACGCTGCTGCTCTGCTTGCCAGCGCACATAGTCAGCATCATCTATTGTGCCAGTATCGCTGTCATTAACATCCGCATGCCCAGCTGTCAGCTGCGTATCAACATGGGTATGAGGTTGAGTCAAAGGCTCGTTTTCGACCACCGCATTTAGATAACTGCGATCAGGGGCGATACTTGTTTCGCCAGCGACTGTATCGTCTAAGTCTGGCTGATCGACGATATTGCGTTCATGGCGCGGTATGATAGGAATACCGTTTTTATCATAATTGACCGCTACCGCTTCAGCATTATTGCGGCGCTTAAAGCTACGAATGACCATAAATAGCCCTGCAAGCATGATAAATGCGGCAATGGCAATCAATATAAACTGAATAGCGGTCATAAGAGATACATCCTAATATATGACAAAAGGGAATACATAAGAGGGAATAAATGGCAATAGTCTAGCATGGCTAATGAATATCGTCACCATATAGTCATCGTTTACCGTGAGGCTGACACACTTGCGTGACGTTGTAATATTGGCACATCATTTCTAACTATACCACTGACAACTGCTACCAGTTATCAATTATTTTTGCTATTTAGCGCTGCTCTTAATCAGAAAGGTAAAGCGCTGCCTCATCGAGTGACACACTGACCAAGGTAGAAATCCCTGCGCTTGGCATGGTCACGCCTTTTAACTCATCGGCAATCTGCATCGTTAATTTATTATGGCTGATAAAGATAAACTGCAAATCGTCTGCTAATTCATGAATGAGACTGGTAAAGCGGGCGACGTTGGCGTCATCAAGTGGTGCATCCACTTCATCTAGCACACAAAATGGCGCGGGATGCTGCTTAAATATCGCAAAAATCAAACTCAGTGCAGTAAGCGTCTTCTCACCGCCTGAAAGCACAGCGAGGCGGCTATTACGTTTGCCCTTTGGCTGTGCCATCAAGGTTAGCCCTGCCCGCCACTGTTCTGATTTTGGCGCACTAACAGGCATATCATCCGTATTGAGCGTTAAACTGGCCTGCCCGCCACCAAACACTTTGGCAAATAAATTGGCAAGCTCAATATTGACGGCATCGAGCGTCTGCATAAATAGCGTCTTGGTGGTCTCATTAATCGAAGCAATCGCCTCCGTTAACGTCTGCATACTCGCAGCAATATCGGCGGTCTGCTGCGAGAGTGGTTGTAGGCGCTCATTAACTTCTGCCAACTCTGCCACGGCAGCGAGATTGACCGCGCCAATTTTACTTAGCTGCTGCTCAATCTTACTATGCTCAGCCTCAAGCTCAGTGATTTTATCTGGGCGCACGCGGCGATCATGAGCGATAAAATCTGCCAATAAGTTTGAAACGCTCATCACTTGTTGCTGATGCTGTGGGTGCTGCGCTATGTCCGATTGTGCTTTATATTTATGACTCAACTTATAATAAGCATCTAGCGCTTCTTGCGTATGGCTACTAGCATCCTCTAATTTTGCAGCGCTTAATGCCAACTTGGTCGAGTGATTGGCAAGCGCATTTTGCTGGGTTTGCAGTGTGTTTTGCAAGGTATCTAGCTCAACCTGCTGCTGATTGTATTCTTGCTTGAGCACCGTTAATGCGGTCTCGCGCCCTGTTGATATAGCCTGCTGCTCATCGCGCGCGGTCTGTGCTATTTGCAATGCAGCTTGCAGTGCTGGCAGCCTATTTTGCTGCTGCTCATGACGCGTCTTTAGATTTTGCTCGCTTTGTAGCGACTTATCAAATTGCGCATTTGCCCGAGTAAGACTACTGACACTGTGTTCTAAACGCATTTCGCTCTGTTGAATACGAAGTTGCAAGGCTTGCCAAGCGTCATCATCTGCTTGACGGGTACGACTTAGCTCACTGCGCTCAGCTTGTAATTGCTGAGTTGCCGCACGAGCATCGGCGATTTGTGGCGTTAGCGCTGCTATTTTGTTTTGGATATCTTGCTGCTCATGATTGAGCGATTGTTGTTCCTGCACCAGCTCTTGTTGCTCTTGCTCGAGGGCTGCTTTATCAGCATTGAGACGTTGGCTGTCCGCTTGCAAACGTTCAGCGTTGGCGCGCTCGGTAGTGAGCTTTTGCTGATATTGATGTTTATCGCGAGTTAATTGCTCAGCTTGCGCGCGCGTTTCTTCTAAGCTAACTGTTAATGCATCATAGTTACGCTGGTCTTTTGTAATCGCTTTTTTCTGCGCTTCTATTTTGTTCTCAAAATCATCGAGCAAGTCTTCTAACGCTTGCAAACGGCTGCGCTGCTGCAAACGCTGGGTTAAAAATTGACTGTTGCTGTTATTGCTACCATTTTGTCCATCTTGCGCACCAGCAAATTTGCTTAAATTCATCGTACCCTGACGACTGATAAGCCAGCCGTCAGTCGTGAGTAAAATAGCTGACGATGGCAATGCTTTTAAAATCTCAGCAAGCGCTTCTAACGTTTGCCTATTATCTGTCTCAGGCTGTGTAATATATAAATAGCACTGCTGCCAAAGCGCTAAGTTCGGTGCGCTAATCAGCTGTGATAAAGGCAATATTGCTTCAACCAAGTTATCTGGCAAATCGCTGATAAATGGCGTTGAATCTGTACCATTTGTCTGAGCAGATAGCCACAAGCTGTGACCTGTCTCTAATAGGGTTTTATCGTTTGCACTAGCAGCCGTGTTTCGTGCCGTTTGATAAGTAAACAGATTGGCAAAGTCATGCTCAAGCACCTGCCATAAACTGTGCGGTTTCTCAGAGTCATCGCTCGCGTTATCAACATTTAGTTGATAAGTTTGGTTAGAAACCAGCACATGGCTGTCTAACCATAATGCCAACACACTATCAAGTAGCTCTGCATGCTGCTGCCCTTTTGCGCTTAACTCAATCTGATCACGTAAAGTTGTAATGGTCAATTGGCTATAGTCGCTGACTATTTTGCTTTCTAAATCACTTTTAACATCAGCAGTTTTTGCATGAACGAGTGGTTGCGATTTTGATGTCGGCTTAGAATACAAAATCTGATGCAAAGTATCGTACTCGCCTGCCAATACGGCGTGGCGCTTCTCACTCTCGCTAAGCTCACGCTGCTGCGTGTGTAATTGCTGCTGTAAATCCTGCGCTTGCGGTTGTAGCTCAGACATTCGCTCATCGACGCTGTCTTGTTGGCGTTCAATCTGATGCAATTGTTTGTTTAGCTCGGCAACTTGCGCCACTAATGTCTGCTGCAAATTATTCGTATCAGAATTATCTTGCAAACCAGCACTTGCAACTGGTGATAGCGACTGTTGGAGTTGCTGCCATAAATGCTGCCAATTTTGCTGACGGCGCTGCCATTTTTCATGGTTTTGCTGATGGCGTTTTTGTGCTTGGTTATTAATGGCTTGCTGTTGTTCTAGCATGCGAGCTTCATCCTGCAAGCGTGATAGCTGATTTTGCGCGTCATGGTAGGCGCGCTGTAATGGTTGCTCGTTGCGTTTATGCGCTTTACGTTTATTCATTAATTCATTGAGCTTAGGACGCAATCCTTCTAGCACAGTCTGCTGCTCGGCTTGCTCAGCCTTTAAGCGATTTATCTCATCGACTGCTTGCTGACGTTGTTGATCCAAGCTGGCTAGTTGCTGCTCAATAACGGTTAGCTGCGACTTTGCATCACTTAGCTGGTGCTCAGCTTGTTGATAGCTTAGCTGCTGCTGATAATGGCTGCTTTGGGCATCGTCTTTTAGCCACTGTTCTTGATTGATATGGGCAGCAAGCTTATCTTGTTTGGCTTTTAGAGCCTCATAGCTGGCTTGTAATGTGGCGACCTCACTAGCGCTACGCTCATGAGCTATTTTTTGCTGCTGCTGATTATGCTTAGCTTGATACAGTTGCTGAATGGCAAGTTGCTGCTTGATATCAGCAAGTGTTAACGCTAGCTCTTCGTAACGCTGAGCGCTTTCTGCTTGCCTAGATAAGCGTTTTTGTTGGCTAATCAGCTCGCTTTGCATATCATGCAGACGTGCTAAATTATCTTTAGTTTTCTCTAACTTTTTTTGCGTTTCTTCGCGGCGCGCTTGATAACGCGAAACCCCAGCCGCCTCTTCGATAAACTCTCGTAGCTGCATAGGGCTAGATTCAACAATTCGCCCAATCATACCTTGTTCGATAACCGCATAACTGCGCGCGCCAAGCCCAGTTCCCAAGAACACATCAACTACATCACGGCGACGGCAGCGCGTGCCATTGATAAAGTAGTCTGAGCGTCCCTCTTTATTTACCTGTCGGCGGACTGACAGCTCTTGATAGAGATTGAATTCATGGCGAATACCCGTCTGTTCATCTTGCGTATGCTCAAAAGTAAGCTCGACACTGGCAACACTTTTGGCAGATTTATCTTGCGTGCCGGCAAAGATGACATCACTCATTGCTCCGCCACGTAACTGCTTGGCAGAGGTCTCGCCCAGCACCCAGCGAATGGCATCAATCACGTTGGATTTGCCACAGCCGTTCGGCCCGACAATGGCGGTGATACCATGACGGAAGGTAAAAGTCGTTGGATTGGCAAAGGATTTAAAGCCTGCCAATTTTAAAGATTTTAAACGCATGAATAATCAATAAACTTAGCGAAAACAGGCGGCTATTCTACCTGAAATTGTGACGAGTTTTTAGAGTTTGTGAGGAATGCTATAATATGGCTGAAAATCTATATAATTCATCTAAACACTAAAAATTAAGAGCATTAATATGACTGATTATAATCCGCAAGAATTGCAACAAAAATATGAAGAATGGTGCAAACTGCATCGCCAGCAACTCGAAGCGCAGCAGCAGTTCTTAAAAGCTGAAGCCTTGCAAAATGAGTTGAAAGATTACTACCTAGACCCTCAATGGATGACAGATCGTGAAGCGGATCTGCCAATTGAACATTCAGGTGATGAATACTCTATCTTTAGTGAAGATGCGCTGTGGAATATGCTCAGCGACCATGATGAGCTAGCGAGAAAATGGATGCGTTTGGGGCTAGATGCGATTGATAAGAAGTAGGCTTTCTTTAAATTGATAAAGGCATTTTAGCTTCCCAATTCTAAATAACCTAAACTCATAAATTCTTAATAAAGCTAACGAAAATAGGTAGTTATTTCATCTGAAATTGGGATGGGGTTTAGGATCTGTGGATTGTTAAGTATAGTCTGACTTATATTTTTGAATCTCACTATATAATTCAATATACCTTTCATCAAACTTTACTTTTAGCGACTCCAGATTATCTGAATTATTATTTGTAGAGTTATGATGGCGATTATACTGTGATACGAACAACGGATTTGCTACTTCTAAGAACCTCTTGCATTCATCAACTAATTTAGGAAAGTAGAGCACAGTAATTACCTCTATCTGTCCACCTTTCTCAATAAACTCATTGATATTAATTTGCCTTGTTCCTTGCTGCTGTACATTTAACTCTAATGATCTTAAGATCATAGAAAAATCAATAAGCCTAAACACCAAATCTTCATACTTTTGTCTTAGGAAAATTTGTCGCTCATATTTATGTTCGGAGTCTTGTTTTACAAGATCATGATCGTGGTCAGAGTTCTGTTTTTTAGTATCCTGCTTATACCTTTGAACATTCAAAAAATAATTTGCTACGAATGAAACTCCTCCTCCAGTTATCACACCGATAACACCAGCTATTAATGCGTCCACTCATATTCCCTAAAGTAATATCATCCGAAATAGTCGAACGATTAGTATTCTAAATCACCCCAATCCCACTTAACAACAACTGCCCGCCTGCGACCAATAACAACACCCCAAAGGCGCGCTTAAGCGTTAGCGCAGGTAATTGGTGCGCAAGCTTGGCACCGACTTTTGCCATCGCAAAGCTAGCGACAGAAATACATAAAAAACCCGTGATATGCACAAAACCTATCGTGCCCTCAGGCAGGTTGACCACATCTTGCCCGAACCATGCAAACCCTGCTGCGCCTGCCAATGCAATCGGCAATCCACAAGCGGCAGACGTGCCGACCGACTGCTTCATCGGTAACCCTGCCCAATTCAAAAACGGCACGGTTAAGCTGCCACCGCCAATACCAAAAATAGACGACGCCATGCCAATCCCTGTACCCGCGCCGAACTGTACGCCAGTTGACGGTAGCGGTTTACCCAGCTGCTCTTTATTGGACAAAAACAGCATTTTTAAAGCAACCAATAACGCGCCGACACCGATGATGGCTTGCAATACTTTACCGTCAATCATATCGGCAATACCAGCTCCCACCAAACTACCGATGACCAAGCCGAGTGCCATTTTGCGCCATACTTCCCAACGCACGCCGCCACGCTTATTGTGCGCAGTCATTGAGCTGATCGAGGTCACAACGATAGTCGCCAGTGACGTACCAATCGCCAAATGGGTCACCACTTCTGGTGAAAAATCATAAGCGGTAAAAATCCATACCAATGCTGGTACGATAATCATGCCGCCGCCAACGCCAAATAAACCGGCACTGACACCCGCAAATGCCCCTGCAATCACAAACCACACATATAACATCATCGAATCAGCCTTTTATCACACTTATTTTTATAAAAATTATTTAGTTTTATAATCACTTGCCTATCGCATTTGCTAAATCATAATCCGACCTTTATGCTGTTTATTTGGTATTGTCTAATCGTGAAAATCTCATGACAATCGCCCAGTATAACAAAGATTATCCACGCTATATTAACCACATCGACGAAACTTATGCCGCCATTTTCCAATTTTTCTGACGACTCATTAGAGCTTCATCATTTACCACAGCTGAACCATCGCCACCTTGTCAGCAGTGCCTCCACCAATAGCGAGCTGATAGCAGATGTACAACATGGCACGTTAAATGCTGCGCAGATGCATTTACTGACCGCTGAAACCCAAAGCGCTGGACGTGGGCAGCACGGGCGCTCGTGGCAATCACCGCGCGGCAATGTCTATCTGTCGTTATATCATCCTGTTCATCTGCCGATTAGCGGTTTATTGTCACTAATCATCGGCATTGAACTGGCAAAAATGCCCGTTATTCAAATATTAAATGAGCAATTACGCGCGCAAGGATTGACGCCCATCGGCGTGAAGTGGGCAAATGATTTGGGCTTTTATCAACTGCCATCTGACTCAATGTCAAATGAGCCTAAACTGGCAGCACAGACCCTACCTTTTCATAAACTTGCGGGTATTTTAATAGAACCTGTTACCCAAACGGGCAAATTGGTCGGCGTGGTGATGGGCGTAGGACTTAATGTACAGGCAACGCCCAAACTCACTGCGCAAACCTGTGAAGGCATGAGTTATCAGGCGATTAGCCTACAGGATATTTATGAGAAGCTAAAACCAGAGACAGATATTGTGAGCCTACCAAGCCTAAAAATGCTTTACCAACAAATGAGTAAAGCCCTGCTAGCCGCGATGACACGCTTTGAGCACTTAGGATTAGAGAAGCCCACTGGTCAAAGCTATAATTTGGACAGCTTTTTAAAACAGTTTGAGTCGATGGATGCACTGGCAGGATTACGCTTGCACGTTACTCAAGAGCATAACGGTAAAACAGATAGTATCACAGGTTATGCTTGTGGTCTTGATACACATGGATGTTTGCAATTGCGTCAAGATAGCGGTAAGATTTCTGCGCTTTTTACCGGACGCATCGACGTTATTGATAAGGCTTAAATCAAAGACCCAATGGGCACGATATAAAGGGATTTTTATGCTCTGGTTAGATCTTGGCAACACCCGTCTAAAATACTGGCTCACCGATGATATCGGACAAATAGTCGCGCATGATGCCAAGCAACATTTGCAAGCGCCTGCCGAACTACTGATGGGTTTGACCGATCGCTTCGAGCGTTATGCGCCTGATTTCATTGGTATCTCATCGGTGCTGGGCGACGATTTAAATGTTAAAGTGTCAGAGACGTTAGGTCGTCTGAATATTCCGTTTGAGTTTGTCCATGTCGATGCAGCGCATGCTTTGATGAAGAGTGCTTATAATGACGAACAGCTCGGCTGTGATCGTTGGCTACAGATGCTGGGCGCCGTAGATAAGAAAAAACGTCAATGCGTGATTGGCTGTGGCACAGCAGTGACCATTGACTTGATTGATCATGCTGAGCATTTGGGCGGTTATATTTTCCCCAGTATTTATCTGCAACGTGAATCACTATTTTCAGGCACTAAGCAAATCACCATATCCAATGGCACCTTTGATAGTGTGGGTCAAGGCATGACCACACAAGATGCGGTACATCGCGGCATACTATTATCAATCGTCGGTGCCATCAATGAGATTAGCCATCGCCATCCCAACTTTGAAGTTATCATGACGGGTGGTGATGCATCTATTATCTCGCAGCACGTCAACCGTCCAGTACGCTTGCGTGATGATTTATTGTTGAACGGTCTGGCACGATATTTTGATCATACCAAACAGTCGTAATACTCAATAGATACTTTTACATTGAAAATAAAAAAAGCAGTACGTGTAAGGCGTACTGCTTTTTAGTATTGTTTAAGCTTTAGTAATACTCAAATATTATTGGAACGGTTACTTTGCCTACTACTGTCTTACTATCTTTTCTAAATGGTTTCAAAAGACTGCGGCGTAACTCTCTCATAAACTCACTATCAATTTTATCGGAGCCACTACTCTTCAATACGGTAATATTTGCAACTTTACCTTCCTGATTTACAATTAATAAAAATTTCATTTCCGCACGTTTGAGTTTGCAAGGTTCTTCCGGATCACAATTACCCTCTAAGTTGCGAATGTGACGACTATCGAACCTTGGTTGATGTACCCACTTCGCATCAGAAGTTGAAAACTGAATGACGGGTTGCGATGGTGACATGTCTGCTAACTCAGCATTTGCTGAGTGTACCGCAAATACACTCAGTAGAAATAGCGCTTTTGTCAGCACAGAAATAATAGTTAATCGCAGATTTATCTTGAAGCGTGTTTTAGGTGTGGTAATAGTCAGCAGCATAGACGATATCTTATAAATATGGCGAATAAAAAAGGCTAAGAAGCAACTCTATTAATCGATTATTGTCAATCAAAAAATAAAATATACCTTAGCACAATTGTTCGTTATTAACCAGCCATTGTCCTAAGCTAGTCTGGTTATGCCAAATTTAGAAAGTCGCTGATGATAGTATTATATTTTTATACTATTTAGTCTCATTAAATAGCTCACGACCAACTAGCATACGGCGGATTTCACTGGTACCCGCGCCAATCTCATACAACTTGGCATCGCGCCAGTAGCGACCAAGTGGATACTCATTGGTGTAGCCATTACCACCAAAGATTTGAATGCCCTCGCCTGCCATCCAGGTGGCTTTTTCGGCACACCATAAAATCACACTAGCGCAATCTTTACGTACTTCTCGGCTATGACCGGCACCGCGCGCGTCCAACATATCGAGATTTTTGCCGACAGTGTACAAGAAGCTGCGACCTGCTTGCAATATCGTATACATGTCTGCGACTTTGCCTTGAATAAGCTGGAACTCACCGATGGCTTGACCAAACTGCTTACGATCATGGATATAAGGCACGACATTATCCATCACCGCTTGCATGATGCCGATAGGACCTGCAGCTAATACTGCACGCTCGTAATCTAGCCCGCTCATCAATACCTTAACGCCTTCATTGAGACCGCCTAAGATGTTCTCTTTAGGTACTTCAACATTATTAAAGGTCATCTCACCAGTATGGCTACCACGCATGCCGAGTTTGTCCAGCTTTTGTGCTGTGCCGAAACCTTCCATGCCTTTTTCAACGATAAAAGCGGTCATGCCTTTGCCGCCTAGCTCTGGATTGGTCTTAGCATAAACCACCATCACGTCAGCATCGGGACCATTGGTGATCCACATTTTAGTGCCGTTCAACACATAGCTGCCGTCTTTTTCTTCAGCTCTGAGCTTCATGCTGACAACATCTGAACCAGCGCCTGTCTCACTCATGGCCAATGCACCGATGAACTCACCGCTGACCAGCTTTGGCAAGTATTTTTGTTTTTGTGCCTCAGAGCCATTACGTTTGATTTGGTTGATACATAGGTTTGAGTGCGCACCATAGCTCAGCGCTACCGATGCCGAAGCGCGGCTAATCTCTTCCATCGCAACCATATGTGCGACATAACCCATGTTTGATCCGCCGTACTCTTCAGGAACAGTAATACCATGCAGACCGATATCACCCATCTTCTGCCATAGATCCATAGGGAACTCATCACTACTGTCAATCTCGGCAGCACGTGGGGCGATTTCATTGACCGCAAACTGCTGCACCATATCACGTAGCGCATCAATATCTTCGCCAAGCTGAAAATTCAATCCAGGTAAACTCATAACTATTCCTTGTGTTTTGATATTTTTAAATTTCGAATTTTAATCTGTTTTTTAAAGCCACTGTAACTATATCTTTAATGCCATTTCTGATGCCATAGTCAATCCACTATACTAATTAAGACTGACGTTTATTAATGGCGTTTATTGATTAAGGCACGTGCCACGTTTGAGCCATTCGGGCGCTTTAAGAATGCACTGATACGCTCGCCTGCCACGACCAATTTATCCAAGTCGATACCCGTACTGATACCCATACCATGCAGCATATACACCACATCTTCGGTTGCCACGTTACCCGTTGCACCTTTGGCATACGGACAGCCGCCCAGTCCAGCCACCGAGGTATCAAACTCGCTAACACCCATTTGTAGTGCGGCTAAGGTATTACTTAATGCTTGACCATAAGTGTCGTGAAAATGACCCGATAGCATAGAGATATCAGCATATTCTAATGCAGCTTGTATCGCGCGTTGCACTTTGAGAGGCGTACCAACACCAATCGTATCAGCGATGCCAATTTGCTCTGAGCCAATCTCAACCAGACGCTTGGTCACATAAGCTACTTGGCTAGGGTCAATGTCGCCTTCATAAGGACAACCCACTGTACAAGAAATGACGCCGCGTACTTTGATGCCCTGCGCTTTTGCCGCAGCAGCCACTGGCGCAAAACGCTCAATACTCTCATCGATACTACAGTTGATATTCTTTTGGCTAAAGGTTTCGCTGGCTGAGCCAAAAATAACGATTTCATCAGGACGATGCAAGATAGCATTTTCAAAGCCACGTATATTGGGTACTAGGACTGAGTAGCAAATATCTGTCTGCCGTGTCGGTGCTAACGCATCAAGTAGCTCGCTATTATCGCCCATTTGTGGCACCCACTTTGGCGAGACAAAACTGGTTGCTTCTAGCTTTTTAACACCGGCTGCAATCAAATCGTTGATAAGCGTTTGCTTAACCGCAGTCGGAACCGTCATTGATTCGTTTTGTAGTCCATCACGCGGACTGACATCAACGATTCTGACATATTCTGGATACGCATTTTTCATACTAATCGTCCTTTTGATTATTTGCTTTTAGTATCAATGCGCAATAGCTCATCACCATCAGCGACCAAGTCACCTACTGCAAATAACAACTCTGCCACCACACCATCCGTCGGCGCAGTAATAGTATGCTCAATTTTCATGGCTTCAATAACTGCTAACGGCTCGCCTTTTTTCACGGTATCGCCAACCGCCACTTTAAAGGCAACAACCTGTCCTGGCATCGGTGATTTTAAACTACCGACCGCTGCGGACTCTTCACCCACATGTGCCATAATATCAACAAGCGTAATCTCGTCACGACCACTGTCTGTGAACACATAGACCGTCTCATTATTCACCCAGCTTTGCGCACTAGTACGTGCACCATCCAACCATAACGTATGATTATTTTCGTCACTGCTAACATAGCTCACTTGACCTTCATAAACTGTTTCGGTCTGAGCAGCTACGTTAATATTGCTATTATCCTGCGTGTTAGCGATTTCTTTTTCGATAGCGAGCGTAAAGCTGCTCGACTTGTCACTGCCTTTTTTACTATCAGAACAACTTGCATTATGCCAGTTGCTCATGCGGGCAGTATAAGCACTCTCATCATAAACCAAGCTAAATGAACGAGTATAATCGCTATAAGCACGGAAGCCTGTAGGTTTGCTAAATGGATCAATATCTGACTCTTGCATTGCAATCTCACTCGCAAGCTGACGAGTAATGACGGTCACAACGAGCGTCGATAAAGCTAAAGGCTGCTGATTAAAAATCGCATCACGCTCGTGCTCAATCAATGCCGTATCGAGATTGGCTTTGCTAAAAGACTCTGTATTTAAGATATAGCGTAAAAATGCCGCATTATTCGGCAAACCCACGATACGCGTTTGCGCAAGTGCTCGATCGAGCTTGGCTAATGCTTGCTCTCGCGTTGGCGCATGCACGATAAGCTTGGCAATCATAGAGTCATAGAACGGGCTAATCACATCACCTTCGCGCACACCATCATCGATACGTACGCCAGTACCATTTTTATCAATCATAAAGGTGCTATGTTCAGGTTTCTGATACGTGAACAACGTCCCTGTCGCTGGCAAGAAGTTATTGTCAGGGTTTTCAGCACAGATACGCGCCTCGATAGCATGACCATTAATAGTCAGATCGGCTTGGGTTTTTGGCAATGGTTGACCTGCCGCGACTAAGAGCTGCCATTCGACCAAATCGACACCGGTAATCGCTTCGCTGACTGGATGCTCAACCTGCAATCGCGTATTCATCTCCATAAAATAAAAATTCATAGAATCTTCGCGCTGCTCAACGATGAACTCAACTGTGCCTGCGCCGACATAATCGACCGCACGAGCCGCTTCGATAGCGGCGGTTCCCATCGCTTCACGCATCGCAATATCAACGCCCGGCGCTGGCGCTTCTTCTAGTACTTTTTGGTGACGACGCTGTACGGAACAATCACGCTCAAACAAATGCACATAGTTGCCATGCGTATCGCCAAATACTTGGATTTCGATATGGCGCGGTTTTAAGGCGTATTTTTCAACCAACACTTTATCATCACCAAAGCTGGTAATGGCTTCACGGCGACATGAGTCTAATAAATCTACAAAATCGCTGCTTTTTTCAACGATACGCATGCCTTTACCGCCGCCACCTGCACTGGCTTTGATCAAGACAGGATAGCCAATACTATCGGCTTGCTGCTGCAAAAATTCTGCGTCTTGATTGTCACCATGATATCCCGGTATCAGTGGTACGCCCGCTATTTCCATCAAGCGCTTGGATTCAGATTTGCCGCCCATGGCGCGGATAGCATCAGCCGATGGACCGATAAATACCAGTCCTGCATCCTGACAAGCTTGCGCAAAGTCAGCATTTTCACTTAAAAATCCATAACCCGGATGAATCGCTTGGGCGCCAGTCTCAAGCGCTATCGCGATAATCGCATCACCTTTTAGATAGCTGTCTTTTGGTGCCGAACCGCCCAGATAGATGGCTTCATCACAGACAGCCACATGCTTGGCCTCACGATCCGCATCAGAGTAAACAGCGACGGTGCTGACACCCAGACGCTTGGCAGTCGCGGCTACTCGGCAGGCAATTTCACCACGGTTGGCAATTAGAATTTTAGAAAACATAACTATCCCTGTGTGTTATCGTTTTTATTTGAGATCTTGTCTATTGACTCATTTGTCTCTCGTGCATTATCAATCTGCCGTCAACCAATCCGGCTTACGTTTTTGCAGAAAGGCTTGCACGCCCTCTTTACCTTGCTCTGATGAGCGAATATCAGCGATGCCTTTTACCGTATCGGCAATCAGCTTATCAGTGATGGGAGCATCAGCGACATCGTGTAATAGCTGCTTGCAGGTTTTGACTGCATCAGGGCTGTTTTTGACGACTTTGCTACAAAATATAGCGACCTCATCAGCTAGCCATTCTTCGCTAACACGTTCATGGATAAAGCCAAGCTGCCGTGCCTTTTTAGCATCAAATACTTCAGCACTTAAGAAGTAACGCTGTGACGCTCTAGCACTCAGTGCTCTGATGACATAAGGGCTAATCGTTGCAGGCGCTAAGCCTAAACGCACTTCGCTGAGGCAGAAGTTTGCAATTTTAACAGCGATGGCCACATCACAGACAGCCACTAATCCCATGCCGCCTGCATAAACATCACCTTGAATAGCCGCAACTGTTGGCTTAGGACATTCATAAATAGTTTTGAGCATCTGTGCTAATTTGTCCGCGTCTGCTAGGTTTTCCTCGTAGCTATAATCCGCCATGGCACGCATCCAGTTCAAATCGGCACCTGCACAGAATGCCTTGCCAGCAGCTGCTAATACAATGACACGTACGTCATCATCAGCGCCAAGCGTATTAAATGCATCGGTTAGCTCAGCAATCATTTCATCATTAAAGGCATTACGTATCTCAGGACGATTTAACGTCACTGTTGCCACGTGCTGTTCCACTTTAACCAGTAGGCTTTTATAGTTATTATCACTGTCTTTTTGCATTATTTTCTCTATATTTTTTATGTAAATACTTAAACAAACTCTTGGTCAATCCATAATAATGTTAATACAAGGAAACCAAGTGCAAAAACTAAGCGTAAATGTACAAACCATACTTCAAATGAGGTTAACGCACTAGTCGCTTATTATGGGAAGGCCTTAAAACTATTACATTCTAAAAACCCCAAATGTCGTCTCTTCGATCGGCGCGTTATAGGCGGCGCTCAACCCTAACGCCAATACATTACGGGTATCAGCAGGATCAATCACGCCATCATCCCATAAACGTGCAGTGGCATAATAGGGATGACCTTGCTCTTCATACATTTCGCGTATCGGCGCTTTGAACGCCGCTTCATCTTCGTCGCTCCACGCCTCGCCTTTACGGTCAAAGTTATCGCGCTTCACCGTTGCCAATACTGATGCTGCTTGTTCACCGCCCATTACAGAGATACGCGCATTTGGCCACATCCATAAGAAACGCGGACTATAAGCACGGCCACACATGCCGTAGTTACCGGCACCGAATGAGCCGCCAACGATAACAGTAAACTTAGGTACTTTTGCATTCGCCACCGCCATCACCATCTTGGCGCCATGACGAGCGATACCTTCATTTTCATATTTACGACCAACCATAAATCCGGTGATGTTTTGCAAAAATATTAATGGAATTTTGCGTTTACAGCACAGCTCAATAAAGTGCGTACCTTTTTGTGCCGACTCACTAAACAAGATACCGTTATTGGCGATAATACCGACTGGCATCCCTTCGATATGAGCGAATCCACAAACCAGCGTCGTGCCAAAGCGTGATTTGAATTCATCAAAAGCACTGTCATCGACGATACGAGCAATGATTTCTTTGATATCAAACGGCTTACGTTTATCCGTTGGAATGACGCCATATAGCTCTTTGGCGTCATAGCGTGGCTGACGTGGTTTGATTTGATTGGGCACTTGCTTCGCAGGACGATTTAGATGGCTAACGATGTTGCGCGCAATCGACAATGCATGAGTGTCGCTTTGTGCTAAGTGATCGACAACCCCTGACAGACGGGTATGCACATCGCCACCGCCCAAATCTTCGGCTGTGACTTCTTCACCTGTCGCCGCTTTTACCAGTGGTGGACCACCCAAAAAGATGGTGCCTTGGTCTTTCACGATAATAGACTCGTCACTCATCGCTGGTACATAAGCCCCTCCAGCCGTACAGCTGCCCATGACCACGGCAATCTGTGGAATACCGGCGGCACTCATATTGGCCTGATTAAAGAAAATGCGACCAAAGTGTTCTTTATCGGGAAATACGTCATCTTGATTGGGTAAATTGGCTCCACCTGAATCCACCAAATAGACACAAGGCAAATTGTTTTCTTGCGCGATTTCTTGCGCACGCAGATGTTTTTTGACCGTCATTGGGTAGTAAGTGCCACCCTTTACCGTGGCATCATTACAGACAATCATACACTCAATGCCATTGATACGACCGATACCCGCAATCACGCCCGCCGCTGGAATCTCTTCGCCATACATATCATGCGCTGCCATCGGTGCCACTTCTAAAAATGGCGTACCTACATCGAGCAAACGCTCGACGCGCTCACGAGGCAAGAGTTTGCCACGGGCTAAATGCTTGGCGCGGGCACGCTCTGAACCGCCTTGCACGACTTTACGTAAGTGACCATATAAGTCATCGACCACCGCTTGCATGGCGGCACTGTTTTGCTGAAATTCAGCGGCATTTGGACTCAGTTTACTGGTTATGATAGCGCTCATGATATCCCTTTTTCTTTAATACGTAGATACGTAAATGCGAGTGGCTTTTTTCTTTTAGTCTTGACTCATAATAATAATTTTTAATATAACAGATCTGAAATAGTCTTTAGTATTACAGATTAAGTCATCATCTGATTACAAACCCAGCTCTTCTTTCATTTGTTCAATAATTTTATATTTCTGAATTTTCCCAGTGATGGTCATTGGATATTCAGTCACGAAACGATAATAAGTCGGTACTTTATAATGGGCAATATGCTCGCTACAGAACTCGCGAACTTCCTCTTCTGTCAAGCTGTCTGCTTCTTTAGGAATAATCCATGCCGCGAGTACTTCGCCATATTTTTTATCAGGAATACCGACGATTTGCACATCCCGAATCTTTGGATGACGATAGAGATAGTTTTCGATTTCGACCGGATAAATATTCTCGCCGCCGCGAATAACCATATCTTTACTACGACCAACGATTTTGACATAACCATCTTCATCCATCGTAGCCAAATCACCCGTATGCATCCAACCATCTTGGATAGCCGCGCGGGTTTTAAAGCGACTGCCCCAATAGCCTTTCATCACTGAATAACCGCGTGTCAATAACTCCCCGGTCTCGCCCAATGCGACAATCTCACCCGTTTCAGTATTGACGACTTTGACCTCAAGCGCAGGCTGCACTAAACCAACGGTCGATACTTGCTTATCAAGCGGCGTATGTTCATTAGTCTGGCAAGATACTGGACTGGTCTCTGTCATGCCATAGGCAATGGTGACTTCGCTCATGTGCATCTCATCAATGACGCGGCGCATGACTTCAATCGGACAACTAGAGCCTGCCATGATGCCAGTACGCAAAGTCGATAGATCAAAGTTTTTAAATTCCGGATGGTCAAGCTCAGCGATAAACATCGTTGGCACGCCATGTAGACCCGTACATTTTTCTTCTTCCACCGCTTGTAATACCGTCAGTGGCTCAAAACCATCGTTCGGATAAACGATACAGCCACCATGCGTGAGAATCGCTAGGTTACCGAGTACCATACCAAAGCAGTGATAAAGTGGCACCGGAATACACAGTTTATCTTCTTCAGTAAGGTTCATGGCCTCACCGATGAAGTAACCGTTGTTAAGAATATTACGATGGCTTAAAGTTGCACCTTTTGGCGTACCAGTCGTGCCACTGGTGAACTGTACATTGATAGCGTCAGTATTTTTGAGCTGGGCTTGGCGCTCTGCAACCCGTGGATCATTGGCATCACCTTCCGCCATCCATGCAGAGAATTTCTGCATAAAGCCAAAGGTTTCTTCAGATGCTGGCTCATCAATCCAGATGATACGCTCAATCGTCGGAATCTCGACCAAATCAAGCTGAGTGTAGTCTTTATGATAAATTTCAGGACACAGTTCACTGATGAGACTGGCGTAATCGCTGGTTTTGAAATGGCGCATAAGTACGAGCGCTGAGCAGCCCAATTTATTCAAGGCATATTGCAGCTCAAAAGTACGATAGGCAGGATTGATATTGACAAGGATGACACCGACTTTTGCCGTCGCTAATTGCATGAGCAGCCATTCAACATTATTGTGCGACCAGATACCGATGCGATCACCGATTTCCAGCCCCATCTCAATCATACTACTGGCCAGCTGATTGACTTGCTGTTGTAGCTCGCGGTAAGTCCAGCGGATATTTTGATGGCGAGAAACCAAAGCTTCGCGCTCTGGATACTTAGATACAATTGCATCAAAAAAGTCACCGATAGTCGCTTCAATGAGCGGTACATCAGGGCCTTTATCATAGCTTTGGGTAAGCGGTGCATTTGCTGAGCGTGCGCCCATATTAATACTAGGAATGCTATTTAGAATAGTATCAAAATCAATTTGAGTCGCATCGAAATCAGAATTTTGCGTCATAACGAGTCCTTTCGTTTTACTTTTTATGGTACTTATTAGTCGCCTATCATCAATTCATTCTTCCTTGAACAGGTCTTGACTATCGTTAGCTACTATACCGTCTTAAATCGAAGACTGTCAATAATAGTAATACAATATGTATCATTTAAAATGATAATATACGATAAATTCATCAGTCATAATTAAATGACGAATTTCTTGAATGACTTAAATCAAAAAAGCCAGCCTTATCACATATAGAAAAAAGCTGGCTTTTCCAGTGATTAATAGTCTCAAATCACTCCAGACCCAATTCTTTTATCATTTGCTCAACGATTTTGAATTTCTGAATTTTACCAGTGATGGTCATTGGATATTCATCAACGAAACGAAAGTAGGTCGGCACTTTATAATGAGCAATATGGTCACAACAAAACTGCCTTACCTCTTCTTCGCTTAAGCTATTTGGCTCTTTTGTAATAATCCACGCCGCGAGTACCTCACCATACTTTTTATCAGGAACACCGACGATTTGTACATCGCGAATCTTCGGATGACGATAGAGATAGTTTTCGACTTCTACTGGATAGATGTTTTCGCCGCCGCGAATGACCATGTCCTTGCTACGACCCACCACAGTGATGTAGCCATCTTCGTCCATCACTGCCAAATCACCCGTATGCATCCAGCCATCCGTAATCGCCGCGCGTGTTTTAAAGCGGCTGCCCCAATAGCCTTTCATCACCGCGTAGCCATAAGTGAGTAATTCGCCCGTCTCTCCAATCGGGACGACATCACCCGTTTCGGTATCCACGATTTTGACCTCAAGCGCGGGCAGCACCATCCCTACGGTAGAAACTCTTTTTTCAAGGGGTGTTTGCGAGCTGGTTTGACAAGAAGCTGGACTGGTCTCGGTCATGCCATAAGCAATCGTCACCTCGCTCATGTGCATTTTATCCATGACGCGGCGCATGACCTCAATCGGACAGCTAGAGCCGCCCATGATACCAGTACGCAAGCTGGACAAATCAAAGCTGTCGAATTCTGGATGATCGAGCTCTGCGATAAACATCGTCGGTACCCCAAGCAAGGCGGTACATTTTTCCTCTTCCACCGTTTGCAATACCGTTAGCGGATCAAAACCATCGTTGGGATACACCGCGCAGCCACCATGGGTCAAAATAGCTAAGTTACCACCCACCATCCCAAAGCAGTGATAAAGCGGTAATGGAATGCATAGCCTATCCTCCTCTGTCAGCCTCATACCTTCGCCAAGGAAGTAGCCATTATTCAAGATATTTCGATGCGTTAAAGTAGCGCCTTTTGGTGTACCCGTTGTCCCACTAGTAAACTGCACACTAATAGCATCGGTATTCTTTAGCTGGGCTTGGCGCGCAGCTAAACGAGGGTCGTTTGCATTACCCTCTGCCATCCAAGCAGAGAATTTCTGCATAAAATTGAAATTTTCATCAGATGCTGGCTCGTCAATCCAAATGATGCGCTCAATCGTTGGAATCTCCACCAAGTCCAATTGCTGATAGTTCTTATGATAAATCTCAGGACAAAGCTCACGAATCATTTGCGTATAGTCGCTGCTTTTGAAATGACGCATTAATACCAATGCCGAACAGCCCAGCTTATTCAGTGCATATTGCAGCTCAAAGGTACGGTAAGCAGGATTGATATTGACGAGGATAACGCCGACTTTCGCGGTTGCCAATTGCATCAGCAGCCATTCAGCATTATTGTGTGACCAGATACCGATGCGATCACCGATTTCTAGCCCCATTTCAATCATGGCACTCGCTAACTGATTAACTTTCTCTTGTAGCTCACGATAGATCCAACGGATATTTTGATGGCGAGAAACCAAAGCTTCACGATCAGGATATTTATTGACAATAGCATCAAAAAAATCACCGATTGTCGCTTCAATCAGCGGCACATCAATACCTTTATCATGGCTTTGGGTGAGTGGCGCATTTGCTGAACGCACGCCTACATTAACTTTGGGGATATTATTGAGAATAATATTATTAGGCGTACTTTCATTAATAATGCTGTCAAAATCGGTAATCTGAGTCATCACGAGTCCTTTCGTTTTGCTGTTTGGTGTTTGTTATCAGAGCGGTAATAGACTACAAAGGTAAATGTCATATTCTTCCTTGAATATTCTCTGTCACCATAGACTATAATTAAATCAAGCCCTAACCAATATAGCCTCTTAAATGAAAGCCTGTCAATAATATTGATACAGGACGTATCGATTACTATTGCTGCGCCATCTTATTAAGTTGATTATTTATATAAAAGATACGATAGACATAAAAAAGCCAGTGCTGCATAAAGATGGCAACACTGGCTATAATTTATAATACTTTTACAATTATACTTTAGGCACTACAGGCGATTTAATCGTTACCGTTGCGCTGACTTCATCACTATCATTTAGCAAGTCCATGACCAACTCTTCATCACTTTCTATTTTGACCTGCCAATTGCCAGTCGCTTTTGGCACACCTGTCACCATGACGGAGATTGCTTTATTTTTCAGGCGAATCATTGGCGGCTTATGATCGTAGCCATTATGCTCTAGACCTAATACATCATCAGCAATGGTAGCAGCCTGCGCGCGCAACGGTGCGACGTAACGACACGGCACGCCATCGATAGACATACAGTCACCAATCGCATAAATATTGGCTGTACTGGTACGCAAGGTCGGCGCATCCACCACGATACCAGTGCGACGGTCAAACTCGACACCAGCTGCGGTAGGCAGTTTGTCATCGACCGTCAGACCTGTACTGGCAATCACATGATCCACGATGAGCGGTTCGATTGGCTCAGCAGTACTGCTGTCTGTCGCTGATGCTAGCGCCTCATAACTGACCTGCAGTTTTCCATCACTGAGACGAGTAATAGCAGATACCTGATACCCTCCTAAAAAGTTAATCCCTTGCGAATTGACCGCTTGGGCGATACGAGAAGTTGCTTTTGGCGGTAGCATTTGTGATAGTGGCGCATCGTTTAGATCAATGAGCGTCACTTGATGACCTGCTTTTAATAAGTCTTCTGCAATCTCCGTCCCAACCATACCCGCGCCGACAATAGCAACGTGCTGACTGCCAGTTGCTAGCTTTTCTTGCAACTGTCCAAAGCGCTCAATATGATTGACATGCCAGACTAGTTCCTCTGGCATGCTTTTTGGGAAGATAGGATGCGCACCCATCGCTAGTACCAGCTTGTCATAGCCGATCGTAGCGTAATTGGTATAAACGGGATCTGAGCGCAGCGCAGAGATAAGCTGCAACTGTTGAGTGGTCGTATCAACATCCGTCACTTGCGTGTTGGCAAGTAGCTTAACATTTGCAGCTTCTGCGGCATCAATGCCCGTTGCTCTGACCAAATCTGCTGCACTTTTCTTTTGGCTAATCGCCATGGTCAGCATTGGCTTGTGATAACGATCGCCACTGTCGGCAGTAATTAAGGTAATCGGGATACCTTTGTCTTTTGCACGAATGGCATCGATGACATGCCAGCCAGCCAATCCTGCACCGATAATGACGATACCTTTAGATGACTCTACTAATGAATTTTCTACACTCATATGAACTCCAATACGGTTTATGAATTATTTTAATTATCAAAAATATTGACCGCTATTGTATCAGTAAACAGGTATTCACTCACCTTTTCACTTATGTAGTGAATCGTACCAACGTCGCGATTGAATGCATCAATCTACTAATATTCTATTGGCACAGAAAAAGCACCTATTAATAGGTGCTCTAAAAAAATATTTTAATCCAGATCAAACTCCATACGTTTTGCTGTTGCTTGCATGGTTTTAGTATCTATTAACGTCTCCAAGCAATATAGACTGGCATGAATACCTGCGCTTATTCCTGCCGAAGTTATCAGCTTAGCACTTTCATCACTAGCGTCGACAAAACGAGTATGAGAGATCACATCAATATCAGCATAGGATGCTAGATTATCTAAGTCCATCCAATGAGTGGTTGCAGACTTGCCAGCCAATAACCCAGCCTTAGCGAGCAACAAAGCACCCGTGCAAACTGAAAGTGTCAAATCAACGAGCTTAGCTTGAGTGACAATCCAATCGATAACCACTGGATTGTTTATCTCTATTTTTTCGGCACCATAACCACCAGGAACTACTAAAACATCAATGTCTGGATGGTTGGAAAAACTGTAATCAGGAACAACACGTAGACCGTTTCTAGCAGATATCGGCGCGTGATGCTCAGCAATGGTAATAACTTTGAAGTATTTATCACTAGTAGCATTGGCAGCCAATGAAAACACCTCAAAAGGTCCTGCGAAGTCCAACACTTCGACTTCGTTAAATAGTAATATTCCAACGGTTCGCATTGATGTCATTCTTTGTCCTCGAATGAGTGTTAGATAAAATGCAACTTATTACAAGCGTATAAATACTAGAATAGAGTCACAAAAGCGTGCCTTAAAAAACGATAAAGACAGCTAACCTGTCACTATAGTTGATCCTATATAAATGAAATACGTTGTCAGGCTTATTCAGTCTACTATTTATAATACTGTCAGTTGCCCTTTTCGTACCCGCGTTATATTAAACCAACTATATCATTTACTTATACCAATAATATCCTTGAATATATAAATCTACTAATAATCTGCGGGCACAAAAAAAGCGCCTATTTAGTAGGTGCTTTTTAGATCTGCTATTTATAAATAATTCGAATAACGCAGTAGAGAGTTTTAATGATTCAAAATCTTCGATAAGAACAGTTGCGCGCGATCACTTTTTGCCCCTTCAAAAAACTCATCCTTACTACAGTTCTCGACAATATGACCTTCGTCCATAAAGATAATACGGTTGGCTACCTGACTGGCAAAGCCCATTTCATGGGTCACACACATCATGGTCATGCCATCACGAGTCAACTCGACCATGACATCAAGTACTTCTTGAATCATCTCAGGGTCAAGCGCAGAGGTCGGCTCATCAAAGAGCATCGCTACAGGATCCATTGCCAGCGCGCGTGCAATTGCAACACGCTGCTGCTGACCACCCGATAGCTCCGCGGGATACTTCGCAGCCTGTACCGTTAGTCCAACGCGATCTAAATATGCCATGGCTTTTTGCTTGGCCTCGCTCTCTTTGCGACCCAATACTTTAATTTGAGCGACCGTTAAATTATCAATAATGGTCAAATGCGGAAACAACTCAAAATGCTGAAAGACCATGCCGACACGGCTGCGTAATTTTGGCAGATTGGTTTTTGCCGCACCAACTGAGATACCATTTACCATGATCCCACCTTCTTGAAAAGGCTCCAGTCCATTGACCGTCTTAATCAAGGTTGACTTACCACTACCTGATGGCCCGCACACGACAACGACATCGCCTTTATGAACATGCGCCGTACAATCACTCAATACTTGAAAATCCCCATACCATTTGCTGACATCGGACATTTGAATGACCATCTCATCACTAGCATGACCATTATTGGTGACCAGTCCGCCAAAGGCATTTAAGTATGTATCAGCTTTGCTCATCACTGGCTCCTAACCACATTGTTTTTAATAATCGTCATTTAAAAAAAGTTAAATCAACTACTCAACCAAAGCCTCAACACTCAAAAAGCGCAAGCCAAGATAAATATCTATCAAAATCGCAAACGCTTTTGCAATTGTTGTACACCCACGGAGGCACTGACACTGATGATAAAATACACCGCACCAGCACCCAAAATGTAAGGCGTCAGCAAACCCATCAGCTCACCGCGTACATAGGCGGCACGGAAAAAGTCTGTCAAACCAATAGCGAAAACCAACGTCGTATCTTGGAATAAAATAATACACTGCTGCAAGATTAGCGGCAGCATTTTGCGAAAGGCTTGTGGCAAAATAACCAGATGCATGGTCTGCCCATAAGTCATACCCAGCGCTTTGGCGGCATTGACCTGCCCACTACCAATCGATTGAATACCAGCACGCACCACCTCTGAAAAGTAAGCGGCTTCAAACATCATAAAAGCAACCACACAAGAGGCAAAAGCAGCATCAAGTTGTAAGTACTTACCCGCTATCCAAAAATAAATCATCGGTACGGCAAAGTAAAACCACAGTAGCACCAGTAGTAGCGGTACAGAACGGAAGTAATTGACGTATAGCTTTGCTGGAATCTCAAGCGCTTTGATACCAGACAAGCGCATCAACGCCAATACCGTTCCTAAGCTAATACCACCAATAATCGCCAAAAATAGCACCTTTAAGGTGGTAATCATGCCGCCCATCAAACCAGGATAGGCTGTTGCCAATTCGGTCATCATGTTCATTTCTGACCTCCTGCAATGAGCCCAGGTACACGCAGTTTGCGCTCAATTAACCCCATAATAGCAATCAACGATAAGTTAAATACTAAATAAATAATCGTCGCGTAGGTATAAATCTCGATGCTGTTTTGGGTGTATTCGCTAATAGTTTTGGTTTGACTAATCAGCTCCATTACCCCCACTAATGAGGCGACGGAGGCGTTTTTGAAGCAGTTGGTCAGCTCAGAGCTGAGCGGTGGCAAAATAATACGAAAGGCCTGCGGTAGCAGTACTTCTTTGTAGACTTGTGGAATACTAAAGCCTAGTGCATAAGCAGCATTGATCTGACCTTCGGGCAACGACTCAATACCTGTACGCACCTGTTCAACGATACGAGCGGCGGTAAATAAGCCAAGACCGATACTCGCTGAGAGCATGGCTGAAGTGTTAGGAGATAAATCCTTATACCACCACTCTTGTATCGTGGGCGTGAGCCAGCCAGGTGCAATATAAAACCAAAAGAACAATTGGACAAGCAGTGGAATATTACGAAAAAATGTCACATAAGCGGTACCAATGGCACGAGCGGTCTTATTAGGCAAAGTACGCATGATGCCAAAGATAGTACCTACGACCATAGCAATGGCCCACGCGATACTACCAATCAATAGTAGCCAGCCAAGACCAGTAATCATCCAATGGATATAAAGCTCATTACCGATACCAGTCTGCTCAAAGAGCACACCCCAGTTCCAGCTATAATTCATGGTTGTCTCTCCGAGCAGCGACTGAAAATCCTACGTGTTCAGATTGATATCAACATCAGTCTGAACACGTAAGCAAGCTATGTTGCAGGACAATAATTACTGTGCCGTCGCAACTTTCGGCTGAGCGCTGTCATGCGGACTGGCAATCAAGGCTTTTAAGTTATCAGACATCTCAAAGTTTAAATTGACGTTCTTTGGTGGGATTGGGTTTAAGAACCACTTGTCATAAATGCTGTTGATTTCCCCTGATTTAAAGACATTCGCTAACGCTTCATCGACCACTGCTTTGAACTCAGGATCATCCTTACGCATCATACAACCATAAATTTCAAACGATTGCGGCGTGCCGACGATGACCCATTCATCAGGATTTTTTGCTTTGGCTTTTTCGCCAGCAAGTAGTACATCATCCATCATAAAGGCATCAGCGCGACCATTTTCTAGCATAAGGAAGCCTTCGCCGTGGTCTTTTGCTGAGATGATATTCATGTCCATTTTGTTGTCATCATTATACTGACGAATATAACGCTCTGAGGTCGTACCGGCAGTCGTGACCAAAGTCTTACCTTTTAGGTCTTCAAAATCTTGAATACCTGAGTCTTTTTTGGTCAATAGACGCGTACCGATTTCAAAGAAACCGTTAGAGAATGCCACTTGTTTTTGACGCTCTTCGTTGTTGGTGGTTGAACCACATTCAAAGTCGACCGTGCCGTTTTGTACCAAGGGAATACGGGTTTGTGAGGTGATAAGGTTATAACGGACGTTGAGGTCTGGCATGTTTAGCTTTTGCTTAACCGCTTCGACGACTTTCATCTCTAAATCGTGCGCATAACCAATCGGCTGATTTGGGTCGTCAGCGATATAAGAAAATGGAATAGAAGAGTCACGGTGACCGACCACGATAGTACCCGAGTCTTTGATTTTTTGTAGAGTACCGTTGGTAGTGGTTTCTGTCGCTGTTGCATCATCTGCTGGCGCATCAGTGCTGGTTTGGCTACTGTTATTACACCCTGCAAGACCTAGTGCCATAAAAGCAGCGAGAGTTAAAGGTTTAGAGAAAGACCTAGAAGATAGATAGCTCATGAGATACATCCTTTTATCACATTATCACAAGATTGAATGAGTGCTTGGACGACACAGGTCTTATTCATTGACCTTATTGCCACGCATCCATGCGGTTGTTGTTGCTGTTATTTATCACAATGCAACTTAATGTTACTGTACAACAAATTAGCGGGTGTGGGTAAAAAATTTTTAATGAGGCTTATTTTTTAAGGATATCGGGTTTAGTATCACCATAACTATCCAATAAACGCCTTTAATCTGTTAAACAATATCTAAAGAGCAATTGATAAATCACGATGAATCCCCATAAAGCTAACAACTTCTTAATACTATAAATGACCTATGACACAAGATACTCAAGTCCCTAATACGGACAGCCAGAACGCTGGCAACCATAGTGACAATGACGTACGTCAACGTTTCTTTATTGAAGATTCGCCAGTGCGCGGTGATGTGGTGCGCCTATCACGCAGCTATGCCAGTACGATAGCCCAAAAGCCTTATCCTGAAGCGATCAAGCGCTTATTGGGTGAGATGCTGACAGCAGCGAGTTTGCTTATCGGCACGGTCAAAATCAATGGTCATCTGTCCATTCAATTGCAATCATCGGACAGCGATAGCTTGCTAAACTGGGCAATGGCAGAATGCAATCAAGACGGTATCATCCGTGCCCTTGCTAGCTGGAAGGGTGAGACTGATGAGCAAGTACAGGCGTGGGAAAATATGACTCATGCCAAAGAAGCATTTGCTGAATTGGGTGCGATGGGTCAAGGCGTGTTGTTTATTAACATTCAGCCTGAAGGCGGCGAAGCCTATCAAGGCATCGTCGAGCGCAGCCATGACAATTTGGCGGACTGCTTAGCACACTACCAAAAGCAATCGGCGCAGATTCCAACCTTGATTAATTTGGCATCTGATGGTCTGCAAGCGGGTGGCATGTTGGTACAGATGCTTCCTCGTACTGCTGAAGAAACCTATGAAGTCGAGCAAAACCAAGATGCGGGTATCGACGATGACTTGTGGACACGCCTGAGCGTTTTGACACGGACAGTGAAAGCTGAAGAGTTGACCACGCTTGATGCCAACGAAATCCTTTATCGCTTGTATCATGAAGAAAATGTCGTCGCGCCCGACCCTGTTGCCTTATCATTTGGTTGCACCTGCTCACGTGAGAAATGTGAGATGGCCATTGAGCAAATCGGTGAAGCAGAAGCCTTAGACATCATTGATGAGCAAGGCGGTAACTTTGAGATGGATTGCGGCTTTTGTGGCGAGATGTATAAATTTAATAAAGACGATGTGACCACGATATTTTCTGAGTAATTAGGATTTAGTGCAGCGCGCTTAGTAATAAAAAAACCCTCAAGTGTGACGCTTGGGGGTTTTTAATGTCATGGCTTGAAATTTATGACTGACGATATAAATGGTTTCGAGCACGCTTAATTGGCTACTTCATCCACTTCTGGATAAGAATAGATACGACTATCAAGCCCATACTTTGCATCATGGGCATCGCCTAGCCTATTATCCAACAACCAAGCAATAACTTGCTCATGTACTCTATCGCTGTAGATTAAATTCATGTGATTGACCCCATAAAAAATCGCCTTATGTCCCTCTGGTACTGCTAGCGTATGCTCTTCGGTATATTCGCCAAGCGCTGATTCTACTGAGACCAACCCATCCCCAAGCAAACTTGTGGTCTTAGAGTCATAATGAGTTTCAATCAAAGCTGCCGCCACTAAATAGGTATTCACATGCAGGGGCAAACGCGTGGGATGACGAAACTCTGCTGGCAGCACGCTGCGCCCTTCGGTAGACTTCCAATCAGCATCGCGAATACTGCCGTAACGTAAATCTATAATACCAGCGCTACGCAAGTCGCCCAATTTAGCCAATGATCCTGCAAAAGGCAGCTTAGCGATTTTATCTTGAACAAAATGTCCAATCTGCTCCAAGCTTGCGCCATGATGCGGTGAGCCTAAGGTGACAAGATTGCCCACGCGTTTGACCCAGCTAAAGCCTTGCTCTTTACCGTAAAACAGCGCGCTGCGGCTCAACAAACCGCCCATACTATGACCTATTAAATCTATCTGAGTGACGTCGGGATTACTCTCAACCAAATCTTGCAAGACTTTTGCAAAGCTGCGTCCGTTGCTAGAAATACGCCGACCCGTATTATAGTTTAAATACAGAACCGTCGCTTTTGGCAAGTGATTGACCAACGCTTCACCCAAATTGCCTTCTCCAGATACCTGCCAGCTCAAGTGACTCATACAAAGCCCATGGCATAAAATAATAACACGCCCAGACAGCGCGCCACTTTGTACGCGATTGTATTCATCGTATAGCACCATCGATACTGCCAATGGATTGTGATGAGTGATAAGGTGATCGCCCATGACACCATTTAGAATATTGACCAAGCGACGTAAGTTTTTGGGTAAAGGTTGTATTTTTTTGGGTTTAGAGACAGTGTTATAAAGACGCAGCCCTGAGGCAAGATTATTGCCCACCAATTGCATCGTATAACGCACCGTGCCATAAATCCGCCCCGTGATACCGCGCTGCCAGTGCTCAATATTGCCTTTATTAAACCGCCCTAAAGGACGCAGCAGAATCTCACGATGGATAGCCTCTACAATATCAGTGACTTCCACCACGCCCATCGTTGCCAACTGAGCCAAGCCTTCAAAAAAATCAACCAACGTAATAGGCTGATGCGGTTTGCTATAGCTGTTGTCCACCGTCTCGGCGCTCAGCTCATCGACATAGATATATTCGAGTTTCGCCAACTCTTCATAGACATCGCCCTGAAAACCTTCACCAGTATCCGACTCAATAGCAGTTGGACGCCGAGTGGTGGCAAATAAATCATGAATGGTTTCTAAAGGTTTTGGACTGGTCATAGTGTTAACATATCAAGCAGTTGAAAGGATTTTCCATACTATCCTGTAATTGTCATAAACAGAAGAGAATGATTTAACTATCAAGTATTTTTATTGTCAAAGAAAAGCGCTATCCTTTAATACCAATGCTTGCATATTAATAACCATCCTCTAAAATACAAAATCCCAAGCCATGACTTGGGATTTATGTGTTGAGTAAGACACATCATTACTCATGCAAATGTCTAATTAGACAAACGACTCTGCCAGTATGACATCGCCATCTTCGCGCGTAATCATCACGGTCGCTGAGCGCGGCGTACTGCCTCCAGCAATAGCGCCCCAAGTATTACCCGGATGCTGAATATTGATAAATAAGGTTTTAAAGTCAGGAGCCATGGTAATACCTGTGACTTCACAGCCTTCAGGACCGACAAAAAAACGTTTGATATTGTCATTACTAGCAGGCATGCCGACTCGTGTTTGTTGTCCTGCTGAGGTCGTTATGGCTGTCCCATCACTGACTTTACCCGGCAGCGCCGCCAGTAACATACAGCTGCTGGTATCGGTATAAGCGCCGTCATCGGTCTGAATCCACAATACGCCACGCGGATCGAAGTACAAACCATCGGGAGAAGACAAATCATTGCTATCATTTAACTGTGACAAATTTTCTGCGGTCAGATCATAAGGCGTGGCAAACAGATAAATATCCCACTCAAAACTCATGGCCGCATGATCGCCACCTGCTTCTGCCCAGCGAATGATATGACCGTTGTCATTACCTGCCGCTTTTTCACCTGCTTGATAGCTACGCGGATTAGAGGCTGACACAGGTTGATCTTCGCGTACGCCGCGATATTTATTATTGGTCAATGTGACGTATACCTCACCCGTCACAGGGCTAACCGATACCCACTCTGGTCGATCCATTTTGGTTGCGCCGACCACATCTGCTGCGGCACGAGCAAAAACCAACACCTCATCTTGTCCATTAAAAGGCAATACCGTATTGGAAGCATCCAGTCCGTTTTGACTATGGACGAGTGCTTTCCACTCACCGCTGCCATCTTCATTAAAGATAGCAACATAGAGCGTGCCATCATTCAAATACTTATCGCCCGCTTTTAAGCCACCACCGATATCACTATTTGACCATATGGCTTTAGAGACAAACTTATAAATATATTCGCCGCGAGCATCATCGCCCATATAAAAGACCACCGGTTTGCCTTGTTCAACGGGCGCATAAGCACAGTTTTCATGGGCAAAACGTCCCAGTGCCGTACGTTTTTGCGGCATAGAGTTTTGGTCAAAAGGGTCAATTTCGGTGATATAGCCAAAGGTATTAAAGCCATTACGATAATCGTCAGCCGCACTGGTACCGACAGCGGTCATATCCCAGCGCGAAAACTCATCGGCTATCTTGGCATCTTTGGCTTCAGGTGTGTGCCACAGATACTCCCAGCCTGGGAAATCCTCTGTTGCACCATAGCGCTCGCGACCATAGTTTTGCCCATCACTTAATTGGCTAGCATCTTGCCCACGGGCGAATACCCCTAAAAAGTTCTCTTCGGTGGTCAGATAGGTGCCCCAAGGTGACAAACCTGCACCACAGTTATTATTGATGCCGCGCGTCTGAAAGCCTGTCGGATCAAACTTAGTCTTGACCAAATCAGAGCCAGCAACTGGCCCTGTTAACTGCGCCGTACTACTACTCGTGAGACGGCGATTATATTTCGAATCAGGTACCATCTCATAGCCCATGCCATCAGCGCGGCGTTTCATCTCGACCACTGCTACCCCATGGCAATTGACTTCTCGGCGCACATCACTAGCAAGTCGACGATTTTTAAAGATGGGCGCGGCGTTGTTATCTTGGATCACATGATAGCCAAACGGACTCAGCTCATTACTGTTTACATATTCATGATTCATCACTAGCAGCCCATTCTCTGCCGCTTTGGCATCATAAGCGCCGCCCTTTTTACCAAAGAACCACATCCCATCATGGTTATCACCCATGCGCCACTCGAATGACTCTGCCGACTGCTCTCGATTGTCTTTCCAATCATCGATACCAGATATTAGCGGCGTACCCAGTGGTAATATTATCTCGGCTTTATAGCCTGCTGCCACGCTCATCGTCTCGGCAGTTGAATGCGCCACTGCCGTGAACTTCAAAGTCTCAGGACGTTTGAGATCGCCCTGTGCAGGGATAGCCGCGTTATTATCAGTATTCTTGATAGGACTGCTGTCATCATCATCGCTACAGCCAACCAAAGGTAGCGCCCCAAAAAAAGCCGCCGCCGTCAATCCTGTGCCACCTTTTAGGATACTACGACGGTTCAAACGACGACTAATAATGGTTTGAAAATCGATATTGTCAGTCGGATTAGAATCTTCAACGACTTCATGGGCAAGTGGTTGTTTATTATTCAATAATGTCATTATCAGTCACCTTGCTATTAGGCTGGATTGGCGGAGAGTTGATCGCGGCTTTACAATTATCACCACAAAAATACGAATTACGCCTAAGTCTACCGAGAGTTTATGACAGAACGTTGAAACATAGATGACAGTCTCATGACAGCACTTTGTGAGCACCTCATAAAACGAAAAAATCCCAAGCGTTAACTTGGGATTTTATGATGGCGTCGCTGCATTTGACGACTGATAAAATAGTGCTGCTATAAAAACTTATTGAACCTGCGCCTGCCATTCATGGGCACCGAGCTTCAATTTTAACGCATCGCCTGCTTGTAATATGCCAACGCCGCTCGGCGTTCCAGTCATAATCACGTCACCTGCTTGTAAGCTAAAGGCATGGCTAATCTCTGCCAGTAATTCATAAACTGGAAATAGCATCAAGGCACTGTCACCATCTTGCTTCAGCTCATCATTGATATAAAGCTGATATTCGACATGACTAAAATCACCAAACGCTTGCGGATCAATCCAATCAGCAAGTACACAGGCACCATCGAAACACTTAGCACGCTCCCATGGATGACCTTTTTCTTTGAGCTTACTTTGTAAGTCACGTAAGGTCAAATCCAGCCCCAAAGTCACGCCACCTATCGCTTGCTGTGCTTGTCCAAGCGTGGCTGCCGATAAGTCTGCTGCTAATTGCACACACAGCTCAGCTTCATAATGGGTCTCACCATATATCGCTGGATTGGGACGGACGATATCATGACGCACACTGACCACTGACGATGCTGGTTTCATAAATAAGATGGGTGATTTTGGTATCTCATTGCCAAGCTCGCGGGCGTGTTCCGCATAGTTACGGCCGACACAGACCACCTTGCCGATGGATGCACGTACGCTATCGTTAACCATTGCGATGCTCGCGTCATCATTGACGCTGGCAGCAATCGCATTGATTAACGACATATGGGGTGATTGGCTCATACTAGGCACTCACAGCAGATTATTGATAGTTTGGTCATACATACTGCACTATCTGTCGCTATTTTTCTAGGGCTTATCTTCATTTTAAAAGTAGCCATAAAAATGAGATAAATGGCAGTTAAACAAAAGAATAGCGGGTTAATATTAAGATATTAACCCGCTATTTCATTGATTTTTTAGCATTATTTTGAGCCAAACCATTAAGGTATTGTATTGGTCATTACATCAGGTGGTACATAGCTTGTATGGCGGTTCATTCTTTTTTCAAACAACCTAAAGCTAAACAGAATCACCCATGATAATAGAAGGTAAATAATACCAGCGGCAAAGAACAGTTCCATCAAGGTATAAGTTCGCGCACTAATGGTTCGAGCGACACCCGTGATATCCATCAAAGCGATGGTTGACGCAAGCGCACTGCCTTTTAGCATAAAGATCACTTCATTGCTATAAGCTGGAATGACAATACCAAAGGCACGGGGTAAGGTAATACGCGTAAGCTTCTGCCATTTCGACATACCGATAGCGTCAGCTGCTTCGAGCTCACCAACAGGAATAGTCTGAATCGCACCGCGAATGATTTCTGCCAAATAAGCACTGGTATTCATGGTAAAGGCAATGATGGCACACCAATACGCTTGACTGAGCACAGGTTCCCATAAGAACGAATTCCGTATAGCCTCAAACTGTCCTAGACCATAATAAATCAAAAATATCTGTACCAGCAGCGGCGTGCCACGGAAGAAGAAGATATAAGAAAAGGGTAGTATCTGTACCAGCCAGTTTTTTGACAAGCGTAACTGGGCTAAAACCAAACCAAAAAATAGACCGATAATACCTGAGATAACCACCAGCTGTACGGTCAATACTGCCCCGTTTAATAAATCAGGAATACTATCAAAAATAACCTGCCAATTCCAATCCATAGTATCTCTCCTCTATCCTATGGTCGATTGACGGTGGGTTGACTGACGGCTCAGCTTTTTAGCATAGCGTGCCGCTGGATTGGCTCGCCATTCGAGCCACATCATAAAACCAGTAATCAACATGGTTAAACCCAGATAAATAATCGCCGCTGCCATATAAAAAGTGAATGGCTGCTGCGTTGATTGGGCGGCACGTGACGCCTGATACATGATGTCTTTGAGACCCACGACCGATACCAATGCGGTATCTTTGAGCAACACCAAAAACAAATTGCCCAATCCTGGCAACGCAATCTGCCAAACTTGTGGCAAGGTAATGCGATAAAACGTCTGAAAAGGACGCATACCAATCGCTTGCGCCGCCTCCTTCTGCCCTATCGGAATCTCTTGGATCGACATGCGGAAAATTTCAGTCGCATAAGCGCCAAACGCGATAGACAACGCCATCACGCCACCCCAAAAGGCACTGATCTCAACATATTCGTTATAGCCGAATTTTTTGAGAATCGTCATCAGCAGCATAGAGCCACCGTAATAGATAAACAGTACCAATAGCAACTCTGGAATACCGCGCATTGTCGCCGTATATACAGTCGCAATTTTACGCAGCAGCCAGACGTTGGACAGCTTAGCTGTGGCACCGAGCAGCCCTAAAGCCATGCCGATGACTAAACTGGTCATGGCAAGCTTGATGGTGACGGTAGCGCCGCTCAGTAGTAGCGCGCCAAATCCTTGTAAATCAAACACAATTATCCACTCAGTCTCTTTATATTAGCAATTTGCAAAATATGAGTTAAAAGAATCAGCATCAATCGCTGAGCGCTGCTGATAAGCGTATTTTATACCAAATAGACCTTGGTGCTTTGCGTCATAGATCGACGTCAAATCAATACGATTATTGCGGCGGAAATTGACACAGTAGAAATGAGCGCTGATTTTATCATATTCGCTGCCAGCTATGTTAATACTCACACGTAAAAGCAGTGCTTAAATAGACGCTTATCTTCTTAAAAATGCATTAGATTAGTCATATTTTTACAAACCGAACAGTCAATAGCACAAGACCGAACTATTTTTTATAAAAAACAAAAAAAGGATATCGCTATTGAAGCAATACCCTTTCTATGAAATGGAATTCAAACTAACCTATTAAAATCACTATTCTCACGGTTACGATGCAATAGTGCTAAACATATTTTAAGACTTATTCAGCAGGTTTTTCTGTCGGCTCAGTAGTGACCGTTGAGCTTGATGCTGGAATCGCAAAATATTTTTGATTGATTTTATCGTAAGTGCCATCCGCTTTAATATTGACCAATGACTTATTGATTTTTGCTTGCAATGCATCGCCTGGACGCACCGCGATGGCAAAATTATCATTGATGTCAATCTCTTGACCTTTGAGCGCATACTGACTGCCTGAGGTGGAGCCAAGCCATTCTAGCGCTGGCAGCTTATCAGACACCATCGCATCAACACGATTCGAACCCAAATCCAAAAACGCATTACTTAGCGTGTCATAAAGCTTCATGTCAGCATTGGGATAAACCTTTTCTAACCACTGCGAAGAAATGGTCGAGCGCTGAGCGGCAATAGAATGCGCATTGATATCATCGCTATTGCTAGGATCGAAGCTGCTGTCTTTTTTGGCCAAAAACACCAAGGTATTGCTAAAGTACGGCTCTGTAAAGCTGACTTGTTGCTCACGCTCAGGCGTCACCGACATGGCGGCCACAATCGCATCGTACTTACCCGCTTTTAGACCGGGGATGATACCGTCCCAATCTTGCGCTGTGATTTCACATGTTACCTTCATATCGGCACAGATAGCGTTGGCAATATCAACATCAAAACCACCAAGAGTGCCATCCGCATTGGTATAGTTAAAGGGGGCATAAGCGCCTTCGGTACCAATACGTAACACATCACCCGTCGCTGCGGTCTCAGCGGCGTCTGGGCTGACAGCATCATTTGCATCATTTTGACCATTGCTACACCCTGCTAAGGTTAAAAGCGTCGCCATCGCAAGCAAGTGCGCTGAAAAACGCCGCGCCTTGATGCCATTGATAACGGATGCGTTCGCGATTGCACGGTGTTGGTCAAAATGGTTGTTCATGATCATCCTTGGGGTTTGTGAGTAAAATAACACTCATCTCTATGAGTGAATATCGCCATACGTGACAGCCATATCAGCCGAGCACAGAGATGAGCTATGATATTAGTTAGTCGCCGCTTCAGCTGATTCTTCTTTCACTTCAACAGCATCATCACCTTCAACCACCATCACTTCCTTTACGTCGGTGGTTGCCACGGCTTTTTGCGCAGCAGCGGTAGAGCTGGTGCCAAAATAGCTGCCTGTGATTTGATCATAAGTACCGTTTTCTTTTAATTCAGCCAACGCTTTATTGAACTTAGCGACCAATGGATCGCCTTTACGAAGCGCGATACCCATGGCATCTTCGTCGGTGCTGATTTCTTGTCCTTTGACTTCATAGTCTTTACCAGCATCCGTTTTTAGCCAATCGATGCCAGTGACTTTATCGGACATCATTGCCCGTACGCGACCTGAAGTCAGATCCAGATACGCATTGTCTTGGGTATCATAAAGCTTGATATCAGCATCTGCATGTTCATCCTGCAAGTACTGTGAAGCAACGGTTGAGCGCTGTGAGGCAATGGGCTGACCTTTTAATGCATCGACGCGAATGTCATCACCTTTTTTACCGATCAAGATAATGCCGGTGTGAAAGTACGGGTCAGTGAATTCAACCACTTCTTTACGCTCAGGCGTGATCGACATACCTGCGATAATTGCATCGAATTTTTGGGCATTTAGACCAGGAATGAGGCCATCCCAATCTTGTGAGATGACTTCACATTTTGCTTTCATTTGTGCACACAGAGCGTCGACCAGCTCAATCTCATAACCAATTAACTTGCCATCAGCATCGGTATAACTGAACGGCTTATAGCTTGATTCGGTGGCAATTTTTATGTTCATAGGTGCATCGGCTGTGGTGTCAGCTGCCGCACCATCTTCTGGCGTGGCGCTATTATTACAACCAGCCAGCATAAGCATCGCGGCACTTAATGGCGCAAGCCAAAGCGCCTTAGTTTTTAATGATGATGTCATTGATATTGTCATGTTTGCTATTCCTTCATTTTTCAATCAGAAGATTATTGACCAAAGTTCGCTTGCTCAAGACGTGCCAGCTCACCGTTACTACGGATTTCGCTGAGTGCTTTATTAAAGTCGTCTCTGAGTGCGTCACCTTTACGAACAGCAATGGCAATATTGTCGTCATTGTCAATTTCGTCACCAACGATACCAAAGCCTTCAGGGTTGTCTGCCAACCATGATTTGGCAGAGACTTTTTCCGCCAATACTGCATCGCTACGACCAGACTTTAGATCCAGATAAGCATTGTCATAATTGTCATACAACTGCACAGTATTGCCGTCTTTGCCTTCATAGTTATCTTGTAAATAAGCGCCAGGCGTGGTTGAACGTTGACCACCAAGTGTCAAGTTTTTGATCGCCATAGGATCAAAACTGCCTTTGGTATCGGTCAGCCAAACCATCGTATTAGCAAAGTAAGGCTCGGTAAAGTCGACTTTTTCTTGACGCTCAGGTGTAATAGACATACCTGCAATCACTGCATCATATTTTTGTGCTAAAAGACCTGGAATAATACCATCCCAATCTTGAGCGACGATTTCACATTTGGCTTGCATCTGTTTACATAAGGCATTGGCAACGTCAATATCGTAGCCTGCCAAGCTGCCATCAGCATTGGTGTAGTTAAAAGGAGGATAAGCACCTTCAGTCGCGATACGAATGGTCTTGCCAGCCGTTTCTGCTGCAGCGGCGTCAGTGTTGCTATCAGTAGTTTCATTAGCCGGTTGACTACAGGCGCTCAGCATCAATGCGGCGGTAACGGTCATCGATGACCACAATAGGCGAGAATTCGACATCATACATTCCTTAAATTCTGATGGGTTTTTAATGTAGGGTTCTGATATTTTGTTCTCTGACGTCCCTGCCAGACAAGCAATATAGATAGCAGAATACACAAGCAGCCGTCATTATCGACCACCTGTAAACCTTTTGATAATACCTGAGTAAAATATCAAAAACAAACGTTTTACATACCGACTGTTATTAACGAGTAATAAACGGTCAACGCTGCTTACTAAGCAGTAATTTTATGCTTAAAATAAAATGACGATAGGGTGGTAAGAATATTACCACCCCATTTTTGCATATAAAACGGATACTAAATACGAGGCTAGTTCTGACGATGCGATGCCATAAAGTCTTTGACACGCTCAGAGGTAGGATTATCAAAAACTTGCTCAGGCGTGCCAATCTCTTCAATCACGCCTTGATGCAAGAACACCACTTTGCTTGATACTTCTCTCGCAAAACGCATCTCATGGGTGACGATAAGCATAGTGCGCCCCTCTTCTGCCAACTCACGCATGACAGCGAGCACTTCATTGACCAGCTCAGGATCTAAGGCTGAGGTTGGCTCATCGAATAGCAGCACTTGTGGCTGCATGGCAAGCGCACGAGCAATAGCGACACGCTGACGCTGACCGCCAGATAAATTCGCTGGATAGGCGTCTTTTTTATCAAGCAAACCGACTTTATCAAGCAGCTTTTCAGCATCGCTAATGGCTTGATCTTTTTTAATCTTTAAAACTTGCGTTGGCCCTTCGATGATGTTTTGCAAAATCGTTTTGTGCGGCCACAAGTTAAAGTTTTGGAAGACAAAACCCACGCGCGCACGCAAGTTTTCCAATTGCTTGATATCGACTGCTTGCAGCTCACCTGACTTGGCAGGCTTGAGCATCAGCTCATCATTACCTATAATAATACGACCTTGATTGGGCTTTTCGAGCAAATTAATGCAGCGCAGCAAGGTAGATTTACCTGAGCCTGATGAGCCCAAAATAGAGATGACATCACCGTCATATGCGGTAAGGGACACCCCTTTTAGCACTGCCAATGAGCCATAGCTTTTATGGACGTCTTGTAAATCTAAGGCGATAGGCCGAGTCGGATCTTTTGCAATATCAAGCATGGTTCAGCAGACTTCCAATAAATATGAGTGAAAACACGAATAAAAACAAATAAAAAATAGCGGCATAGGCAGCATAAATAGTATCAGCATAAATCATAGCATTATTGTGATAAGGCAATGATTCGTGACACAAATAGAAAAAATGCCACATTGTCTCTTATTACACAGCAAAAAGGCAAATCCTGTATTGAACCAGATGCTCAATCAACGCTGAATCAATGCTCAATCAGTGGTAAATACATACTAATAAGACACTAAATAGCTAATATAAAAAAGCCCAGACTGTATTTACAGCGCTGAGCCTTATTTTATCACTTTCGTGTACTGGGCGTAGTTTTATCTGATTATCTAGTTTTATTCGCTTATATCATCAACTAATGATAACTAGTTAATCAAGATAGCGATTTAATACGTCGAGACATGTTCTTCGCTCTCAGTACCATCTAGCACTTCGGCGTCATCTGCTGTTGCCACCGCCACATCATCATTATTACCCACTACCATGCCATCATCGGCGCTAGCAACTGCAATATCATCGCCATCACCTGCTGTCGCAACACCAGTAGCTTCATCCTCTACCGCTGTTTGTGCATCAACGGCTGGAGCAGTTTCCATAGGCGCTTCTTCTTTCTTACCGCAAGCGCCCAATGTCAATGCCGCGGCAACCAAACCAACTGTCAGCAAGCTTTTACGCGTGGTGTTGTCGATAGTGTCATTTCTAATAGCCATTTTTATTCTCCATCATTATTTCATTTGTTAAGTTGTATTTGACGAGCAACCATTCGTACATGAATGTCTGCCCTTTAATTGCTTTATGATGCACCGTTAAGCTCTACTATACGTATGATTAATGCTAGCTACCTTAGTAGTTAAAACGCAGTTCTGTTAAAACCACGTAACCGAAAGTTTGCGTTTTTGCTTTCTCTAAAACGGTGCTTGTGTCATGAAATGGCAAGGACTCAGTAATAGTAAAGTCAGTAAAATGACGCGACGACCATGCTCATACACGCTATGTAAAGTAGGCACTGTTCACAAAATCATCTTTACTATCGCCTCAATCTCCTCTATGTTAAATAGCATAATACCTGACAGGTATCAAAATCATCTTTTTGCCACATTTTCGCCTTTTTGGGCGCTTTCATTTGCTTAAAACATTTATAACATAAGGAAAATAATTTATGAGTCAATCGAATACCACAGACGTTACTGCCTATATGCAAGCTGTCGGCAAGCAAGCACGAGCGGCTTCTCGTGTGCTGGCTGCGGCAAACACTGGTGACAAAAACTCAGCATTAATGGCGATTCATGATGTGTTAAAAGAGGCCAAATCAGATATTTTGGCCGCCAATAAAATCGATATGGATAATGGACAAAGCAACGATTTAGAGGCAGCTTTACTGGATCGCTTAGAACTAAATAATGCCCGCTTTGACGGCATGCTCCAAGGGTTAAAAGATGTCGCCTCATTACCAGACCCTATCGGCGAAGTCACTGACATGACCTATCAGCCATCAGGGATTCATTTAGGTAAAATGCGGGTGCCGCTCGGCGTGGTCGGTATGATCTATGAGTCGCGCCCTAATGTGACCTTAGAAGCGGCTTCATTAGCGTTAAAATCAGGCAACGCTATTATCTTGCGCGGCGGCTCTGAAGCGTTTGAATCCAACCAAGCGATTGCCAAGTGTATTTTGGAAGGACTACAAAAAGTCGGGCTGTCTGAGCACAGTGTGCAAGTATTACAAACGACGGATCGTGCTGCTGTCGGCGAGCTGATCACCATGACAGATTATGTCGATGTCATCGTCCCACGCGGTGGCAAAGGGTTGATTGAGCGTATCAGCCGCGATGCTCGCGTTCCTGTCATCAAGCATTTAGATGGCAACTGCCACACCTTTATCGATAGTGATGCGGATGCCGAAATCGCCATCAAGGTCAGCGTCAATGCAAAAACCCATCGCTACGGTACGTGTAATACTATGGAGACGCTATTGATCGACGAATCAGTTGCGGGTGAGCTATTGCCAAAGATTGCCGAAGCCATCATCGCCGCTGATGATGCGATGCAATTGCGCCTTGATGACAAGTCGCAAGCCATCTTAAATGACAATGCTAAGCTTGCTGGACATCTGTCTGCGGCCACTGCTGAGGATTGGGATACCGAATATTTAGCGCCTATCTTAGCGGTAAAAGTTTTGTCAGGTATTGACGAAGCCATTGAACATATTAACACTCATGGCAGCCATCATACCGACGTTATCATTACCGACAACTATACCAAGTCGCAACGCTTCATCCGTGAAGTCGACTCAGCGAGCGTCATGATTAACGCCTCTAGCCGTTTTGCCGATGGCTTTGAGTATGGATTGGGTGCTGAGATTGGCATTTCGACCGATAAAATCCACGCTCGTGGCCCAGTAGGACTTGAAGGTCTCACCTCACAGAAATGGATCGTTTATGGTCATGGTGAGACTCGCGCCTAACGTCTTATCGCTTAGCCTATCATCCACTCTCTCATTTAACGTATAATCCACAAAAAAACGCCAGCTCAGTTGCTGGCGTTTTTTAGTAGTGTCAAATATGTTATATATGCGGCATCAAAAACATGTGTATGGTAGAAGTCATGCGGCACGATAATAAAACAAGCGATAGGAAATTGGGCTTATGCAGAGTGGTAAAATCAAGCACTGGAATTCAGATAAAGGCTATGGCTTTATCGATGTAGACAATCAAAGTGAAGACGTGTTTTTTCATGTGAGTAAAGTGCGATTATCACAGCCAATAACCGTCGGTCAAAGCGTCTATTTTAATAGTGAGCGTAATGATAAAAACCAACTACGAGCCACTGAAGTCACTTCCAACGAATTGAGTATTTTAGCCACTCCAGACTCAAATATAGCCAATCACCATTCAAATACTAACAGCCGAAACAACTCTACTGATAATAACAAAAACTCGCGACACACTACCCGTGACAATCGCCATAGTCAGCGTGGCAACCAAAACAAGAGAAGCTTAGGCTCTACCCTATTTAGTTTGATTGCTCTTATTACCGTCGCTGTTTACTTTTTTGGTGATTTGTCGTCTGGGTTTTTGACCGATAGTATTGACCCAACGACGGTATCACAAACCTCATTAGAGGCACAGCCAGCAAAGATAAGCGGCGTCACGGGCGATGCTCAGATAGACAATACCATTGTCCTTATTCAACGAGGCGGGCCTTTTCCTTATCCTCATAAAGATGGCACGACATTTTATAATCGTGAGGGCAGATTGCCCACGCAGTCGCAAGGCTACTACCGCGAATATACCGTGCCGACCCCTGGCGTGTCACATCGCGCTGCACGGCGTATCGTCACAGGTGGTCATCCGCCGACCGTATATTACTTAACCGTTGATCACTATGATAGCTTTCGCAGACTGGACGTAAAATAATATGAGTAAAGCCATCCACTATATTAATCTGGGTTTTGACCAAGATATTAACCAAAAAACTACAGCACTAAATGCTAGCATGCCCGCTCAGACTGTTAACATACCGGTAGACGAGATACTTAATAAAACCACATTATTAACAAACTTAGCCAATGCCTGTGATTTTCCCAGCTATTTTTCACATAACTGGGATAGCGCATGGGACTGTTTAACGGACAGCGAAGTGACTCACCTGATGCTGGATCTAACAGCGGTGAAAAAAATAAACACCGAAGATTTTAATGTTTTCAAAAGCATCATTGAAGATGCCTACAGAGATTTTGGCAAGCCGCAATTATGGGTTATTATGCCGTCCGTGGATGATGCCTAGTCGCCAATCACCACACAAACCTGAATTCGAGATAAAACCATATTTATCCCGAATTCAGGTTAATTTATTTTTATAGAAAGGATTAATATATGGAAATTACCCTAAACGGCTATTACACGCTGATACTAGCCACTCTAGTGCTGCTGCTTGGGCGCTTTTTGGTCAAGAAAATTAAATTCTTAGAAGATTTTAACATTCCAGAGCCTGTTGCTGGTGGTTTGGTCGCGGCAATAGTGGTCTATATTCTAAATATCATTTGGGGATATAGTTTTAACTTTCATCAAGGATTACAGACGGCTACCATGCTGATGTTTTTTGCCTCTATTGGTTTGAGTGCTGATTTTAGTAGACTCAAAGCCGGTGGTACGCCATTGTTGATTTTTACCATCGTTGTGTCCGTTTTTATCGTCTTGCAAGATGTCGTTGGTGTGGCCATGGCAAGCGCGTTGGGACTTGATCCACTACTTGGATTAGTGACAGGTTCTATCGCCCTGACTGGTGGTCACGGTACGGCAGGCGCTTGGGGTATCACCTTGGAGCAAGATTATGGTGTGGTCGGTGCAACGACACTTGGTATCGCCGTTGCTACCTATGGCTTAGTCGCTGGTGGTATCATTGGTGGTCCTGTTGCCCGTCGCCTGATTCAAAAGCTGGGGTTAAAACCAACACCCGCCAATCCCAATCCTAGTGACATCGAAAAAGTCGCTGGCGCGCAGTCGCTTTATAGCACCAAACATGATGAAGATTCGGCGAGTAGCAATAAAGAAATTTTCGAAAGACCTGATAGCATGCGCTTTATCACCGCCTCATCTACTATCGAAACATTGGCATTGTTTGCCGCAGCGTTGGCTTTCGCCGATGTCATGACGCTTGTTGCGCAAGGCACGTGGTTTGAGCTACCTACCTTCGTTTGGGCGTTGGCAGGTGGTGTGATTATTCGTAATGTCTTAACCACTATCTTTAATTTTGATATGTTTGATCGCTCTATCGACGTATTTGGTAACGCTTCTTTGAGTCTGTTCTTAGCCATGGCGCTGCTGTCATTGAAGCTATGGCAGCTGACTGATTTGGCAGGCCCTGTGTTGATTATCTTACTGGTACAGACGGTCATTATGGTTGTTTATGTCTATTTCATAACCTTTAAGGTGATGGGTAAAGACTATGATGCAGCGGTCTTGTCAGCTGGACATTGTGGTTTCGGTATGGGTGCGACGCCAACGGCGATTGCCAATATGCAGGCGGTCACGGATCGCTATCTGCCTTCGCCTAAGGCGTTTTTGATTGTGCCAATGGTTGGTGCATTCTTTGTCGATATCGTCAACGCGACGATCTTGCAGATATTTACTAAACTGCCGTTTATGTAATTTTATAAGCAATAAAGTCGAATTAACCTGAATAAGGCTGGGCTACACTATCGTAACCCAGCCTTTTTTATTGGTTATTCAACCTTCCTATAAAGGTATGATTGAACTAAGCTAGATCATTACCTAGTATTGAGAGAATGATATGAGTAAAGACAAACTTATCAAGTTATCGAAAGAAGAGGAAGAAGCGCTGTTAGATAATTTGAGAGATTATATGAGCGAAGAGTTTGATTTGGATATCGGTAATTTGCCTGCCAAGTTCTTATTCGATTTTATAGTGGACTTGATTGGCTCTAAAATATATAACCAAGCCATCGATGATGCTGAGCCTTGGTTATATGAGAGGTTTATGGGCATATTAGAAGACAGTCATGCGCTGAAGAAGGATTAGCTACTATTTTCTACGACACAAAAAAACCGCCTAGCAAATGCTAAGCGGTTTTTTTAATAGCATTTAAAATTTAGTTACAGCTTACTCTTTATAGCAGTAGCAGCTAGATCGTAACTATTAGATGTTTTACCTATACGCTGAGGATTATAATCAGACATTTTGATAACTAAGCCATAAATCTTAGTAATATCACCTAAATTATTTTTAATAAATTGAATAGGATTTTTTACTCGCCATTTTAAAGTTTCATTATGCTCATCAAATTCAATTAATTCTCTTAATGCTACTACAAGCGGAATTATTAAACCATCAGCATAATTATAGTCACAATCACGACCAAAATACTTAGTTTTAGGTTGTTTATTTAAATACTTAGCATTCCCATTTTCAGCTTTTTTCGGATCATATTTTTTTACCACTTCCATACGACCAAAACTACCTTCATTAGTGTTATATGCTGTTGGGAACTCTGAATAAATTAAATCATAAAGCTCTAAAATTTCTGGCATTAAATTTAAGGCGCTTTCAATAGAAGCATTTTTCAGTTCAAACTTATTACTTCCGATTCTTTCACCATGCTGATCTAAAATATCTTTAAAAGTATCTACACAATAAGATTTACTGTTATAAATTTTAGAAAGATTACTTTCTAAATTAGTTCCAACAATGCTAGATGGCAAAACACTCAAAGGTATTAATGTCAATGCTAAAACATCTGCTACCCGAATATTACCTTCATCATTAGTTTTCCACTGTATTGCCTTTGAAACACTTTGCGGTAATACAGCCTTTAGGTAGTCATAATATCCTTGATGATTATCTTTTGCAGCCTGTACTAACTCAACATTGTTGTTACGAGCATGAGTAATATTGCTGTGCGTTATACCCCATCCATTTAAAGAATCTTTATCATCGCCTTTCTTCGGATATATGAACTCGATAGGTATTAAAAAGTCTAATGCTTTTACAATTAATTCATCACTTGTATCGCCAGTCATTGAGACTATTTGATCAAGATTATCTCTCCATATTTTAATAACATCATCCCACTCTCTCAATTTCTGAACATCAAAATTTAGTGTTTGCAGAATAAATTTGAGAATCGCAAATGTGTTATGGCCACCATCTAATATTCCAGATTGTGCATACTGATTGTCATAGGACTCTATCCGTATACGACCACGATCTAGAACTTCACATTTAGAACATGAAATTAATAAACCTTTTGTCATTAAGTGGAATATTTGCGGGCTTTCTTCTAAAGAAGCAATGATGTCTTTAGTTACTTTACTTTCTCTTGGTTTTCTAGGGTTAGAATCAATTTTAAGAACATTTGATATTCTTGGAAGATCACTAGCTTTAATGAATCCTCTAACTGAATCTACATATTCAGACTTCGAGGTATCAGTATGACTAAAACTAGAAAGTTTGATGATAGGGTTTGAGTTTTTTAACAATTTATATCTCCTAAATAGAATTAGGAGAGGATTGGGTAATAATATTAACTTCTTTGGCCAATCCTCATCCGAGAATTTAAAATACTACTATCCAGTAGTGAACCTTTCATCCAAAAGGTAATTCATTAAATACTATTAAAATAAAAAAGTCAAAATATTTTTTGAATAAAAAACCGCCTAGCAAAAGCTAAGCGGTTTTTGTTATACAGCTCTCAAAAAGAGTCAGTTAAGACTTACTGATTTTTTTCGTAAACTGGTAGCTCTTTGCAGATCGCTTCTACTTTACCGCGTACTTCAGTAGCGACGGCTTCATCACCGCGACTATCTAGTACATCACAAATCCAACCTGCCAAATCACCCGCTTGCGCTTCGTTGAAGCCGCGAGTAGTGATTGCTGGTGTACCGATACGAATACCAGAAGTCACGAACGGAGATTTTGGATCATTTGGTACAGCGTTTTTATTCACAGTAATATGCGCATCGCCAAGCCATTTGTCTGCTTCTTTACCTGTCATTTCTTGCTTAACGAGGCTGATCAGCATGAGATGATTTTCAGTACCACCAGAGATAATTTCATAGCCACGGTCTTGAACCACTTTTGCCATCGCTTTAGCGTTTTTGACCACTTGCTGCTGATAAGTAGAAAAGTTAGCTTCTAACGCTTCTTTAAAGCAAACCGCTTTTGCCGCGATGACATGCATCAACGGGCCACCTTGGTTACCTGGGAATACGGCAGAATTGAGCTTTTTAGCAAGTACTTCATCACGCGCCAAAATCATGCCTGAACGTGGGCCACGTAGGGTTTTGTGCGTAGTCGTTGTTACCACATCAGCGAACGGTACTGGGTTTGGATAAACACCACCAGCAACTAGACCAGCAACGTGCGCCATATCTACTAGCAAATAAGCACCAACTTCATCAGCGATTTCACGGAAACGTGCCCAATCGACTACCTGTGAATACGCTGAAAAACCAGCAATAATCATTTTAGGCTTATGCTCTTTTGCCAAACTTTCAACTTGGTCATAATCGATAAGACCAGTGCCTTCGACCAAGCCGTACTGTACGGCATTGTAGTTCAGACCTGAAAAGTTAATGTGTGCGCCGTGAGTCAAGTGACCACCTGCGTCTAAGCTCATGCCTAGTACGGTGTCATTTGCTTCAAGTAACGCTAAAAATACGGCAGAGTTTGCTTGGCTACCAGAATGTGGCTGGACGTTGACGTACTCAGCACCGAACAACTCTTTTGCACGATCAATCGCCAATTGCTCTACAACGTCTACATGCTCACAACCACCATAGTAACGCTTGCCAGGATAGCCTTCAGCGTATTTGTTGGTTAGATCTGTGCCTTGCGCTTCCATCACTGCTTGCGAGCAGTAGTTTTCAGACGCAATCAATTCGATATGGTTTTCTTGACGAACGCTTTCTGCAGCCATCGCTTCAGCAAGTACTGGATCAAAATCTTTGATAGAAATATCTTTAAACATAGTGATGTCCTAGGTAGTGACTGTCATTGAAAAATGTCGTTGAAAAGAAGCTTATAGGCTGCCCACAATAAAACGATTACTGTGTCAACGTCGCTCAAAGTACCAGCGGTACTTTTACGCTCAGTTTTATGGTACGACCATTATTGTGAATTGAGTCTATTAGCAAAGATAAGTAGGAGTAAGCAGAGGCAATAGGCCTGTCATTAACTTGTCCAATTCGGCAATAAACTCGATACGCGCTGGCATCAAAATCATCGCTAAACATTAAGTGTAACATGAAAATTTGTGCGGTGAGCGCAAAAAAACCTCACTGTAAGCTGAGTGAATTAAATGGTGATATAACGCAGATAAATAGCCAATAAAATAAATGGTTTACCGCTATCATACTGCTCCTAGCCTGTCGTTAGTCAGCAGATTAGTAGCGACATTTATCTATTGACTGGCTACTTAACGGATATTTAACTGTCAGTAGCGACAAATGCTGGCAAGAAAGTTTCGCTGATCAGCAGCTGGCGACCATACCAATCATAACGTGTTTGCCGTTGCCAACCCTCACTTGTCTGCTGGATAAAACGCTGATTGGGCAAAGTTCGACTGCGTTTAAATAACACATAACCGATGGGTGTGCCTTTGAGTTGCTGTAGACGACGGGCGTGACCTTTGAGACTGGGTAACGGAAAGATACTTTGCGCGGCCACCCACGGGCGTGCGTCATTGCCATATAGTTGCGCTTCACGCACCCATGCTAGCATGGGACGATTCAGCATGGCACCTGTGACATTCAATTGTTTTTTTTGTGCCAATGACAGCAATCGGTAGCCCTCAAAGCTACGCTCCACGCGCAAGGGCTGCCCTGCTTTCACTTCCAACACCGCCGTGAGAGAGCCTGCGACATTGAGCCACGAGAGTAGCTCACTAGGAGGAGAAAAATGGGTAAGACAAATAAAAGGAGTACTGGACATAATTAACGACTAATAGTGACATAATAATAAAAAAGAAAGCGAGCGTCAGGCGTATTAAGCAAAGCCTATTGATTGTTATCAAAGGCTGGCATATTATCCGCATTAAAGGGCAATGCCTCAAATGCCTGCTGACGATACTGCGCAATGTGCTCACGGTCTTGGGCGCAAAAATTGGCGATAGCTGGCACAAAACGTGGGTCATAAATACGGTGGATGGAGTGTGTCGTCGTTGGAATAAAACCACGAACCAGCTTATGCTCGCCTTGCGTACCCGGATCAAAATACTTAAGCCCTTGCTCGACGGCAAACTCAATACCTTGATAATAACACAGCTCAAAGTGTAAGCTGTCGTACTCACCCAGTGCCCCCCAATAGCGACCATAAAGAGTGGCATTTTCGCTATGGCGATCATCGTATAAAAACAAGCTACTGGCTATAATTTCACCAGAACTGTCTAACGCTTGTGCGAGCATTAAGTGCTCAGACATAGTCGCTGCCAGTGCCATAAAAAAATCTATTGTCAAATAAGGCTGTTGTCCACGTATCGCATAAGTCATCACATAACAATGATAAAAGGCTTTCCAGTCCTCATCGGTAATAGCATCACCGCATTTACGTTGGCAGCTGATGCCTTGCTCGGCGACCTTACGACGCTCAGCACGGATGGTTTTGCGTTTTTTGGCTTTTAGCGTCGCTAAGAATGCTTCAAAATCAGTAAACGGTTGAAAGTCTTGTAGCAAGTCTTTATTTTGCCATAAGAACTGACATCCTTGTCGCTCTAGTATAGGTATATCAATTTCGGATGATTCTACACCATTATCCTGAGCTGCTAGCAAATGCGCTATCTCAATATCCGTTGGCATAGATGCCGTCGCAATCTTAGCCAGCTCAGGCGTGACGAATAACCCATGCCAGCTTGAGGCAACCACTTGCTGAGCAATATCGTCGACGCCCGCGATAGCTGTCTTTATAATGTCACTGGTCAACGTTTCACCTTTTGCTAACCATAGCCGCTGACCCGTAATCGGTGTATAGGGCACGCTGGTGACCAGCCTTGGATAATAATCCATACCATAACGCGCGTAGGCTTCTGCCCATGAATGATCGAAAACAAACTCGCCGCGATGATGACCTTTTATAAATACGGGCAATACCGCAATAGGATGCGTGACTGTTTGCGCGGCTTGCTTAATCGAGGTGTGGTTTTCGCTATCGGCAACACGATGAACCAAAACAAATAGCGGCAACCATCCTGCCTGCTCGCCAATCGCGCCAGTATCGGCTAACGCCTGCCAAAAAGCAAACGACATAAAAGGAGTATCAGGCGTTTGCCAGTCTGTTTGATTCTGCCAGCTGGTATCATTGAGTAATGCATATTGTAAACTCATAGTGCTCACTATTTATTTTTCGATGTGCCTAGAGCGTGCCCTTAATACAATCTAATACCCTCTAAATGGTTTAAAAACGACTGAATTTTGCCAAACATCTTCAAATAGCCTATCAATATCTCGATATGATTTGCGCGACTTTCCTCGTTTGACAGCAATTTATCTCATTTTTATCACTATTTTTAAGATGAGGACACACCCTAGTTTTTTATATATTTTATTTTTGATACGACTAGCTTAGCAAAATTTTACTTATCCTCTGTCACAATTATGCTCTCATAGCTTTCAGATAAGAAGAATAAAATAGGTAACAATGCGCTCTCGATAATAAAAGCTACCCCAGTAAAATCATCTCTAAAAACATAGATAATTTGGTTTGTCAGCTCATTTCTGACAGAAGAGTAAGAATCACTTAGTCACGACTCATATCTATGATATGACTGGCAGTTTTTTGAATAATGATTGTATTATTCATCGTTTTATGACGAATATTAGCAGGCAGTGTTTGTATAGAAAGGATGAAATTTTTATCGATGACTGGTAGAATAAGGCTCTTAACAGCTTAATGTAATTAAGACATATTAGAAACAACCGAAAACACTACACTTAGTTCATTATGCGATATTGACATCGTATCAGATTTATAATCAGTTAACTATGATGTAGCGTCCGCACTCTATTTTTAAGTCATTCATATGAGCAGGTCGTTCAGACAAGACAGTCAAACTGCCGCTTAACGAAGAGAAATTCTAAGCAGGCTCGATGGTCTCCAAGAAACTGTGTACAAAAAGCTCGCGACATATTATTTAGTATCGTTGCATGATCCATTATTACATCAGAGCTGCATGGAATTATTAACTTATATTTAAGCCTTATTATTAATTACAACTAAAAGGAATGCCCAACTAATGTCTAAAATTATTTATACAAAAACTGACGAAGCACCAGCGCTAGCAACCTTATCATTTTTGCCAATTGTAAAAGCTTTTACTCAAACAGCAGGCATCGAAGTTGAAACCAGTGATATCTCTGTTGCTGCCCGTGTGTTGGCTGAGTTCCCAGAGTACTTAACGGAAGAGCAGCGCGTTCCTGATAATCTGGCTGAGCTGGGTCGTCTGACTCAAGATCCAGACACCAATATCATTAAACTGCCTAATATCAGTGCTTCTGTTCAGCAGCTAAAAGCTTGTATCAAAGAATTGCAAAGCAAAGGCTACGCTATTCCTGACTTTCCAGATGATCCTAAGACAGAAGAAGAAGAAGAGATCCGTAAGCGTTATGGCAAAAGCTTGGGCAGTTCTGTCAACCCAGTATTACGTGAAGGCAACTCAGATCGCCGTGCACCAAAAGCGGTTAAAAACTATGCACGCAAGCATCCACACTCTATGGGTGAATGGAAGCAATGGTCACAGACCCACGTATCGCACATGCACAGTGGCGATTTTTATGCTGGTGAGCAATCTATCACTTTGGATAAAGCACGTACTGTACGTATGGAGCGTGTCGCTGAAGATGGCACTATTCATGTCTTCAAAACAGGCATTGCCTTGCTGGATAAAGAAGTCATCGACTTAATGTTTATGAGCAAAAAATCATTACTTGAGTTTTATGAGCGTGAAATGGAAGATTGCCGCGAAGCTGGTATCTTGTTTTCACTGCACGTAAAAGCCACGATGATGAAAGTATCGCATCCTATCGTGTTTGGTCATGCGGTCAAAACTTACTATAAAGATGCCTTTAATAAGCATGGCGCTTTCTTTGACGAGTTAGGTATCAACGTCAATAACGGCATGGCAAGTTTGTACGAAAAAATCGCTGAGCTACCTGCCAGTAAGCGTGAAGAAATCGAACGCGACTTACATGCTTGCCAAGTGCATCGTCCACGCCTAGCGATGGTTGATTCATCAAAAGGTATCACCAACTTCCATTCACCAAGTGATGTAATTGTTGATGCGTCTATGCCAGCGATGATTCGTTCAGGCGGTAAAATGTGGGGCGCTGATGGCAAAATGTATGACTGTAAAGCAGTCATGCCTGAATCTACCTTTGCTCGCATCTATCAAGAAATGATTAACTTCTGTAAATGGCATGGCAATTTTGATCCAACAACGATGGGTACGGTTCCTAACGTTGGTTTGATGGCGCAAAAAGCCGAAGAGTATGGCTCGCATGACAAGACTTTTGAGGCGAGTGGTTCAGGGTTGGCTCGTATTGTTGATGAAGATACTGATGAGGTATTGCTTGAGCAGCAGGTTGAAAACGGCGATATTTGGCGCATGTGTCAGGTTAAAGATGAGCCTATCCAAGATTGGGTAAAACTTGCCGTACGCCGTGCCCGTGAATCAGATACGCCTGTTATCTTTTGGCTAGACCCTTACCGCCCACATGAGAACGAGCTGATCAAAAAAGTTCAAACTTACTTAAAAGATCATGATACTACAGGCCTGCATATTGAAATCATGTCACAGGTTCGTGCGATGCGTTATACGCTAGAGCGCGTTGCCCGTGGTCTGGATACCATCTCTGCAACTGGTAATATTTTACGTGATTACTTGACTGACTTGTTCCCAATCCTAGAGCTTGGCACAAGTGCAAAAATGCTGTCAGTCGTACCATTAATGAAAGGCGGCGGTTTGTTTGAAACGGGCGCTGGTGGTTCTGCACCTAAGCACGTTCAACAGTTGTTAGAGGAAAACCATTTACGTTGGGATTCATTGGGTGAATTTTTAGCCTTGACCGTCTCTCTGGAGCATTTGGCCAGTCACGATAACAATGCTAAAGCGCAAATCTTGGCGGATACGCTAGATACGGCGACAGAGAAACTGTTGTTAAACAACAAAGGTCCTTCACGTAAAACAGGTGAAATCGATAACCGTGGTAGTCATTTCTATCTGGCGATGTACTGGGCACAAGAGCTTGCGGCACAAGATAAAGATGCTGATCTAAAAGCAAAATTTGCATCGCTGGCAGAAAAGCTTGAGAGCAACGAAGCTGCTATCGTCAAAGAGCTAAATGAAGCTCAAGGCAAGCCTGTCGACTTGAAAGGTTACTACTTGGCAGACGAAGCATTGGCTGAACAAGCGATGCGTCCAAGCACGCTATTCAATGCAGCAATCGCCTCATTGTAATTGAGTTGTGTGCTAATACAGCAGACAGTTGGGCTTAATTTTCTTTACTTATAAAGACTTTTGAACCCAGTTAGGCAAAATAAAAACACCGCTTAGGTCTCAGACTTAAGCGGTGTTTTTTATGCTTGAACATAAGACAGTACGTTTAAAACGTTACTTTTAAAATATCACTTATAAACAGCAAAAAACTGCCAATAAAAAAGCCACCTACATAACTTTAGGTGGCTTTTTGACATTGCTATGTTCAGCGATACTTTTGTGAATATTGATACTTTTATCAATACTATAAAATTCTAATAACTGCTGACTCAGCTCTATATAATTTTTAAACATCCATATGCTTGATAACCGCTTTACCAAACTCAGAAGTACTGAGCAAGATAGCATCTGGCATGAGCCGCTCAAAGTCATAAGTGACCGTTTTATTAGCGATAGCACCTTGGATACCACTGATAATGAGATCAGCGGCTTCTGTCCAGCCCATGTCTCGTAACATCATCTCAGCGGATAAAATCAATGAGCCAGGATTTACTTTATTCTGACCCGCATATTTAGGTGCTGTGCCATGAGTTGCCTCATAAACCGCAATTGCACCGCCTTTGTTGGCGCCCGGTGCGATACCAATACCGCCCACCTCGGCTGCTAGGGCATCTGAGATATAATCACCGTTTAAGTTTAGCGTCGCAACGACTGAATAATCCGCAGGACGCATCAAGATTTGCTGTAAAAAGGCATCAGCAATAACATCCTTGATAATAATATCATTGCCTGTTTTGGGATTTTTCATTGTCATCCAAGGACCACCATCTAACAACTCTGCATCGAAGCGTTCTGCGGCCAGCTCATAGCCCCATTCCTTAAATGCGCCTTCGGTATACTTCATAATATTGCCTTTGTGCACTAAAGTCACACTGGGCAAATCATTATCGATAGCATGTTGAATGGCTTTACGCACCAGACGCTGCGAACCTTCTTTGGATACTGGCTTGATGCCGATACCGCAATCATCATCGAAGCGGATCTTCGTAACGCCCATCTCTTCTTTTAAGAATTTGATGATTTTCTTAGCATCCTCACTGCCCGCTTTCCATTCGATACCCGCATAGATATCTTCTGAATTTTCACGGAAAATGACCATATCTGTCAGCTCAGGATGCTGCACAGGACTTGGTACACCTTCAAACCAACGAACTGGGCGCTGACACACATAGAGGTCAAGCTCTTGACGTACCGCCACATTCAATGAGCGAAAGCCACCGCCAACTGGCGTGGTCAATGGACCTTTGATACTGATAACATAGTCTTTTAAAATCTCTAGCGTCTCGCTTGGCAGATAGTCACCATCGTATATTTTAGCGGCCTTTTCGCCAAGATAAGCCTCCATCCAAATGATGGACTGTTTGCCATGATAAGCTTTCTCCACGGCCGCATTGACCACTTTTATCATGACAGGCGTGATATCAATCCCGATGCCATCGCCTTCAACGAACGGGATGATAGGATGATTGGGTACATTTAGCGACAGATCAGCATTTACGGTAATTTTTTCGCCGTCTCTTGGGACGATAACCTTCTCATAAGACATGGATAAAACTCCTTGGTTGTATGTTAGATATCGCAAGCATCCTTAGCACTCTGTTATGCTAGCCACTCTATTATGATTATTTATGCCGCTTTAAACGCGGGTTAGCCAAACTAAAAACTTTGAGCAATAGGTCTGAGTAATAAGTAAGTTACGATATGCTGATAAATGATTTAAAAGATGAATAAGTAACATAGCGATGCACTGAATAATCATTTATTGACTTAACGATACTGTAAAAATCCCTTTAGTAAAATAGCATCCACACAGACTGTTATAATAACGCGCAAAATAACAAAGATACTTTATATAAAATCAACAAATTTGCAGCTTATAGCGTTGATTTAAAAAAATAACGTTTTATTAGGGCATGTCCTCGTTTTAAAAATGGTGAATTGAGGACACGCCCTAGCCTCAAAATACGCACAAAATAATGATTCAAATTTAGGAAATCCCAAACCATGTCAACCTCTAGTCTGATTTTATTCAACAAACCTTATGGGGTGCAAAGTCAGTTTCGTGATGACAGCAACAATGATCACACCACCCTATCACAGTATTTTACCGATAAGTCTTTACGGATTGCTGGTAGGCTTGATGCCACCTCAGAGGGCTTGCTGATTTTAACGAGTGATGGTCGAGTCAATAAAGCCATTACCCAGCCACCTTCTGCTGCTAATTTTGCAAAAAACCGTCATAAGCAGGGCAAGACTTACTTGGTGCAAGTTGAAGGCACAGCAACGCCAGCGCAGTTGAATGAGCTTGCCTCTGGCGTACATTTAAAAGATGGCAAGACACTACCGGCAACGGCTCTCATGGTAGAAGAGACAAACTTACCCATTGATTTATGGCAACGTGAGCCGCCTATTCGTGAGCGTAAGAATGTACCGACTTCATGGCTCATGCTGACGATTTATGAAGGTAAGAATCGCCAAGTCAGACGTATGACAGCGCAGGTTGGACTGCCTTGTCTGCGTTTGATACGCTGGTCAGTAGCAGGGTTCGAATTGGGTGATTTAGCAGTTGGTGAGTTTGTGCGCATTCATCTCACTAGCGAACGCTGTCAGCAATTAGGCATTCTTAATTAATTGTTACTATCAATCTACTGGTATCTGATTGCTCGTGACTGGTATCTGCTTATTAGGGCATATCCTTATTTCTGTCAGCTTTTTTAAATAAGAATACGTCTTAGTCATTGGCTTTGGTAGCAATTAAAACCAATTACGACTTGCTAAACATCGCGTCTCGAACGAGCAAGGTTTATCTGCTAAGCTTCAGAACACCATTATTTAGGTATCATAAGTCTCATCCACTTATCATTTGATTTTTTATTATAGGGATATGTTATGTTTGCTTCTCGTCGTTGGATCTTGTTGGCTACTAGCGTTTCTACAGCGCTTATACTGAGCGCCTGTCAGCCGACAAAAGACAACGATGACACAGATCCTACTGCAGCGACCCCACCTGTGACTGATATCGCCGATGCTCCAAATGACGTTGACGCTGATAACGACATAGTAGCTGGGGAAAACAGCACGGATGAGAGCCAAATGACCGACATACTCAGAGACTATACAAGGTCGATGACTAGAATGCATGATGAGATGATGATCGGTATGGGTTATAACGATCCTGATACAGCCTTTGCTAAAGCGATGCTTGGACACCACCGCGGTGCCGTAGAAATGGCAAAAATTCAGCTGAAATATGGCACTGACGAAGAGATGCGTCAATTGGCACAAGAGATTATCGCCGCTCAGCAAGTTGAAATCGATATTTTGAATAAGTGGCTTGCTAGCCACCCTGATACAGCCAAACCTAAACCCAATACTGAAGCTATGCAGCAAGCGTATGCCAGAAGCATGGATGTCTTAAATGGCGAGATGGTATTGGGTATCGCCGATCCTGTGCCTGACATGGCATTTGCACGTGGTATGCTGCCGCATCACATTGGCGCGGTAGAGATGGCAAACATTCAACTGAAATATGGCACTGACGAAGAGATGCGTCAATTGGCACAAGACATCATCGATGGTCAGCAGACTGAGATTGAGCATATGCAACAATGGATTGCAGATGCTAATGCTAGTGCTAGTGCTAGTGCTAGTGCTAGTACCGATAAAAATACTAAAGAGACACAGGGCACAAGTGAAGCGGATAATCATCAGCAATCTTAGCAATCTGCTTCTTAGGTGCTGAATTACTAAACGCTGACTTAGCTGTTAATTTTTAGCACGCCTCAAAAAAGACTGCCAGTCATTACACAAAGCCCCTGCCAAATAATATTATTTGGCAGGGGCTTTCATTTAATAAATTATTGAACAGAATAGTGAGAACAAATACATTCACATTAATACATTTAGTAATGTATTTAACTCTGATAACGATCTATCGCATTGAGCCATGCTTGCCAGCCTGTATCGACTGGAGAAGAATTATCACTGACTTCTGACGATTGATTTGCTTTTGCCAAGTGCAAGCTCACTTTATGCGGAGATGCTTTGTCAATGGCTTCATCAGCCGCTTTAGGCAACACATTGACACGCATCAACTCATCACGGCGAAACAGGTGACACTTAATGTCGCGCTCCACATTACTCAGCAACGCCAATTGTTTACTGTCAGCCTTGATACCGTCAAGCGCCACAATGACATCGTTCGCTGAAATACCCGCTCTAGCAGCGACACTAGCACGTGTCACGCGATTAACCTTGAGTCCAGCAGGTGTTTCAGTACAGCGCATACCCCAAGGCACATGCTTGTCAGCCGTCTCTTTGGTATTGCTATGCATGTTAATACCGTTTGCCGCCAGCAGCGCTTCGATTGGCAACTCTTCGACACCATTGACATAACGATATTCAAAGTCTTCCCAATTCTCTATGGGCATGAACTGCCCAATGACTGTACCCATATCAGCACTATTGATGCCAATGCGTTTATTGTCGTTTTGCTTTGCTTGAGTATAAAAAGCCTTGACCACATCAAACAGACGATAGCGACCATTGCTCTTTTGGAGCAGTGTCAAATCCAAGCATAACGCCACCAGTGCGCCTTTGTTGTAATAACTGATACCAGCGTTGCCTGTATTTTCATCGTTACGGTATAGCTTAATCCACGCATCAAAGCTCGACTCTGCAACGCTTTGATACGCGCGACCCGCGGTTTGATAGTAACGATTAATTTGCTCAGCCAGTAGCTTGAGATAGCTTGGCTTATCAATCACGCCCGACGCTTGCAACATAAAGTCATCGATATACGAAGTAAAGCCCTCAAATACCCATAGCAGTGGTGTAAATGCCTCGCGGCGCAAATCGACATCCAACATAACATCTGGGCGTACCGTTTTGACCCACCACGAATGAAAATACTCATGGCTGCATAAGCCCAAAAATCGCTGATACTCGGTGCTTGGTATTTTTGGCTCATCAAAAGTTGGTAAGTCTCGGCGCGGCGTAATGAGACTGGTCGAATTGATATGCTCAAGTCCACCATAATCCTGACCACTGGCAAAGGTCATAAACGTATAATCATTAAATGGCGCATTACCCAACCAATCTAAATAGCACTGACAGATCTGAGTGATATCCTGCTGTAGCCTGCCCATATTGGCGCTATGCTTACCTGAGAGATAAAAACGATGATGTAGCGTCTGATGCGTACTGTCTTGAATAATAAAGTCAAACTTATCTTGTTCTGCAATCTCAAACGGGTAATCAATAAGGTCGTGATAACTGTCTGCTTGTAGTCCATAGCTATGCTGCCCATCAAGGCGTAGATGAGTAGACTCTAACCCACATGCCAATAGCAGCCGACTCTCGTCTTTACCTGCTAAAAATGCTGCTGGCACTGCTAAGCTAGCTTGTACAGCTCGATGCTCCTGCCCTTCTACAGCCAATGCCAATGAGGTGAAATTCCCATACAAACGTTGCTGATCGACATAGGCAGTACGTACCGATAAATCATAGCAATAAACTTCATAGTGGACACTGATGGCTTGCCCTGCTTTAGCTTTTGGTAATTGCCACGTGTTTTTATCTATTTTGTGCGCGCGATAAGTCTCGTGAGTATCGTCATCCATGATTTGGCTGTCTAACACCTGATAATGCACCGCGGTAATGTTGCGCGCAAACTCACGCATCAGATAACTGCCTGGTATCCACGCTGGCATCCAAAGTTGAGGCGCATCATTTACTGCCGTAAAATTGAGCGACACATCAACCAAGTGCTCAGAAAACCGCTCGAAATTGAGTCGATAATTGATATCAGCTTTAGCTTTATGGTGATCGCTGATTGTATTGGCATCCGATAGCTGACAGCCTGAATTATTAGCAAATGAAGTCATTGTCTTTTTATCCTTATTTATATCATTATGGTAAAAGCCATTGTCCAAAAACGCAACTGGCAAACCCCGAATATCCATTTACGGTCTTCAAACCACAAAAAACTGTGTTTATTTTCATAAAAAACGACATTTATCAGTATAAAATAGCATTTTTTATTGTTTTTACCTTGAAAGTTATATGAGCCATCTCAATTAAAGATGCTAACTGCTAAAGTTACTTTAATAAACTGATGATAATTGACTAATGACGTGGCTATTTGGCTTGCTGATTGGATTTTTTAGGTTTATTGCAACCGTATTTAATTTTTTACATAGATATATTTAGGATAACTTATGACTATTATTGCAAAAGACACTGCCGTCAAATTCAATTACACACTAAAAGACGACGAAGGCAACATTCTTGACCAATCATCAGAAGGTCAACCACTTGCGTATTTGCATGGCCACAGCAACATCATTCCAGGCCTTGAGCAACAGCTAGAAGGTAAATCTGCTGGCGAACAAGTCAATGCTGTTGTTGAACCTGCTGATGGCTACGGCGAATATCAAGAGCAAGCGGTACAACATGTACCACGTGATAACTTCCAAGGCGTTGAAGATATCCAGCCGGGTATGCAGTTTCAGTCAGAAGCTGGCGGACAAGTAATGCTAGTTACCGTTACTGAAGTAAATGACAAAGAAGTGACCGTTGATGCAAACCATCCATTGGCTGGTAAGCGTTTGACGTTTGATGTTGAAATCCAAGAAGTGCGTGCAGCGACTGAAGATGAACTAAACCATGGTCATGTCCATGGCGCTGGTGGCGTTGAGCACTAATCTCTTCTAGAGTATAGTGAGATGTTAAATGGTAGTCTTTATTAAGATTGCCATTTGGTCAAAAAAGGTCAGTGGCTGATAAGGTTACTGGCCTTTTTTATGCTTATTCTATGATAAGTTCAATATTAATATTAATATACTTATCTATAAGCTGAGCGCTATTTACGTCTACAGTGATATTAAACTTGAGCAATATCTCTCTAAAAAATCTACCATAAAAATTACTAATGTCCAGACGTAACAAAGCCGCAGAACGACAAGCGTTATGCGGCTTTTATCACTAACCATCCATGTTATCGTTATATGATACCTAATCCCGGAGTATCCTATAACTGACAGGCATCTAGCCTTATCATCCTTAATCAGCAAACCACCTATCCCTGATGCGACCTTTGAGATACCAATCCCTAGTATCAATGAACCTTTTCGTTCAATCGTGCCGTACAGTTATAATCGCAGATTGCCTCATGGTTAGTAAGAGGTATAAACGTCAATCCATGTAAGCATATGCTTACATGGATTTTAATCACAGCCTTTTTGGCTGACAATACTGACCGTTTATAGCTTCTCTTCAGGGCTTAACAATGCTTTGGGTTCAGCGCTTAGCATAATATAGGCCGCTTCGTTGATGAAGGCTTCGTCTTCAGGTAGCTCTGGGCGCTCCTTGGCTTTCATGCGGCTGCGCTCTTCAAATTTTGCATCCATTGCTGCTTGATAGGTGTTCCAATTGGCATAAGGGCGCTCACCCGTTGCAATAAGACGTTTATTTTCAGCCTCTAATGAACGCTTTTCAATCAATTGCATCTTAGCTCGGCGGCTATTGATATCAAGTGGAATTGGTTTTTTCTCGTCTTCCATATCGCGAATGTTGTTTAGCGCTGATAGATAAACAAACTGTGGGTTTTGCTCTTGACGAATTTTAGACTGCTGGTTGAGTGTCGCTAACGTCGTATCAGTGAACTTACCTTCAGGCTTGTAAGGCGCCGTTTTGATGGTATCCCAAGGCAACGCTTTTTTCTGCGCACGTTCGCCAAAAGTGGCATCATCGTAGATATTGACCAACTCTACATCAGGTACCACACCTTTATTCTGCGTACTACCACCAGTGATGCGATAGAATTTGCGCTGCGTTAAAGTGGCTGAACCCAATGCCAAATTATCGAGTTGAATCTGCGCTGAACCTTTACCCGTTGTCGTACTGCCAACCACTAGCCCACGACCGTAATCTTGGATAGCCGCGGCAAATATCTCACTGGCTGAGGCAGACGCTAGGTTGGTAATAACGACCACTTTGCCATCATAAAGTTGCTCACCGCCATCATCGTCACGGTAGACCTGAATGTTGCCGCGATTGTCACGGATTTGCACCATCGGTCCGCTCTTGATAAAGAAGCCAAGCATTTTTGCTACTTCATCCAATGAACCACCTGGATTATTGCGCAAGTCAACCACGAGGCCATCAATATTTTCTTTATTCAACGCTTTCAATGCTTTTTCGGTATCGATGCTGACGCTGCGATAATCCTCACCGTTACGGCGTGCCTGATAATTCAGATAAAAGCTCGGTATCTCAAGGACGCCGATGCGTTTTGGCGTTTTATCAATATTAGGGCGCTGTACTTCTACCACGCGCTGGGTAACCCCTGACTCTTCTTGTTGAATAATGTCACGAACCACCGTCACGTTACGGGCACTGGCATCAGGCGTATTTGGCTGACGCACTTTAATGGTCACTGACGTGCCACGTTTACCGCGAATCAAGCTTACAATCTCACGCGTTGACCAGCCAACCACGTCTGTCATGTTCTCGCCATCTTTGGCAATACCGATAATCAAATCATTGGGTTTAATCTGACCAGATTTGGCTGCCGGACCACCATCAACCAAGGTCACGATGCGGGTATAATCTGGGTTTTTACGATCAGGGCGAATAGAGACGCCAATGCCTTCTAATTGCAGGCTAGATTGGATTTGTAATTCGTTGGCCTGAATCGGTGCGTAATAATTACTGTGCGGATCGTAAGTCAACATCGCCGTATTTAAGATGGTTTCCATGATTTCATCGTTTGTGAGACGCTTAAACTGCTCTTGCTGTCGCGATAAACGATTTTGTAAAATCTCGCTTGGTGTACGTTGGTCGTTGCGCACCAAGTCTTGCCCACGAGTAATATCTGGATTGCTCAGAAATACTTTTTCTTTGGCTTTTTCATCTTCTTGACCTAAGGTAATACTCATCAGCTGAAATTTCAGCTGACGCGTCCAATAATCACGCTGCTCTTTTTTGGTTTTAAAATGATTGAGTTTTTCACGGTCGAGCACGATCGTGTCATCACTCGTCAAATCAATATCGGTTTTTAGCATCTTGCTCGCCATCGCAAAATACTCATTTGAGCGTTTGCGATAGCGTTCAAAGACCTCTACTCCTGCAGATAAGTCGCCACGCTTGAGGCGAGCACCGAATTCATCGGCGTATTTTTTCTTAAACTCATCCACATCAGACTGCAAAAACAACGTATGGTTTGGGTCAAGGCTATCGATATACATAGACAAGATTTCGCTGCCCGTTTTGCTATCTAGCGGCTGATTCAAATAGTGGCTACGATCCAGCAATGCGGCTACTTGGCGAGTGGTGACTTTTTGTTCAGGGGTTTGTACAAAGCCTTCAGTATTGGTGTCGGCCATTGCCGTCCCGTAGCTCTGGGTGAGAATAATACCGGCGATGCCCACTGACGCTGCACTGAGTAACCACTGTGCTGGTTGTTTTTTCATCATATATACCTAGTTATTTTACGTTAATAATATTATTTGTTTTATAAAAATCAAAAGTGACTGAATCAATCGCCGCCTATAAATGCTTTATCTTTAAGTCACGAAATACTTATTTACCATTATCAATCGAATATGTATTCAATGATACTTTCTAAAATCTAAAACGATATTTTCTAATATATGCTATTTTCTGAATAATTATGGTCACTAAATGCCATTGCTGTTTGCTAATATATTGTTAAAAATCACTCAATATTATCATGCACATAGATATCCAACTGTCTCAAACTGTATAAGCAATCTTACACGCTACGCCTGCACATACCAAACTTTCTATGACATTTATTGTTCATCATTATTTGGGTCATTTATTGACGATTCAATGCCTACTGGCGAATTGATTTGAGTCTATTCATCTGCCACATTATGCTCATTTACTAATAACTGTCATAATAAAGCAGTTTTGATAATAGTGGCACACTGCCAATTATCATCATTTATTTATTTGAAGCTGAACCGATCATATAACAATATATAACACCATAAGGATTACGCAATGTACGGCGTTTTAATGATTGATATCGATAGTACCGCACTGACAGCAGAAGATGTCAGCTTAATCAAACAGGCACAGGTGGGCGGGGTGATTTTATTTGCCCGAAACGTTGCAGATGCGGCACAAGTACGGGCGTTGTGTGATGACATACGTTATCACAACCCGGACATATTAATCGGCGTCGACCAAGAAGGTGGACGAGTCGCACGGCTGCGCAATGGCTTTACGCCACTACCCGCCATGGGCAAGCTTGGGGAGCTCTTCAATCAAGAGCCTAGCCATGCGCTAAGCTGTGCTTACGATTGTGGCTATCTAATGGCAACAGAAGTATTGGCCGTGGGCATTGATCTCAGTTTTGCCCCAGTACTTGACAGAGATGGCATCAGCCAAGTCATTGGGGATCGTAGCTTTCATCAAGAGCCGCAAGCGATCATTGCGCTGGCGACTCAGTTTATGCGCGGTATGAAAGCCGCTGGCATGGCAACCACAGGTAAGCATTTCCCCGGTCATGGTGCGATTGCCCCTGACTCCCATGTGGCTGAGGCCATCGATACGCGTAGCTTGGATGAGATTATGCATAGCGATATGCAGCCTTTTGCCCAAACCCTACCGTGGCTTGATGCCTTAATGCCTGCCCATGTTATTTTTTCGCAAGTTGATGACCAGCCAGCAGGTTTTTCTAAAATTTGGCTCAAGGACATCATACGGGATCAGCTAAAGTTTGATGGGGTCTTATTCTCTGATGATCTATGTATGGCAGGTGCTCAAGCCGCGGGCGATGTCAGCGCACGTGTGAAAGCCGCGATTGAAGCGGGTTGTGATATTGCGCTGGTTTGTAATGATCGCGTCGCCGCCCATGAAGCCGCAGAGACCGCACAAGAGCTGCCTTATCCCAATCAAAACCGTATTAAAACAATGTGCGGACAGATACCAACATGGCAAGGTGATCTGGAATCAACTTGCCAACAATTTGATTATTGGCAACAGGCAAAGCAAAACGTCACTCAAACCTTTTTTAATCCTCAATCTAAGTCACAAGCGACTCGCAGCGCTACTGAATCAAAAGATCCGACCGCTTATAAATAATCGCTTATTATTAGATACTTATCATTAGCCACCTATAAACAACAGCTTTAACAAAATAAAAAACCGCACCTTTTATAAGATGCGGTTTTTTAAATTAGTAATGACTCAATCAATTTTCTGTGTATTAATTGGTTGGATCTACTGCCGTACCTTGAGTAGCATCATCACCATCAGGCAATAAGTCATCGTTATTGCTATCTAGAGGGTTTAAGTCTGGGTCAAGCGCATCATTACTAATAATCATACCATCGTTCGCACTGGCCATCTCGTCATTGACTATAAATTCAATACGGCGATTACGGAAGCGACCCTGCTCAGTTGAGTTATCAGCGATAGGCTCTGATTCACCCATGCCTTTCGTCATCAATTTACTGGCATCAACACCTTGAGATACCAAATACTCTTTCACTGCCTCAGCGCGATCACGAGACAATTCTACATTGTAAGAATCTGATGCCTGACTGTCAGTATGACCGATAATCGTCAGCTTCATATTCGGTACTTCTTTGATAATCTTAGCAGCGCGGTCAAGCAGCTCTTTATTGACATCAGGAATGACCGCTTCATCCACTTCAAAGTTGATAACCTGAATACTCAATGCACGAGCCACATCACGTGGATCAGGATTCTTACCAAGATTGGTCATAGCAACATCCGCAGCTGCCAAACTATTATCAATCTCACCCTGCAAATCTAACGGTCCTTCGGCTTGTATGGTCATCGCAGGAACAGCCGCTTGTAAGTCAGCCACTAGCTTATCTAATGCCGCTGCATCAGGCGCATTGACAGTGATAACATCACCTTTGATGATCATGCTCGCATTTGGTACATTTTTGACGATAGGCAAGATAGTAGCTAGCTGAGCCGCTGCTGGCATATCTACTGCAAAATTGTCATCGACATCAGCACGGCATTTATTGGCTTCTTCACCAAATGCACTGGTTAACGCATTCATTACATTGGTCTGCAAGGTCTCGTCGCCCACATTCATACGGCAAGCATACAGCTCACTATTTTCACCAGTCGCAATGCGCAATGATGCAGGCTCAATATCACCTGCCACTGCCAACTGACCCCCTCCCTGCGCTGCTTGTTGGGCAGTGGCCACCGGTGTAGCGACAGGCTCAGGGTTCTCTTGACAACCACGAAGTAAAGCCCAAGCCAATGCGCCTAAAATAATCAAGCCAATAATGGGGAGCAATGCTTTCATAAAGCTGCCTTGCTGCTCTTCTTCGCGTTGCAATGGAGCGGTGCTCACCGTATCAGAGATACGCGCGCCAGCAGCAGGCGTCGCTGCAAACACACCGACTGGCAGAACTGCGCTTGCCCAAGCAGGAATATAACGCTGATAACTGTCGAGATTATCATTTAAAAACTGCGGCACTGGTGTGGTACCTGCCAAGCTTTTGATTTCGTGAAAAGCCAGTGGCGCTGCCATCGCTATCAGTCCACGCGAAGACGTTGCATCAACATTATGCTTGCCTGCCAGCTCACGAGCGATTTGATCACGTTGCGAATCATCGCTCCATACACGGTCATAAAACCCTTGGTCATCACGAGTGATATTCTCATTTGCAAAACGATTATAAGTATCGTTATCCGCTAAGCGAGCCGCAAAAATAGCGTAGAACTGTTCAAGCAGCCCCTTTTTAGCGGGACTATGATCATCTTCCAGCACGGCTGGGCTGACTGTACGCGTCAAATGACTGATAATATCCATAATACAATTCTCCTATTAATGCCTATATTAGTATCGATTTATATAATTAAAATATTCAAAAAACACCAGATAAAATAATGATTTGAAATAAGAACCATGACAGCTAAAACCATCTTGACCCTGTTCAATTTTCATCATTATAAAAGTATTAAGTCAGTGTTAACAATCAACAGGTTGTTGTACAAATGATACGTTAGGTAATATTTCAAGTGTCACACGTAACCAAAAACATGGCAAATAACCAATCATTAACCCAGTGAGAAGCCATAAAAGAATCAGTAAAACTTATGTATAAATGGAGAAACTACATCCTTTTTTCAGATACTTTATGGTTTTTTAAATAATTCTAACTGGGTATCAACAGAAAAAATGGCGGTATAAGCAACTTATACCGCCATCCTTACTTGATAACTTGTTTCAATGGATAAATTGATCAAACAATCGTTAAACACCTCTATTCTCCAATCATTTATTCCTTACTTGCGCAGGTTCAGCGATGATGAGTGTGCTTGCCATATCATCTACCTCCGATTCTGAAATAGCACCTGACTGTCTGTTATTCATCGGTGTATTGTTAGGGATATTGTTACTATAATTGTTGGGTGCAGGATTAGGTACGATACGATCGCCTGTATCATCATCTGCTGCTTGGAACTCTCCAGACCCACTGTTGTTATAGCCATTAGCATACTGATTATTGGCAGCTCCCTCATTTTCAAACTGATTATTCGTATTATTCATTGCATTGGCATCAGCATCGTTATTTTCAGGCAATGGTAGTGGTGCAGTACTATCGATGACCATGGCAGGTATCAAAGTACGTATATCCGTAACCAGTCGTTGCAATAGCATACTGTCTGGCGCTTCTAACATAAGACGATCATTCTGCAAATGTAGGCGTGCAAATGGCGTAGACCTAATCATCGTCAAGACATTGGGTAGTAATTCCGCTGGTAAATTGGCAATACTACTGGCAACTCCAGCCTGTACTGTTAATTCGCAAATACTCGCTTGCTCACCAAAGCTGGTATTGAGCGCTTGTTGCAAGGTGCTTTGTAGCGCTGCATCGCCAATGGTAGCGCTACAGGCATACAGACTACCGCTGTTATCTACGCCAACGATTAGCTCAATGGGAGTCATCGTTGGCGCTACTGGTACGGGCGTTGGTGCTACCACAACAGGCACTGTCGCAGCGGCTTCTATAGGCGGCGCGTTGTTCGGTCTGATTAATATTGCCCAAGCAGCAAGCCCTATCGCGGCAATGGCTACTATTAATAACCCCACCCGTACCAGTAAATCATTACGTTGATTGCGAGTACGCACTTTTTCTTGCTTCATACTGCTATTTTCTGCCAAATGATGCGCGGATGGATTGGCATGAATGGCGCCAGTATGAGCACTAAAATGACCGTCGGTATCGCCTATCCTCATACTTTCTACATCAGTATTTCCAACATCTTTTTTATCTGCTGTATCAGCATTTTGCCTATAAGCGGCTGTCGCTGCGGCGATCTTACTGGTATCTATATGAGAATTTTTTCGTCCATCCAAAGAGGTGTCACGCACTGGTACGCTATCAATATCTGCGGCGATGTACGGGTGTGCTTCTGATGCGCTATTGACGTTTTGAGGAGCAGTAATAATAGCTGCTGACCACATCGGTAAATACTGACGCAGTGCCGCCTGCTCTCCCTGCAAAAACGCTGGTAAAAACTGTCCGTTTGCCAATACTGTCAGCTCACGATAAGCCAGTGGCGCGGCATTGATGAGCAGCTGTAACGTAGCAGACTCATCAATATGATGGGTAGCAGACAGCTCTCGGATCATAAGCTGTTGTATACTTTTATCTTGCCACAATTGTTCGAACAGTGGACTTTCTGTGACTCTATCAACCATCCCTTGCTCGGCGCGGATAAATTGTGAGTAGACTTGCGGCAAGGCGAGACGTGATGCCAAGATGGCATAAAACTGCTCCAATAAGCTGATGTAAGCCACACTATCCTGACTATTGCGCTCACCTATGACAGCTGGCGTTACGGTCTTTTCTAATTGGTCGATAATACTCATAGATTACTGCCTCTTTCGGCCTTTATTTTAAATTTACCAACGCATGAAACGTTTATTTTACTTGTCGTTAGCATCTGTATTCTTGGATACCGCTCTCATTTAACCCGCCATTACCGTCAAGATACGAAGCATTACTCAATCTGCCTGACAGCCTGCTATATTATTCACTATAAAAGCATATAAATGCACTATTTTGTCACATAATAAGTTTTTGCATTGTCATAACTACTGTTAGTATTACTTTATTATAAATAGCTCATGCTTAATAATTGCTTGTCAGTCCTATTTAGTTTGCACTCAGCCATAATGCGTAGGCTTTGAATATTGTTATTCATCACATTGTCACATATCAGGCGCAGCCTAAGGATTTTCCTTTGTTCAATCATACGACCCTTATTATTATTATCACGGTTATTGTCAGCTTAGTGGCATGGCAAAACAAGACAGTATTTAATCGACTTATTTTTTATCCGCCAGCGGTAAATAATGGGCAGTGGGACCGTTTTGTCACGCATGGCTTTATTCATGCCGATAGCATGCACCTGCTCTTTAATATGTTTACTTTATACTTTTTTGGTCGTGCTATTGAAGGACTGTATCAGCCGTTCTTATTTGGCTATGGTTTTGTGGTCTTTTACGTATTGGCTATTATCATTGCGATGATTCCAAGCTACCTTAAGAATAAAAACAATGCGAGCTATTTAAGCCTTGGCGCGTCAGGCGGTGTATCAGCCGTGTTGTTTGCATTTATTTTGCTGGCACCATGGGAGAAAATTTACCTATTCGCGATTGTTCCTATACCTGCGATATTATTCGCCGTCGCTTATATCGCTTATAGTATCTATGCAGACAAACGGGGCGGCTCTAATATCAATCATATGGCGCATATGTGGGGCGGCGCGTTTGGGGTTATTGCCACGATCATTTTAGAACCGCAAGTCCTGCCGCATTTTATCAATGCGCTATTATCACCTGGGCTTTAAATTTAGTAATAAAGCTTAGCAATAAAGCTCAGTGGTAAAAATTGAAATAAAACTCAGTAATAAAAAGTGAAATGAGCACTTGGTTTATGATGGCAGTTTAAGTAACTAAGCGATGATTAACGTCGCGTTATATTTTGCACAAACTTATACTCAACAAACTATTTAAGAATTTGATAATTATTATGATGATAGATGTTATCGGTGATATTCACGGCTACGCAGACAAGTTAGTTGGTTTATTAGAGCAGCTAGGTTACGTTCATGATGGCACGTACTTTGTACCACCAGCAGGGCGTCGGGCGTTATTTATCGGTGACTTGATTGACCGAGGACCACAGCAATTGGCTACCTTAGAGATTGTTTTTGCCATGTTAGATGCTGACGTGGCGGATGCGATAATGGGTAATCATGAATATAATGCCCTCGCCTTTGCCACACTTGACCCTGATAACTCCAGCCAATATCTGCGCTCGCACAATGACATACATACGCGCCAACATGCCGCATTTTTAGCTGAAATAGCTTTTGGCTCAGAGCGTCATCAATATTGGCTTAATCGGTTATACGAGCTGCCTTTATGGATTGAAACAAACGACGCTTGTTTTGTTCATGCCTGCTGGGATGTCGATAGTATGACGGTATTGCAGCCATTATTGACTGACGATAACTGTTTAACGCCGCACGGGCTAGTCGCCACTGCCAAAGAAAACACGGCGCCATTTGACGCGCTAGAGCGGGTGTTAAAAGGTGTAGAAACAGCATTACCCGACGGCATGGTCATGGTCGATAAAGAAGGCACTGAGCGCAAGCGCGTGCGAGTATGCTGGTGGCTTGACGGACTGAATAAGCGCCGTCTTTATGAGGTGGCGCGTGCGCCTGCATCAGCATTGGCGCAGATTCCAAAAGAGGTGTTGGCTGAAAATATTGATTTCGCTCTGAAAACGAATAAAGCGGTATTTGTCGGTCATTATTGGCTAACTGGCACGCCTAAGCCACTGAGTTCACAAGTTGCCTGTACTGATTATTCAGCGGCGGTAGACAGCGGATATCTGACTTGTTATCAGCTCGATACTGAGCAACCATTGCCACTAAAAGCCAGTAACTTTGTCCAATATCGCCATGATAAATCGGTAAACCCCAATCCATAAAATTGGTACTATTGCCCCTGCTTTCTTATTAAAAATCAAACTTGGCTTTACGAAGGCAACAAAACTTTTGTATGATGGTCTTTTTGAGGATATCAAAGCATGAGCACCACAACAGCTACTGTTAACACGATGGATCAAAACAGCCCTATCGCCTCCCCTGCTGGTCAACCGAAAGTTGGCATTATTATGGGATCACAATCTGATTGGGCAACCATGAGTGCGGCAGCGCAATTGCTCGCAGACTTTGATATCGCTTTTGATTGTGAAGTGGTTTCAGCACACCGCACCCCTGATAGATTGTTTGACTATGCAAAAAGTGCAAAAGATAACGGTCTACAAGTTATCATCGCTGGCGCTGGCGGTGCTGCTCATCTACCTGGCATGTGTGCCAGTCAAACGCCGTTACCTGTGTTTGGTGTTCCTGTAAAGTCTTCTATGCTCAGCGGTTGGGATAGTCTCTTGTCTATCGTACAGATGCCTAAAGGCGTCGCAGTTGGCACATTAGCGATTGGCTCAGCAGGCGCTTACAACGCTGCCCTGCTTGCGATTCAAGTGTTAGCATTGAATGATGAGACCATTGCGGCTAAGCTGGACAATCTGCGCCAAATGCAAACTGATACCATCCTTGCCAGCCCAACGCCAGGCATTATCAATACCTAATTACCTGTCTTTGATAACGGTTCTTGAATCCCATTATTGAGACATAGCTGCTATTTACTTGATATTTATTTTTAGATGGGTTTTACTTAATACAAGGTGCATGTAATGCACCTTTTCCTATTTTAATAGATGACTTTTTACCTTTTATTACACTCAAAATATTATTCATTTTTAACTCAAAGAGCCTGCCATGACTACAGCGAACGCTTACCCTGTTACCCAAACCATTCGTACCATCGGTATTTTAGGCGGTGGTCAGCTTGGTATGATGCTTGCCGAAGCAGCGATGCCACTGGGCTACCAATGTGTGTTTTTAGAAGACAGCGCTGAATGCCCTGCTAGCCTATACGGCCGCGTCTTTCATAGCGATCAATTGGAAGACTTCATCGCAGCAGCAGACGTTTTCACCTTAGAGTTCGAAAACACACCGACTGCGACAGTCGAACAGCTTACTGATTTGTCAGAATCAGGTAGCAAACAAGGCATGTTTCCGCCATTGATTGCGCTTGATATCGCTCAAGACCGCTTGAAAGAAAAGCAAATGTTCAATGCACTTGATATTGCTACCGTGCCCTTTATGGCTGTCAACTCTGAAGCGGATTTGCAGCAAGCCTGTCATGAATTAGGACTGCCTATCGTCCTAAAAACCAGCCGTGGTGGTTATGATGGTAAAGGTCAGTTCGTAATTAGACAAGACAGTGATATCAAGGCGGCATGGCAAGATCTTAAAGATGCAGTTACGGGTAAGGGCTCACTAACGCCAACGCCCGCCCCTTTGATTGCAGAAGGTTTCATTAACTTTAGCCGCGAGCTTTCTATTATCGCCGCACGCGCACAAAATGGTCAGGTTCGTTGCTACGATTTGGTCGAAAACCATCACCATAATGGTATTTTAGCCAAGACCCAAGCGCCTGCCGTTGGCACCAGTCATTTATTCAAACAAGCAACCGATGCCATCACCAAGATCATGAACCACTTAGACTATGTTGGTGTAATGGCACTTGAGCTCTTTGTGACCAAAGATGCGCGTGGTCATGACACGCTACTCGCTAATGAAATTGCGCCGCGCGTGCATAATTCAGGACATTGGAGTATTGAAGGCGCTGTCACCAGCCAATTTGAAAACCACATTCGTGCCGTCGTCAATCTGCCATTAGGTGATACCGACAACGTGCATCCAGCGATTATGCTCAATATCTTGGGGCAATATCCAGATATCAGCGACGTACTAAATATCGATGGTGCGCACTATCATAGCTACCATAAAGCAGAACGCGATGACCGCAAAATTGCGCATATTACCTTGATGCCAAACGACGTTGCCGACTTAGAGCCTGCTTTGGCCAAGCTCGTCGCTACGCTACCCAATAAAATGGGACTTGAGAAAAAACCATCTGCGATTGATAGCCAGCCAAAAGCGGCAGATAGTCTAACCACTACTGGCAATAACAATGACAATATTTTAGAGAGTACAGAAATCCATATTGATGACAGCCAAACAACTCAGGCTATCGACGCTAAGGCAAAAACAGAAAAGGTTAAGAAATAATGCAGATTTGGGTAGATGCCGACTCGGTGCCATTGATTGCCAAAGATTTGATTATCAAAACCGCTGAACGCACACAAACCATGGCAATATTCGTCGCCAATCAGCCGATCAAACTGCGTAAGTCACCACTGCTTGTCATGACAGTGGTGCCATCAGGGTTCGATAAAGCCGATGATTATATCGTTGAGCAAATACAGCCAGGCGATCTGGCTATTACCAGCGACATTCCTTTGGCTAATGACATTCTGGACAAAGGTGGTATGGTCTTGACCTCTCGCGGCATGGTCTACGATAAAAACAACATCAAGCAAAAGCTCAATATGCGTGATTTTATGGATACCATGCGCGGTACTGGCGTGCTCGAGCTACAAGAAATGAGTGGTCAAAAACCTTATGGCGATCGTGACAAAAAAGCCTTTGCTGATGGATTAAACAAGTTGGTACGCTAGTTTTCACACGCTTTGTCTTTGATTTTTTGATCTTATCCACTTTGCAAACTGTATACACGCCATAACCAAACACTATGCAATCGGCACGCTTCATAACGAAGTGTGCCTTTTTTTCTTGATACGCTATAGTCAGTTTTTACAACAACGATAACGTATATAAGAATAGGAATGACAATGAAAATTTTAGTAATTGGGGCAAGTGGTAGAGTGGGAACGGATTTGGTCAAGCAGCTATTAGCGGATCACCATCAAGTTATTGGCACGACACGCCAAGAAGAAAAACTGTTTACCGATGACAATTATAGCCAACTCGATTTAGATATCACTGCCGAAAAAGAGACTATACAAAAGCAAATTGGTCGAGATATTGACGCTGTCTATTTCGTTGCAGGGTCTGGCGGCAAAGACGTCTTAGAAGTGGATTTACATGGGGCGGTCAAAACCATGCAAGCCGCAGAGGACAAAGGCATTAAGCGCTATATTATGCTTAGCACCGTCTTTTCGTTAGACACCAGTAAATGGGACAATGCTGGTATTGCTGACCTAAAAGAATACTATATCTGCAAGCATTATGCGGATCAGTGGTTAATTAATAATAGTAGCCTTGACTACACCATCGTTCAAGCTGGGGCGCTAAAAGAGCGCGAAGCAACTGGTACAATCACTGTCAACGATGATAATGCTGGAGAAAATTCAATTGCCGATGTGGCGACTACTCTGGCAGCCGTCCTAAATGCCGATAATACCATCAAGAAAGTCTTTAGTATGCATAACGGTGAGACTGCGATTGATGAGGCGATTGCACAGTTATAAGAATCAACTTTACAGCGATTAAAACGAAAAAAGCGAGTAAGCCTAATGGGTTATTCGCTTTTTTCTAATAGGCTTGTCAAATAAGTGGCAACTATATTAAGTCTATCAATAATCGACTAGGCCAAACCGCTTGGAAAAGAAATCACATCCTCTAAGCTATTCGCGCCTGTGATTACCATGAGTAATCTATCGATACCAACGGCGATACCGCTACAGGGTATTAAAGCATCAGACGCTGCTAATAAATGCTCATCGATTGGCATTTGTGGCAGGTTATGACGCTTACGCAGTTGATTGTCTCGCTCAAACCGTTCTCTTAACGCTTGTCCATCTGCTAGCTCATCATAAGCGTTGGCAATCTCAATGCCATTGATATACAGCTCGAAACGTTTAGCGACTGTATTGCCCTCTTTATCAACTGCTGTTTTTGCCAGGGCCGCCGTGGCAGGTGGATATTCTATAATCAAGGTCGGTAAATCGTGACCCAAGTTTGGCTCGACCGCATGACTAAACAGCAAATCCAGCCAGCTTTGACGAATATCTGCTTCGCCATCTTCTGTGTTATCCAAGTCGCTATTAAAATCAAAACCTGTCAAACCCTTATCTTCTGCTACTGCTTGCAGGGCATCAAGGCTAGCTGTCAGCGGATGTATGCCGACAAAATCCATAAACGCATCAACATAGCGGTAATGACTCATCACCACTGAATGCCCATAAAGCGCCGCTAATAATTCACCTAATTCAGCCGCCATATCATCCAGACTATAATTCGGCTGATACCACTCAAGCATGGTAAATTCGATATTATGGCGTACGCCTATTTCGTTATCTCGAAATACGCAGCAAATTTGATATATAGGCACTTGCCAGCTGGCAAGTAAACGTTTCATGGCAAACTCAGGTGAAGTATGCAGATAATAAGTACAAGGTTTATCTTGATACGTCACTTGCGCGGCAACTGATTGTAAGAAAGTATCAGTATTGCCAGCCTGCGATAGTAGCGGTGTTTGCACTTCAAGCACTTGATGCGTGGCGAAAAACTGACGAACGGTGCTCATCAATTGCGCACGCTGCTGAGCCATTGCCAATGTCATGCTCGGCGCATAGCTGGGTTTTGAAGAAGAATTACTTGCTTGGGTCATTATTATTTACTGCAATTAAAGGATAAGAATAAGTTCTCAGATGCTACTTTAGGGTTTAAGGCTGCCTAACTTTTACCACTGCCATTCGCGGCGTAAGTGATAATCTCGGCGCAACTGATCAAAGTCAGCACCCTTTATTTGACCGTCAGCCAGCTTGCTTCTTAGTGCAGCATCATCGTGCATGATATCGTAAAACTTCTGTAATCTGTCTGGATGTGCTTTTAGCTCAGACCAGAGATAAGTATTGAGCGGTAGCAAACTATGCATCGACAATACAGGCAAGACTGCTAACTTTTCACAGAGCGCATCATAGATGATTTGCGTACCACGCAGCTTACCTTCGACCGTATAGCCTGCGATATGAGGGGTGGCGATAGCCAGTTTGGACAATAAGTGCTCAGAAATCTCTGGTTCAAATTCAAACACATCGAGCACTACTTGGCGATCTGTGCGCTCAATATCTGCTTCTAAATCACGCGCATTAATGACTGGTCCGCGCGCACTATTAATCAACAAGGTATGCGCAGGCATCACTGCCAGCGTAGTTGCGTCAATCAGATGCTTTGTTGGATAATCACTGCCACTAGGGTTTGTACTATCTTTTTTATCGGTTAAAGGCACATGTAAGCTCACTACATCGCTTTGGCTAAGCACTTGCTCAAGGCTTGCATTATTCGTATTCGAGGTAGGCAGTAATGGATCATAGCCTAGTACCTGCCAGCCTAAATCAATGGCATACTGAGCGAGCGTACTACCAATATTACCAAGTCCGATGATGCCCAATGTTAATGGCTTCGTGGATTGCTGCCAATAGTGCGGACGCAACGTCAAAATCGCCGTCAACACATACTGCGCGACAGAATGTTTACTACATCCAGCCGCATTGGCGAAAGTGATATTTCGCGCCGCCAAATAGTCTTGATCGACATGATCGGTACCGATAGTCGCTGAACCGACAAATTTTACGCTGTTATTATTGACTAGCAGTGTCTCGCCAACTGGCGTCACCGAGCGTATCAACAGCACATCAGGTTGTAATTCTGCGAGCAACTGCGCATTGATATCGCGTCCAGCGACGGTGGTGATATTGACCGTCTGCTCAGATACCTGTCCAAGCATCGAAGCATTAAAAAATGCATCTACGCTTGCGATATTGCTATCGGCCACGATAGTAATGCTGTCAATAGAGTTCTCTCTATTTTGCATAACGTTTGCAGTATTCTTATTTAACATGACTATGTGCCTCTACGTGCCTCTACTCTGATTCATTGACTGGTGGCAACGTTTGGTTGTCAGACAACACCAAATCCTGCGGGGCAAATATCTCATTTTTATGCTGCGATATCCATTCTCGCCATACCGCCAATCCGATGGCTAGCACCACAGGACCGATAAACAAACCAACAAAGCCAAAAGCCGTTAAACCACCTAATACACCAATAAAAATAATAATAAAAGGGATTTTGGTCGCGCCACTAATCACAATAGGACGGATGAGATTGTCAACCCAGCTGATAACCAAAGTGCCCCATAGTGCCAAGCCAATCCCTTCTACAGTATGACCTTGGCTTAACAACCAAATGGATACACCACCCCAGACAAATGGCGTGCCAAACGGAATCAGGGCGATAATAAAGGTGACGATAGTGAGTAAGATAGGACTTGGTGCACCAGCGAAGTAGTAACCCACACCTGCGAGCAGTGCTTGTGCCAATGCCGTCAAACCAATGCCATAAACCACCGCACGCGTGGTCGTACCCACAGAATCAATATAGCCATCGATGCGATTGCCAATGATATTACGCAGTGCTTGACGAATTTGACGCACCAAACTGGTACCATCACGATAAAAGAAAAACAACGTCATCAGCGCCATACCTAACTTGGCAAGACCACTAAACACCACATCAAACGCTACTTTGCCATAATATAAATGTGACTGTACCCAGATACGAAACGCCTCTAACGTCCCTTCTGGGTTTTTATTGATTCTCCACAGCACATCTTTCACTTGCTGACCGATGATAGGCATATCTTTGATAGAATCAGGCACATCTAAATAGCCCACTTTTATACGATAAATCAAGTTACTGATTAGGCTCAAGGCTTCTTGCTGTAGAATAAAAACACCGATAACCAGTGGCACACCTATCATTAAGGAGATACTCACCGTCATAATAGCAGCGCTAAAATTAGGACTCAGCTTTACTTTTTCGTAAAAAAAGTTATAAATAGGAAAGGTAACATACGCTAAAATCGCCGCCCATAATGCGGGTACAATAAAAAACTGTACCACTTGAAAACACAGTACGAACAGCACCACCAACAGAGTAATAGCCAATAAGCGCTGAATAATAAATTCTTTTGTCCAATTTTCAATCATAGCGTATAAACCAAGAGCAGACAGCGAAGATCTATCGCGACCTTGCTGGCAAGTTTATAAATGTGTGATGAATATCAACTCACAGACGGTGCCCATAAAAAGACCCTGTCCATTAGCGGTATTCATTAGCGAGGGGTGTAAACAATCAGTACCAGTAAACCTGCTTTGAGAGCATCAAATCGTAGCATACCGTAACATACTTACGGACGATAGTTTTGACTAACGCAAGATAAATATCAAGCGATTATCACGGCTTATTATGCCGCAAAATACGACAATGATATAACGATATGTTGTAATCTTTACTTACAACTTTCTCTGTATAAGCTTACTAGATGATGACATTAATAGATAGAAGTTGACACATAGATTTAACATGTAAAAACAATGCACTAAAAGGATATTTTACATTCATACTGTAAACTGACTTATTGAAAGGTAATTCACTGGCGCGTTCTATTTGCAACGATAATTGATGCTATACTAAAGCAATTATTTTAAGCTTTTTAATAGCATTAAATTCGTTTGTTCTTATTTATTTGGATCATTCTACATATATAACATTTTTCAGACGATGCGCTACAGCCCTCTTTTATCGTCTTTCTATAGACTATCATAAGATCAAACCTGTAGAGGGGCGTTACAACGTTGGATACTGTGCGTAAGCAAGCTCATCATCTCGGTTCACTATTAGAATTCGATATGACAGAGTGCTATTTTGAGTGAATTTCGGACCTACTTTGATTTTATTTTAAATCAACAACGACCCAACAAATTTTAAACCATATATCGATAGGAACAATAACAATGTCAAAAGACAATGATAATCCCAATATAACTCCCTCAACTGAGGCCAGTAAGACCAATAAAACCCAAGAAACCGTTACTTTTGCGTTGGCTCAGTCGCATTTTTTGGTTGGTGATATCACTGCCAATGCTGAAAAAATGCGTGCACTCGCATTGCAAGCTCGCGAGCAAGGTGCGGATGTCATTATTTTCCCAGAACTTGCTTTATTAGGTTACCCACCGCAAGATTTATTACTACGCCCAAGCTTATCTGGTCGCATCAAAAGCGCCTTGTCTACTTTAAGTGATATCGATGACATCGTGATGATTGTCGGTTATCCACATGTCGACCATCATGGTACTTTCAACTCTGCTGCTATTTTGCATAACGGTCATCAAAAAGGCTTTTATCATAAGCAAATCTTGCCAAATTATGGCGTATTTGATGAGCGTCGTTATTTTGATAAAGGTCGTAACCAAGTTTTATTTGACTATAAAGGCATCACAATCGGTCTGCTTATCTGTGAGGATTTGTGGGAAAAAGGCCCTATTGCCGAGCTTAAAAAGCAAGGTGCTGATCTGATTATTAGCTTGAACGCCTCACCTTTTGAGATCGAAAAACAAGACAATCGTAAAACGATGCTGGCCAAGCGTAGCCGTGAGAATAGTTTGCCTATCGTATATGTCAACGCCGTTGGCGGTCAAGACGACTTGGTATTTGACGGTGGTTCTATGGCGGTGCAAGCTGATGGTAGCGTTGCCCACGAAGCACCACGTTTTATGAATCAGTTACTTCTTGCCACTTTAGACGTCAAAACTGCTAAGTTTAATAGTCAAACTAAAGCGCCATTAACACTGAGCCGTGAGTCAGAGATGTATCAAGCACTGGTCGTTGGCCTACGCGATTATGTCAACCATTCAGGATTCACTGGTATTATCCTTGGGCTATCAGGTGGTATTGATTCTGCCTTAACACTATGTATCGCTGTTGATGCTTTGGGTGCTGACAAGGTATATGCGGTGATGATGCCTTATGAATATACTTCTCAGATTAGTCTAGAAGATGCTCAAGCACAGGCTCGCCGCTTAAATGTTTCTTATACGGTTTGTCCTATTTTTGATGCGGTTGAAGGCATCCGTCATACCTTAGCGCCACTATTTAACAAATCGCCAGCAGACACCACTGAAGAAAATATCCAAGCGCGTGCGCGCGGTGTGGTACTGATGGCGCTGTCCAATAAGTTTGGGCACTTGGTCATCACCACTGGTAATAAATCTGAGTTAGCAGTCGGCTATTCGACATTATATGGTGATATGGCAGGCGGCTTTGATGTGCTAAAAGACGTTTATAAGTCGCAGGTTTATAAATTGGCCAGTTATCGCAACCGCTTGGAAGACACCCCAGTTATCCCTGAGCGCGTCATCACTCGCCCGCCATCTGCTGAGTTACGCCCAGACCAAAAAGACCAAGACAGCTTGCCTGACTATGATGTATTAGATGGCATCTTAATGTCATACATCGATGAAGACATGGGCTATCAAGACATCATTAATAAAGGGTTTGACGCTGAACTGGTCGCAAAAGTCATCCAGATGGTAGACAATAGCGAATATAAGCGCTTACAAGCGCCAATCGGTACCAAAATTAGCCATAAAGCCTTTGGACGTGAACGTCGTTATCCATTAGTGAATAAATGGTCAGTAAAAGGCTAAATTAGATTAGCCATTGTTGCTTGCCCTACTTTTATTATGTAGAACGCGAGCAACATGGCTAATTTAATACTTTTATAAAAAATCAAGTTTATTATAATTAGCTGGGTGCTTACCCAGCTTTTTTAGTTTCTATAAACCGATTTTTAATGCCAAGCTGTTATAAAAAACACTTTCTTTTTGTACTTCTAACCCATTCATTCTTTAACTTCAATTATTTTAATCCCTATATTTTTTACCGAGTATGTCATGAGTTTGCTAACCGCTAGTATCTTTCTTCTTTTATTGCTTGCCCTAAGTGCCTTTGTATCCGCTGCCGAAATTGCCATCGCTGCTGGTCGCAAAATTAAGCTACAAATCATGGCAAAAGAAGGGGATGTCCGCGCATTTGACGTCCTTAAAATGCAAGAGCACCCTGGCAGTTTTATTACTGTCGTACAAGTGGTTTTGAATGCCGTCGCTATCTCAGCTGGTGCGGTAGGTGAGTCAGCTATTAGCCCTTATCTAGAGCTTTTGGTGAAGAATGAAGCAGTGTCATCCGTCATATCATTTGTGCTGATCACCAGCTTGTTTTCTCTGCTCGCTGATTTAATGCCCAGACGATTGGCGATGTCAAACACTGAAACTATCGCTGTACGTCTCGTACGACCAATGATGCTATTGATTTTTATATTCAAACCCGTGATTTGGATATTTGATGGTGCAGCAAATGTCATCTTTGAATTACTGGGTATTTCAACCATACGGCAAGACGATATGACGCCAGAAGATATTTATGCTGTCATGGATGCTGGTGCTGAAGCTGGTGTGCTCAAAAAACAAGAACATCATCTGATAGAAAATATCTTTGACATGCAAGAGCGCACCGTAACGTCGGTGATGAATCCACGTGAGAATATTGTTTATTTTGATACCAAAACGAGCACTGAAAAAGTCGTTGAAGTGATGATTGAACAACCACATAACAAGTTTTTGGTCTGTCAGGAAGATGATCTAGAGCACATTATTGGTTATGTAGAGTCGCGCAGCTTTTTGGCATTGGTTCTTAACCAGCAAGAGGTCAGCTTAACTGACAAAGCCTTACTAAAACCTGCACTCTTCGTTCCTGATACCTTGTCCTTGTTTGAAGTATTAGAGATGTTTAAATCCACAGGCGCTGACTTTGCCGTCATCGTGAATGAGTATGGATTGGTAGTGGGTGTCATCACGCTCAAGGATGTGATGAGTATCGTCATGGGGGAGCTTGTCACCTTGGAGGAGCAGCCCATTGTTCAACGTACTGACAACTCGTGGCTAATCGATGGCATGACTCCTATCGAAGACGTCGTACGCGCTTTAGATATCGTTAATCTGCCACGCAGTCAGAACTATGAAACCATTAGTGGCTTTATGATGTATATGCTACGCAAGATTCCAAAGAAAACCGATACTATCGAGTATGCCAATTATCGATTTGAGATTATCGCAACGGACAATCTCAAAATCACTCAGATGCTGGTGACTAGAATGGATGAGACTGTCTGATAAATAAAAATTTAAGCTCGTGCGCCAAATATGGCGCTACCAACGCGCACCATTGTCGAACCACTGGCTATCGCCTCTGTCATATCACCACTCATGCCCATGCTCAGTGTATCCCAAGTATCTAGCTCTGCATGAGCCTCTTTAATCTCATCAAATAACTGCTTGGTACGGGTAAAAGCGTCCGTACCTCCCTTAGCAGGAATAATCATCAAACCACGCAGCTGTAACCTGTCATACCCCTTGATAGCAGTTATCAAATCAGGCAGCTGTGCTGGCAGGCAGCCTGATTTGCTTTCTTCGTTATCGATATTCAACTGAATCAATACATTCAGTGGGAGCAGCTCAGCTGGGCGCTGATCATTTAGACGCTGAGCAATAATGTCACGCTCAACCGTTTGTACCCAATCGAAATGCTCAGCAATATCACGGGTCTTATTGCGCTGGATACTACCAATATAATGCCAAATAATACCTTTAGTTTCTGGCTGTCGTTTTAGCATATCGATTTTTTCGATGGCTTCTTGCAAATAATTTTCACCAAAATGCTGCTGTCCTTGCTGAGCCAAAATAGCAATCATATCAGCTGGCTTGGTCTTGGAAACTGCCAGCAACGTCACACTATCTGCTTGTCGTGCCGCATGCTCACACGCTTGAGTCATTTGCTTGCTCACTTGCTGCCAGCTCGCAATAAGATTTTGGCTATCAATGTTATTTTCTATTTCTTTCATATATTACTCACGAGAATAATTTAATCCATTTTTTAATCAGTCACTTTTAATGACTTCTATTTTTACTCACTTCTATAATGAACTTTTATTAATTAGGGTTAAACTTTATATAAATGTCTTCTAATCTAGATAAACTCAATAAGGATCGATCTATAAATCGACACTCATAATGACTAATTTTACATTTTATTGGTGTAGTAGATGGTTAATTGTCGGTAGTCTTGTTATTATATTGTTACATGGTTTAACATATGCTACTGAATATAATAGTAATGGTAAAGACCTTCGCTACTCCTTTATTAACGTGACCGACTTTAATCAGATCGTTGATCGATTGATAATCACTCCCCTTTTTTGCTCTTTTGTCCTACCCTTGTTGATTGATAGGAATATCCGATTATGGCTGAAAAAAAACAATTTAAGCATCGAAGACTTGCTGCGCTTTACGGTTAAGCATAAAGCATCAGATTTACATATTTCAGCCGGTATGCCGGCAATGATACGTGTTGATGGTGAAATGACCCGTATTAATATGCCAGAGATGACTCATAAGGTTGTGCATCAGCTTATTTATGACATCATGAATGATAAGCAGCGCGCTGACTTTGAAGAATTTTATGAGACGGATTTCTCTTTTGAGATTCCCAATCTAGCACGTTTTCGGGTAAACGCATTCAATCAAAACCGTGGGGCGGGCGCTGTCTTTCGTACCATTCCGTCCAAAGTCTTAACGATGGAAGACTTAGGGATGGGCGATGTATTTAAGCGCGTGTCAGACTTTAAGCGTGGCGTGGTATTGGTCACGGGTCCGACAGGTTCTGGTAAGTCCACAACGCTGGCTGCCATGATTGACTATATCAACGAGAGCCGTAAAGAGCATATCTTGACCATTGAAGATCCGATCGAATTTGTTCACGATTCCAAAAAGAGCTTGATTAATCAGCGTGAGGTGCACCGCGATACCTTAGGTTTCGAGCCTGCATTGCGCTCGGCCCTACGTGAGGATCCCGATGTAATTCTGGTTGGTGAGCTACGTGACCTTGAGACCATTCGCTTGGCATTAACCGCCGCAGAGACTGGTCACTTAGTATTCGGCACTCTACACACCAGTTCAGCCGCTAAGACCATTGACCGAGTCATTGATGTATTCCCCGCCGCAGAAAAAGACATGATTCGGGCGATGCTATCAGAGTCACTACAAGCCGTTATCTCACAAACGCTTTTGCGTCGTCAAGCAGGCGGACGTGTAGCCGCACATGAAATCATGCTCGGCACACCCGCTATCCGTAACTTAATACGTGAAAATAAAATCGCTCAAATGTACTCTGCTATCCAAACAGGCGCAGGTGAAGGTATGATTACACTGGATCAAACGCTCAAAAATCTAGTAGCGAAAGGCACCATTAGTAAAGACGTAGCCCGTCCTTATGCCAAACAGCCTGAGGCATTTTTGTAATATTATTCATCGTGCGTCACTGGCTTATAATGATTGGTATGTGAGTCAATAATACAAGCATTCATGAGCCATGATATGCCTTACTTTTATTCTAATGGTTATTATTAGCGATTTTTAAAACATGATTTTAAATACTTTTTTAATCGATTTACATCGAATGCAGGTACGATATGGACATTGATAAACTATTGCAGTTAATGATCAATAAAAATGGCTCGGACCTTTTTATTACCGCTGATGTAGCGCCCTCCATGAAAGTAAATGGCAAAATTCTGCCTGTCGGTAAAACGCCTTTAACCGCTGAGCAAACCATGCGATTGGTCAAAGGCGTCATGACACCCAACCAGCAAAAAGAGTTTGAAGAGACCAACGAGTGCCAATTTGCCATTGCTGATGAAGCACAGCAAGCACGTTTTCGGGTCAGTGCCTTTATACAGCGTGATATGGCAGGGATGATTTTACGGAAAATTGAGAATAAAATTCCGACTGTCGAAGAGCTACGTTTGCCGCCCGCGTTAAAAGAGCTCGCTATGAAAAAACGCGGTATCATTCTGCTAGTGGGTGCAACAGGTACAGGTAAATCAACGACTCTTGCTTCTATGATCGGACACCGTAATCAAAACTCGCACGGTCACATCATTACCATCGAAGATCCTATCGAGTTTGTCCACAAACATCGTGGTTGTATTATTACCCAGCGTGAAGTTGGTATCGATACCCATTCATTTGAGGCAGGGCTAAAAAACACGTTACGCCAAGCACCTGATGTTATTTTGATTGGTGAGATTCGTAACCGTGAAGTCATGAGCTACGCGATCCAATACGCTGAGACAGGGCATTTGGTGTTTGCAACCTTACACGCCAACAACGCCAACCAAGCGATTGACCGTATCATTCACTTTTTTGAAACCAGTCGCCACAATCAGTTATTCATGGATTTGTCGCTTAACTTGCAAGCCATTATCGCGCAGCAGCTCATTCCCACTCCTGATGGTAAAGGACGCCGTGCGGCTATCGAAATTTTGTTAAATTCACAGCTGATTAGTGACTATATCCGTAAAGGCGAGGTTCATGAAATCAAAGATGTCATGACACGATCGCGGGATAGCGGTATGCAAACCTTTGATCAGGCTCTTTTTGACTTATATGAGCAAGGAGAAATCACCTATAAAGAAGCGATTCTTCATGCTGACTCTCCTAATGATTTACGCCTAAAAATCAAACTCAGCAGTAAGAACGGCACTGCCAATCTGGATGAAGGTGCGGACAACTTATCATTAGATATCAGTTAAGCATGGCTTTTGAGCGTTGTTATTCGTTTTTGCCATAAAAACTTATAAGAAAGCCCTCATATTATTATGAGGGCTTTTCCTATTTTATACATGACGATAACCCACTAAAAACGAAATCAAAGGTAGATCATGCTCACCAATTAAAAAATTACTTGATGCTATCCCGGCACTCTTGGTCATTACAAATACCGTATAGCACCAATGAATGACCTGATAATTTAAATCCGTGCTTTTCTGCGACTTTAAGTTGCTCTTCTTCGATGACTTCGTTATGAAACTCTATAATCTTGCCACAAACGTCACAAACCAAATGGTCATGATGGCCTTCTTGGGTAATCTCAAACACCGATAAATTATTTTCGAAGTTATGACGCTCGACGATACCAGCTTGTTCAAACTGTGTCAGCACTCGGTAGACAGTCGCTAAACCCACATCCTCACCTTGCTCTATCAGTGCCTTATAAACCTCCTCAGCACTCATATGATGCAACTCTGCACTCTCCAGTAGCTCTAAAATCTTGATGCGAGGTAACGTGACTTTTAATCCCGCTTTACGTAAATCTTGATTGGTAAAAGAAGCCATAATATCCCTTCTGACTGTGACAGTCTTAGCAAATAAAGAACCAAAAATATGAGATAAATAATCGTTAACGATTATTTTTTATAGTATATGAAACATTTTAATAACAGCAGACTGGCTGATTTGACCTCATGTCCAAGCCTGTTATTTTCTATAATAATCCTAACGCAAGTCTATGAATTTAAAATATAAATAATAAAATGACTCAGGTAGCATTTGGTAAATAATGTCGTAAGTGGTAGGAAATTGCAAGTAAATGACGTATCATTTGTCCAAGATTGTCGGCCAGACTCGCATTAACAACCTCTGGCTGCGCCTAATTCATTTCTTATGAGTCATCTTACCATGATAAAGACATTAACTTTTCGTCCGTTAAGCCCTACAAGCGTATTACGCAAGATTGTCATAACCAGTATGCTTAGCGCTACTGTCGCTATGTCTGGCTGCTCATTATTGAGTGTTTATAAGATTGATTTGCCACAAGGCACTGCCATCACTCAAGCACAAGCACAAAAACTGCAAGTGGGTATGAATCAAAACCAAGTCCTTTATATCCTTGGTAGCCCAGCTATTAGAGACACCTTAGAACCTAAGCGTTGGGATTATATTTACGATTACAAAGCAGGGACAGAAGGTAGCCGCAAAGGTATTGCTGATGTCAAAAATGCCAGTCAGCACTTAATTATCTACTTTGATAATAATGGTTTGGTCAATCGTATTGAAGGTATCGAAAGCTTGCCTGCCTCATAATCAAGAACGGCAACCGGCTTTGATGATAGATGGCGCAACATCGCTTAAACTCGAGATTTATTTTTGCGCTGAGACATGGGATCAGCGCTTAAGCTGCGATATACTTCGATACGATCAAAAGGCTGCAAGCGATAGCTAAGCGGCTGTTTTTGTGCATAGATACCCACATGCCAACGCTTTGCCGTTGGCGTTGCAATATCTGCCACTTGCTCACACCAACGTGCTAACGCTGGAAATTTCACCAACCATCCTGCCTGCCTCAATGCCTCATACAAACTTGTTTCATCATTAACTTGTAGGGTTAAATAATGCTGACATTTTGCATCTTCAGCGTATGCCAAATAAACAGTCATTAGCATGGTCTGCTCAGATGACGGCGCACAATTATTATCAGATTGAACGCCATTAGCGGTTAACTCAACCACTGCATCACCCAACCTATCAGTGCCAATAACAGTGCTAGTGGCACAATCAAACGAATCGCTATTCGCCATAAGTTATAAAACGCTTCATTGCCAAAATTTAATGACTTACGCAGATGACTAATTTTCATCTGCCAACCCGCAAAGATAGACAGCAATAATACTGCTATGCTGCTAATAATCACTAACAGTCCAACCAGCCAAACAGTTGGTATGATAACGACTAACAAAAGCGCCAAGACAAAGGTTAATACCAAACTGACCAGTAGTCCAAACTTGTGTGCTAATTGCTGGATACTATAATGCAGCAAATAGCTGGCGACAAATAACACCCCTATCCAATATGATAGCTGTCCAATCGGTGGCAATACCATGCCACTAATAGATAACGCCACAACCCCAACGATCAATTGCAATATCCAAATCGGGAGTACCAATTTGGTTGCCCGATACTCACTCGGCGCACGGCTGCGAGCAGGTTTTTGCGCATTGATATTGTCTTTGTCTACCGCTGTTGCCACTTGGTTGTTTACCAAGTTTTGACCAAACCAGTATAAGCCTGTGCCTGCACCCACACTAACCAACGCTAACGCGACTGCACGCGCCCATTCATTTAAGCTGATATCAGTCATCGCAAAGTCAATATTGGGTAGGCCATTTGCCACGCCCAGCAACAAACCTATCACCATTAATCCCAGGCCAATCGGTAACGGTGCAACGCCTAATAAACTGAGTAAAACAGCAATGACCATCAGGCCAGCAGCGATCGCAAAATCTGGTATAGCAGGAGCGCTATTAAGCTCCGTCAATGCCGCCAAAATACCTGTGCTCGCGCCTGAGATTACTAACGCCGCAATCATAATAGAGACCAGCGCGGCAAGCCAACCAAAACTACGCCATATTGGGCTGGCATCTGCTTCGCGAGTAAGCTTTTGCATCCCTGCTAATGGCGCATCGACACTACGATAGGCTAAGGCAATTTCCGCATAAACAACGGGCAAGGATACCAATACCATAGCCAATAGCCAGAGTAACCAAAAGTCAATCTCACCAATGGATGCTGGTGCAAACCAACGAAACAGCAGTAACGGTAGCAATGCCGCGATAAAATAAGAAGCATAACGGATCATCATAATCTAAATCCAAACGATCTAATACCTTTCACAAAAATGAGAATAGCTAGGAAAACGAGTGTCCGTACTACGCATTGTAGACGAAACAAGTTTGACACCGCAAATCATACTCTGTGGGTTTGGTATAAAGTGAATAACGATAATTTATCATGATACAGAGCAATGATAGGCCTCTGTAAGCAGTTTTATTTTATATAGTCGATTCAATTTAGAAGAAGCACAAGGTAACCAGAAGCAAATGTATATTCAATACTTCAAGCGAGGTTAATGCAGCGACTCTTTTATAATGGAATGACTATAAGGTCTCTATAATATAAGGGATGAACAGTTATAAAAAAACCCCGAAATCGGGGTTTAATAATGAAACAATGGCTGATATATGGTCAAGTGCTTATTAATTTCAGCGAGGTAACGTGCGTTAAGCACTCGTAGCTGATACAAATGAATTAGTGAACAGCACTGATATAATCTGACAAGATACGAATATCACGATCCGACAGTTTCGATGCGACTGTCTGCATCATGCCCATATCGCCTTCTTTCGCAGCATCATTGACACGTTTTTGCTCATCACTGTCAACATCATCAACACGGCCAGCCGCACGGAAGAGTTTTAGCTGAGTTGCGATGTACTGTGCATGCTGACCACCTAAGCGTGGAAATGCCGCCCAAGTATTACCAGCAGCATCTGGACCATGACAGCCTGCACAACCGATGACACCGCGTGACTTATCACCACCTAAGAATAGCTTAGTGGCTTCTTGGTTGGTCGCAGGATTACCAAATCCAACGCCCCAAGGCGCTTGGCTAGCATAATAACCAGCAACGTTGGCTAAATCTTGCTGCGATAAATTTGCAACTTGTGATTGCATAATACCGTTCTTGCGATAACCTGCTTTAAAGTTGACCAACTGTTTGTAAAGGTATTTTACGTTTTGGCCACCCAAATTAGGCTGCGCAGGGACAACACTGACACCATCAACACCATGACAAGCAGCACAAACCGTTTCTGCAATTTGCTTACCGGCATTGACGTCGTACTCAGGAACAATAATAGCAGCTTGTACGCTGAAACTTGCAACGCATAAGCTGGCAGCAGCGATTAACTTTTTCATTGATACAAATCCTACTAGCTCGGCGTAAGCATTATTTAGAGTGATTGCACTGATAAGATACCTTATATAAACTACCCTACTATTGGTTAGGTAGGTATATGTTTTAAGGTCTTGGCCACAAGCAGTCTGAAAGTACTTACTAACATCAGGGTTTATTTTCGATTATTATAGCAAGACTTTGTAGCATTTGCCTACTTAATCGTCACATCCATCAGTTTTTCTAACACATAGACAAGTATGCCAACAAAAAACAAAAAGCGCTTACAGGCTAAAAAACCCAGCGCTTTTTTAAGTTGTTTTATAGTGTGTCGTATTGTGTTGCTTTATCGGTCAGCATCTCACTTACTCATGTACTCAATCAGCTTACGATAATCATCATCGCTACAACTGTTACAAAGACCACCAGCAGGCATCTGCGTCATACCACTTTTAACGGAATTGATAAGTGTCGGCATGCTTTTTTGTTTGATAAGCTGTTGCCATTTGGCACTATCACCTTTTTTGATGGCGTTCAGCGCCCCACTATCGTGACAGGCAGCACATGAGTTATCATAGGTGGCTGCAATATCAGCAGCATTAGCGCTAGTCATGATGGCACTACTGAGCAGTAATACCGCTCCGCTACCTACTAAAACTCGGTAGGTCTGGCTAAAAAGTGCATTGATTGAAACCATAGAACACCTCCTTTTGATGCTTCTCTCGTTTAATCAATCTTGCTATTAAACGTCGTTCGTTCAGTATATCTTATTAAACATTGTAACAATGTATGTCGTATAAATATAGATAAATATAGTTTGGCTTTGGTAACGTATGAACAAAAGCGGCAACTTGCTCTAATGAGCGCTTATTTTAATGGTATTCTGTCATTTATGTGATGCTAATCATAGTTATTTCAATAAGTAAGATAAGTAATAGTATAGAATAGTCGGTAACTTGAAATGACTGTGTTTATGACCAATAAACATTGAAAGTTATGATGAATAACTTCGTAACGATTTTTTGTCTAATGCACTGTCTTCTCGACAACCAGTTGATTAAAATTTTATAACCGTATCCAATTTCTTAAAGATTAATGAGCCATTTATGAGTACCCCGTTTACTGATGTCGCCGCCGAACATGCATTGTTCAACACTAAATCTCGTCAAAAAATTCAGCAAACTGAGTTTATGATGTCAGCACCTACTTTTCGTCTCTGCCCACCCGATATGGGCTTAGAAGTTGCCTTTGCAGGACGCTCAAACGCAGGTAAATCCTCTGCTATTAATGCCTTAACCAACCAACGCCAACTGGCACGCTCATCTAAAACGCCTGGTCGTACGCAGATGATTAACTTTTTTAGTATTGGTGATGCTGATAGACGTTTGGTGGATTTGCCAGGTTATGGCTATGCAGCCGTACCGCTTGAGATGAAAAAAGAATGGCAGGTTGAGCTAGAAGAATACTTGGTGGCGCGCTCAAGCCTTGCAGGTTTGGTACTCATGACTGATATTCGTCATCCATTGAAATTCTTTGACGAGCAAATGCTACGTTGGGCAAATGATGGTGAACTGCCGGTGCATATCTTGCTAACCAAAGCGGATAAGCTAAAGTATGGCGCATCTAAAAATGCGTTACTTAATACTCGTAAAAGACTAAAAGAACTGGGATTGAACTGTAGCATTCAGCTATTTTCAGCATTAAGAAAAGAAGGTCTTGATGAGCTGGCTGGTGTCATGGGCAATTGGTATGAGTATCAGCTTGAGGCAGACAAAATCATTGAATCCTCTTTTGCGTTACTAGAAGGCGCTGAGTTGGAAGAAGCGATTGAAAAAGACAACATCGAAAAAGGCTCTATTGAAAAGGACAGTGCTCAGAAGGATAGCACTCAAAAATAAAGAAAATAAACATTATCGCCTCCAAGTAAAAAGGGTTTATCATTATTATCGATAACCCTTTTTTTTATTATCATTTTCAGCATCTAAAAAGATTTTTATTTAAGCACCTTTATTTAAGCACCTTTATTGAAGTGCTTTTATTTAATTGCATAGTAGCTCAGCCAACGCTTGTGGCGTGTCAACCTGATAAGTGGGTTGCTGTGCGGCGAGCTCTGCAGGTGATGCTGTACCATAATTCACCGCAATACTGGTCATGCCTAGTTCCGTTGCCATTTGGATATCGTAGATACTGTCACCGATGAAAACAGCATCGGCGATTTGCTGCTGCGTATAATCCAAAATATCGGTCAACATCTGCGGGTCAGGTTTTGAGCCTGCCTCATCGGCACAGCGGGTCATCACAAAATAATGGTGGCTCTCTGAAGCATCTAATACGCGGTCTAAGCCCTTTCGCTTTTTACCGGTTGCAACCGCGAGACTTTTACCTTGGGCTTGTAGGATCTGCAACATCCCTTCTATCGGTGCAAAAAGTGGTGTACTGTGACTGTTGGCAATATAATGGTCTGCATAGCTTTGCTGAATAGCAAGCTTTTGCGTGTCATTGGCTTGCGGATACAAAATCTCAATGCCATTCATTAAGCTCAGCCCAATGATGTCTTGTACTGCTTTATCGGTCGTCTGAAAACCATGCGCCTGCCCTGCCACATGCATTGACTCAACGATTAATCCAATGGAATCCATCAGCGTCCCATCCCAATCAAAAATAATCAGAGTCTTATCCGCTAAACGATGACTGGCTGATAACTGAGTTCCTTTGGAAGCGCTAGAGATACTAGCGACAGATTGATTGCTCATAAATAGACCTTAACGAATATCAATAATAAATGGTAGATACGAAAACGTCACGGCAACTTATTAAGAAAAATAAGTGTTCGTGACGTTTAAAGTTAATGCTTAAAAATTTTATGTGGCTACTTATTCAGGCAATTTTGTTTGCTCTGGCAACCAGTCTGCCATGTCATCTGGTAGCGGTGCAGTAATAGTTTCATAGCCTGGAATGTCTAAACGCCACGCATGCAGACACAGGCGATGCACGCCTGATTTATCATGCACATTATATTTATCATCACCCAAGATAGCATGACCAATGTGAGCCAAATGCACACGGATTTGATGAGTGCGACCGGTCAGCGGTTTGGCTTCAATTAAACTAACTGGCTGATCAGCAATCATAAAACGACCATGAACGACGATATCGGTCTGGCTTTCTTTAGATTGCGGATCTTGCGCATCTACTTTGACGCGGCGTTCACCACTAGCAACTGTATAGCGTAGCAATGACGCATCAATGCGTTGCTCATTTAATGCTGGCTGACCTTTGGCGATACATAAGTAATGCTTTTGGATGGTTTTATCGACGAGATGCTGTTGCAACGCTTTTAGCGCTGAGCGTTTTTTAGAAATCATCAATAGACCTGAGGTGTCTTTATCAATGCGATGTATCAGCTCTAGGTATTTTTTACCTGTCACTTCACGCATGGCTTCGATAACACCAAAGTCCAAACCACTCCCACCGTGAACGGCGATGCCAGAAGGCTTATTCAGCACTAGCATTCCTTCGTCTTCATACACTACGCGCGCTAACAAGCTTTTAGCAAACTCAGCACTGATAATTGGTTTTTCGCGGGTAGCAAGTACCACTGGCGCGATACGTACCACGTCTTCACGCTGTACTCTATCGTGCGCTTTGCAGCGTTTATTATTGACCCGAATCTCATCTGAGCGAATCATTTTATAGATATGCGGTTTTGGCAAACCTTTTAAACGGTTCAGTAAGAAATTATCCAAGCGCTGATCGTGTTGATGGCGGGTTACTTCAAGATAATTTACCTTACCAAAGTTGCTGATTTCATCATCAGCGCTTTGCGGGCGTGTTTTACTATTAAAAATAGCAGGGGCTTCATGGGTAGGTGCGTCGTCAGTCATTTTTGGCTTCGTCATTTTTAGTTAGGTATTTACAGAAAGATTTGCTATAGTTTAGCATGTTGAGCGACAATTAAGCAGAGACTGCAGCAATAATCATTGTTGTTGTTCTAAATAGCGCATTACCATTTTTACGAACTTTTAGTGAAAAGGTATTAGCAGTATACCCTGCCAACATTGTATGTTTAATCGGATTTTAGGGCGCAGTATCTGTTTAGAAATATCACTTGTAGATATTTATAGATATGTCCCCATAAATTGTAAAATGAAAGTATCGTACTGACTTTACTCAGTACCATAGAATAAATAGTGACACTAAATACCTTTGTGTTCATAAATTCAGTGTTGATAAGTTTGGCTAAATGCCTGTTTATTGACCGATAATGACACTACATTGACTCACAACCTGCATGACAACGACTTTATTTGATAATTATTCATGATTTAATGACTGGTTATTGGCGGTCTTTTACGCAAGTGTAGTTGAGCAAGTATGGGTTGTTTAGCATTAGGATCGAGAAGTATATCGATAGCTGCCTACGTATTGGTGGTCAAACAGATAACGATAAAAAAGATATGAATACAGCACCACACCGATAGTTTGGTCATTTATTCTGTTTGCCAAGTACGCCCCGCTGATCACCGGAGCCGCGACACCTAACCGTAAAACACCCAAGATATTATTGACGTTATACCAGAAAGAACGATAAATAAAGAGTGACCAATTGCTTTACCTAAACAAATAATTGCTGAATATCACCATTTCATATAATGGTATTTATAACAGCGATATTATTGCTAGACTTTGATGGATGGATTGCAGCAGCACAACGCCTTTTGAATATCAGTATATTGAATCTCGTCACTGCCCGTCGCCTGCTCTTACAAAGTAAGCTGGCATGACTACCAATAAAGCTTGCTGATAGTAAAACTGAATCGCATGCTGACGCATTAATATTTGTACCAAGCCTATCAATAATAGGATATAAATAGATAGCCTTACACCCTATAAATTTTATATTTACGTTAGTTCTGCTAACACGCTTTAGGTAAAAAACAAGCCATTGACAAAGCCCAAGTGCTTTATTAACCCATGATTTACGTTCTATCGTTGATTAACATCTGCCCATGCTAATTTAAATGTTAGCCATACTTGCCATTGCGCTCTAAAGCCCGTCTCGTCGTTGTTATGCGTACTCATAGGATACAAATATGAAACGCATTTTGATCAACGCTACTCAAAACGAAGAAATTCGTGTCGCCTTATGTAAAGGCAATCATCTTTACGATTTCGATCTTGAAAACCGTACTCGTGAACAAAAAAAATCCAATATATATAAAGGTCATGTGACCCGTGTCGAGCCATCGCTTGAAGCGGTGTTTGTCGAATATGGCTCACAGCGCCAAGGTTTTTTACCCATTCGTGAAATCTCTGCTGAATACTTAAGCGGTAATCCACGTGACGAAAACATCAAAAAACTGATCAAAGAAGGCGATGAATTAATCGTCCAAGTCGAAAAAGAGGAGCGCGGCAATAAAGGCGCTGCCCTATCGACTTATGTCTCTTTAGCAGGTCGCTATTTGGTATTGATGCCAAATAACCCTCGTGGCGGCGGTATCTCACGTCAAATTTCAGGCAAACTTCGTGAAGACATGAAGCGTATGCTAAGCAATCTTGATTTACCAAAAGGTATGAGTGTCATCATTCGTACCGCGGGTATTGGTAAAACTCAAGAGGACTTACAGCACGATTTAAACCACTTGCTGAATATCTGGCAAGCTATTCAAGAACAAAATCAAAAATACCCTTCACCGCGCTTGGTACATCAAGAAGCAGGCGTCGTAACCCGTGCTGTCCGTGATTATCTACGTGATGATATCGCTGAGATTTGGATTGATAATGAAAACGCTTATATCGAAGCCGCTGGCTTCATCGATGCGGTTATGCCAAAGCAAGCAGAAAAGCTACGCAAATATACTGACTATGAGCCCATGTTTTCGCGCTTTAATATCGAAAAGCAAATCGAAACTGCGTATCAGCGTGAAGTGCGTCTGCCATCAGGCGGCTCAATCGTTATTGATCAAACGGAAGCACTAGTCTCTATTGATATCAACTCAGCCAAGTCGACCAAAGGTTCAGACGTTGCCGAAACTGCGTATCATACCAACCTTGAAGCAGCCGATGAAATTGCCCGTCAGCTACGTTTGCGTGATATGGGTGGTTTGATTGTCATTGATTTTATTGATATGAATGACAATAAGCATCAAAAAGAAGTCGAAAAACGTCTGATTGATGCCACTAAATATGATCGTGCACGTGTGCAATTTGGTGATATTTCTAAGTTTGGTTTGATGGAGATGAGCCGTCAGCGTCTACGTCCTTCACTAGAAGAATCAACCGGCTATATCTGCCCACGCTGCCATGGTAACGGCATGATTCGCGATTTGCGCTCATTGTCACTATCAATTATGCGTCAGATTGAACAAATCGCGCTAAAAGAGCGTCAAGGCGAAGTACAAGCAGAAGTTCCAACAGATATCGCCGCCTTCTTATTAAACGAAAAACGTGATGCTTTAGTTTATCTTGAGCAAGACAGTGGCACGCGTATCACTATTTTGCCACACGCGCATTTAGAGTCGCCTAACTTTAAACTACACTTTAACCGTGATGGCTTTGCGCCTTCAAGTTATGAGCGTATTACGGATACAGCCCAAGAACATAGCGATTTGGGTTATGAAGTTGACTGGCAAACGGCTGAAAAAGAGCGTCCAGAGCAACAGCCAACGCGCCAGCCACGTCAAATAGCGAGCAATGATACTGCTAGCCAATCAAACAAACCGACCAGTACAGCTGAGCATAGTAAACACAGTAACGACCATCGTAACAATAAAAATACGACCAACGTTTCATCGGCGCGCGCGCCACAAGCAAACAACAACCAGAGTGTGGCAGCCCCTGCCCCTGTTGCTCCAGTAGCAGCAACTACAGCTCCTGCACATGTTGAGACAGCAGCTCAGCCACAAGCAGTGGCGTGGTTATCAAACTTATTTGCGCAAGCACCACAAGCCTCAACGACGCCTAGCGTCAGTAGTCATGATGCAGCGGAAGCCATTGAAGCACTAGTAAATAATGGCGCACAAAGCTTAGGCTCATTTGGACAAGTGGATAGCAGTGCCCTGAGTAATACATCAACGGGTGCATCGAACAATGTACCAGCAAATCAGCAGAACAGTCAGAAAAATAACGAACAACCGTCCGACAACAATGCCAATCGTCAACAAGCGCGTCGTAGCTCAGACAGCGACACCGATGATGATAGCGGTAATGAAGATAGAAGAAGACGTAAGCCACGTAAATCTAGATCTTCTAAACCTCGTCAAAGAAAAGATCAGGCAGAAGAGTCGAGCAATGAAGTAAGCGGCGATACCGAGAACAATACCTCAAATAATACGGCAAATAACGCTGATGACAAGCAGGCTGACAATCAAAACAAACGTCAGCAGGATACCAGACGCGCGAATGAGCGTAACCGTAACAATCGTCAAGACAATAACCAGCAAAACAGCAGTCGTCAAGACAGTAGCCACCATGCAAACGAGCGCAATGATGATGCTGATAAAGACAGTCATACGGCAGATGAGCAAACTCGTGCGAAGCGTAAATCGCATAGCCAACGCGGTTCACGTGGCAAGTTAGAGCGCGGCGAGACACTAACAGCTGAAAATATTAAGCAACCCAATCAGCAAGCGACGACAGGTGCGAACAGCCGAAAAAATCACTCTAACACGCGTCGAAATCAAGATCCTAATGAAGTCGTGCTACAGGTCAATGAAGCAGCCATTGAGCTGAAATCGCCAGAAGTCGTGCACTTGTCTCTAGATAACAGTAAGTCTACACAGACAAAACCTCAGTCTACTGAAAGGCAAAAGTCAGCGAATGATGTTAATAAAGAAAGCATTACAAAAGAAGCTAGTACACAGCAAAGTGATAATCAGCAGAGTAATGACAAAAAAATTGCTCCTGAAACAGCTGCTGTGAAGGGTAACGAAGAAGGCACTGTAGCAATTCATGATGTTAATGTTGATGATGTTAACGTTAGCACCACTGAGGACAAGGGACAAAATAATGCCCCGAAAACAGACAGTAATGCTACTGACAAAAAACCTGCCGTAGATGAGCAACCAACATCTAACAGCGTTACCAAAGACCAAACTGACCATTCAAAATCTGTGGATACTGACGTGGACAGTGTAGCAATAACGCCAAAGCAGCCAGAATCAGAATCGACAGAAAAAGCGAATAGTGACACTGTTGACGCTATCGACAGTGACGCCGATGTTAGCAATGCTAATGACAGTCATAGCGCAAATGATAAGAAAAACTCAGCACTGGCACTAACGCACGAAGCATTATTTGCCAAACGCTACGTGACTGCTGAGAAGTTTGGTCAGGCTAGTAATGATCCACGTGTGGTTCGTAGTCAGCAAGCACAATCATCTCAACAACCACCAGTAGCTGAGCCTGCAGTGGTAAGCCCATCGACTATTCGTGGCACCGTTGGTGATTTTGTTCGTAAAGCATTAACAGATGCAGAAAGTCGTTTGAAAAATGACGGTGTCATTAGTTGCTTTATTGCTGCTATCGATGCACATACGCAGCAAGCAAAATCAGCTAACAAATCAGCCAACATTGAAACGAGCGTCACACCGACTGCTGATACTAACGTTGAGGACAGCAATTTCGACTTTAGCAACTATGGCTATCAGCCATTGGCGGCAGCTTACCTGACGCGCTTTGAAACGATGACACAAGCGGTCAGTCAGTTTGCGGCAACGCAAGGTAAAACACACGTCGAACCACGCGCCATTGGTAAGCGTGCTGGCAACGATCCACGTGGTCAACATCCTAGTTATCAGGAGCCCGCAGTGTTGAGTCTACCGACCGAACAAGCGGCTGATACTGAGCAAGCGGTTATTGAACATGATGATAACAATGTGGATGCTCATGATGTTGAGGCAAATGCGCTAGCCAATCAAGCTCAGGCTGATAATATCAGTGCTCATAGCGAACAGCTCCTAGAAGTAGATCAGGCCCTAGCAGAAGCAACTAACGAGCCGTCGAATGAAGGCACTGTTATTGCTGAGCGCGTAGCAGCTGAAAAGACTGATGGGGCACATGACGATAGCGAAGCTGCTGACATTGAAGAGACTAATACTCAAGAAGCTGACGTTGAAAAAATTAAGCCAGCAGATGAGCCTAAGGTAGAGCAACCTATCAATACCAAAGAAGCGGGCAAAGACGACAGTCAGGCGGCTAAGTCTAAAACGACGATTGCCAGTTATAAAAACATGATCGAGAATGTGGCTGAGCAGTTGCTACCACAGACAGGTATGTTTAATCTGACCACGCCAAAAGTTCCGAAGGCACGCAGTCGCAAGCCTAAAACGGATCATAAAAAGCCCACGCAAGCTGAAAAGCTAGAAGCTGATGACTCAGATAGCGAAAGCTAATCGTATAACGCCCAACGCAAAAGCCCCAAAGTTGTCAGCAACTTTGGGGCTTTTTTACGAAATAAAATGACAAAAAATATAAAGCTAGAGCACATGTAACCGACTTAGTGTGCAGATGACGCTGTGTCGTCCTTTCCACGAATTTTACTAATAACTGTGAAGATAGCCACAACCGCAGCGCCAATGATAAAACCAATGACGCCGTTTAATACCGTTGTCGTTAAGCTTTCAAAGATACCCGTTAAATCAGCGATATCCTCTACTCCATGATGTAAAAAGCCGATACCGTGTACTAAGATACCACCGCCTACTAAAAACATTGCCAACGTGCCAGCGATAGATAGAAACTTCATCAGTTTTGGTGCCGCTGCAAACATTACCTTACCCAGTTTTTGCTTGAACGCCCCTTCTTGTTCCATTAAATGCAGACCTGCATCGTCTATTTTCACGATACCAGCGACCAAGCCATAAATACCAATCGTAATACCGATGGCTAAAATAGACAGCACCAAGCTTCGTTCTAATAAAGTGGCGCTTGCCGTTGATCCCAAGGCAATCACGATAATCTCAGCTGACAGAATAAAATCCGTACGTACTGCACCTTTGATCTTTTCTTTTTCAAAAGCGACCAAATCTATAGTCTCATCAGCGTTGGCTTTTCGACGCGCTTCTTGCTCTTCATCATGCGGCAAAGCATGCGGCCAAAAACGGTGAATGACTTTTTCAGCACCTTCATAAACCAAAAACAAACCACCACACATTAATAAAAAAGTGACCAGCGGTGGATAAACAGCACTAATCAAGAGTGCCGCTGGTACTAGAATAAGTTTATTAATAAATGAGCCTTTGGCGACCGCCCAGACCACTGGTAGCTCACGATTGGCTTTGACACCCGTGACCTGTTCTGCGTTGAGCGCCAAGTCATCGCCCAATACACCAGCGGTTTTTTTAGCAGCGACTTTGGTCATGACGGAAACATCATCCAATATCACACTGATATCATCAAGTAGGGTTAATAAACTGGCACCTGCCATGTGTGCTCCTTAGCAAAAATTTATTGAAATAAAGGGTTAAAAATAACTGATACCAATAGTTTTATAGAAATTTTTATAAAAACACTGTTATTAGCCGTAGACTACAAGGGCAAGCGTCGATATTAAATAGTACAAATGTATCTTATTTTTTGAATTGACGTTTATGCCTACTACTATTATTGCTACCCTCACCTCCCTATATCACCTCATAGCCTGTGGCTGTTATTTACCATAAATATGTTAATATAGGCGACATGATTACTTACCTTTTATAATTATTAAATTGTAAAAAAACCTTTTAATTTTAAACCTTTAAGACAATATCGATACGTATTGCTTTATATAGAAATTTAGTATCATTTTTCTTAAAACGACTTCACGATTAGGCACGATGCCTACAGGACACCTATATATGTCATCCCCGATTGCAAAAAACACCTTTGCTCATAACCGCTTTTCTCGAAATAATTTATCTCGTTTTATGATGAGTGCACTGCTTGTTGTGGTTGCTGCGGGCTGCTCAAACAATGCAGCAGATGCGACCAGCAACACCAGTATCGTCAATAATACCGATGCTAAAACCAGTACAAGTAACGTATCCACTGGTAGCGATGCTGCCGTGGTAAAGGCGTTGCAGGCGAATTTAAATACGTCCGGTATTGAAGAAAATATCATTTCAGCCGTACCAACAGATATGGATGGTATTTATTGGGTCACGGCGGAAGGGCTGCCGTCTTTCTTTACCGATAAGTCTGGCAAACACATTATCCAAGGTCAGATTATTGCTGTTGGCGAGGCTGCGCCCGTTGATATCAGTGCGGCCTTAGTTGCTAGTACCGCACAAGAAGCACTAAAAGCCGTCGATAAAAAAGACATGGTTATTTATCCAGCAATAGGTGAAACGAAGTCAGTGGTCTATGCCTTTACCGATGCAGACTGTGGCTATTGTCGTAAATTGCATGAAGAGATGGGTGATATCAATGCACGTGGTATCGAAGTACGTTATTTGGCATGGCCACGCAGTCAGGAATCGGTACCAAAAATGGAAGCCATTTGGTGTAGTGAAGATCGCAAGGCGGCCATGAATCAAGGAAAAATGGGTGCTAATGTACAAGCCCCTAGCTGTGCCAACCCGGTACAAGAACACATGGCATTGGGTGCAAAACTTGGTGTGCGTGGTACTCCCGCTATCTTTACAGAATCTGGTCAGCAAGTAGGCGGCTATCTACCTGCGGCGGAGTTGGCTCAAGCTGTCGGTGCTAGCTAAAATCTGTTATTGTTTCAGGTATTTGTGATATCTATGACGATGGCGACATTGTGTAGACGTCACAACTGCTTGTCGGTATGATACGATAAAGCGCTATGAAAAATCAGCAGCATACTTTTTATTTGAGTATTTTTTATTCAATTGTAATGAGAAATCGATAAAGCTGCGACTGTCAAAATGCACGCAAATACTATAAGTAGCGCATGTGCATTTGACTCTGTGACAGCGTTATTATTGGTTCATTATATTTAACCTCTTGAGGATACTGTGAGTAATTCCATCAAACTAGCGATACTTGGTCTGGGCACCGTCGGAACGGGCGTGATCAATCTAATCAATGACAACTTAAATGAGCTAAAACGCCGTAGCGGACGCGACATTATCATTACCGAAGTTGGTACGCGCCGTCATCGTGATGATATTGATCCCAATATTATGCAAAACCGTGACTTGATGGCAACTGCTGCAAGCGACAATGTCGATATCGTCGTCGAGGTGATTGGCGGAACGACCCTTGCCAAAGACGTAATTATGCACGCCATTAAAAACGGCAAGCATGTAGTGACTGCAAATAAGGCGCTATTGGCAGAACATGGCAACGAAATCTTTGCCTTTGCTGAAGAGCATAACGTCCATGTCGCTTATGAAGCAGCAGTCGCAGGCGGTATCCCTATCATTAAGGTAATGCGCGAAGCGCTCGCTGCCAATAAAATCGATTGGCTAGCAGGTATCATCAACGGTACTGGCAACTTTATCATGACCGAAATGCGTGACAAAGGTCGCCCGTTTGCCGACGTGTTGAGCGAAGCACAAGAATTGGGTTATGCAGAAGCAGATCCGACTTTTGATGTCGAAGGTATTGATGCGGCTCATAAACTGGCATTACTCGCCTCTATCGCCTTTGGTATTCCGCTGCAATTTGATAAGGTCTACTGTGAAGGCATCACTGGTATCACCTTACAAGACGTCAACTATGCGGAAGAGCTTGGCTACCGTATCAAGCATTTGGGCTTTGCCGTACGCCGTGATGGTCAAGGTAATGATGAGGCTTCTGGTATCGAGCTGCGCGTGCACCCAACGCTCATTCCGCAGGATGCGTTACTCGCCAACGTCAATGGCGTAAAAAACGCCGTACTGGTCAACTCTCATCCGCTTGGACAGACGCTATATTGCGGTGATGGTGCTGGTGCTGGCGCAACCGCTTCTGCGGTAATGGCCGATGTGATGGATTTGGTGCGTGTTCTAGGTAGCAAAGACAGTAACGATGAAAGCAACAGTAATCAAAACAACCACGGTCACCATGTGCCGCATTTAGCATTTATCCCTGAGCAGCTATCAGACACGCCCATATTGCGCGCTGAGCAGATGATTACCGGTTATTATCTGCGCGTACATGCTTATGATAGCCCTGGTGTCTTGGCAGATATTACTCGCATTCTAAGCGATGCTGGTATCAATATCGATGCGATTTTACAAAAACCTGCGCACAAAGTTGGTCAAGTTCCGGTTATTATCTTGACGCTGCCCGTGGTCGAAAGTCAGATGAATCTAGCCATCGAAAAAATTGAAAAATTAGAGACCATTACTGATAAAGTAGTACGCATTCGCTTAGATGAGCTAGCATAAAGCCCGCAGTTATTGAGCCTAAAAGATGCTATCTAGTCCGCGTTTGGTTTTAATTAAAACAAACTCATTTAAAATACGTAAAAAGGAATAATAACGATGTCAAATGATGCAATTGTAATTTTAAACGGCGCACGTACTCCAATGGGCGGCTTCCAAGGCGCACTAAAAGATATGAGCGCAACGGAACTTGGTGGCGCTGCTATTAAAGCCGCTGTCGAACGCTCAGGTGTGGCAGTCGATAGTATTGATGAAGTCATTATGGGCTGTATCTTGACCGCAGGCTTGGGTCAAGGTCCTGCGCGTCAAGCGATGCGTAATGCAGGTTTATCTGATGCAACTGGCGCTGTCACTATTAACAAGCTTTGTGGTTCAGGGCTAAAAGCAGTCATGCAAGCACATGACGGCATCAAAGCAGGTAGTTTCAATGTGGCAGTCGCTGGTGGCATGGAATCAATGACTAATGCGCCATACATTATGCCAGGGTCACGTGGCGGCTACCGTATGGGACATAAAGAAGTCAAAGATCATATGTTCCTAGACGGTTTAGAAGATGCTGAAACTGGCAAACTGATGGGTATGTTCGCACAGGAAATGGCTGATGAAAAAGGCTATACCCGTGAGAAAATGGATGCGTTTGCTATCGAATCGCTAAATCGTGCGCTCACTGCTATCAAAGACGACCACTTCAAAGATGAAATCACGCCAGTGACTTTTAAAACCCGTAAAGGCGAGCAAACCATCGATACCGATGAGCAACCCGCACTTGCTAATGCTGAGCGTATCCCTACTCTACGTCCAGCCTTCGCTAAAGACGGCACCATCACGGCAGCAAACGCCAGCTCAATCTCAGACGGTGCGGCAGCGGTTGTGGTCATGAAAGAATCGCAAGCGAAAGCTGAAGGCCTTGATTATCAAGCGCGTATCGTTGCAACCGCATCAAACTCTCGTCACCCAAGCGAATTTACCATTGCTCCGATTGGTGCAATTGAAAAAGTATTGGCTAGTGCTGGTTGGTCAGTCGCTGATGTTGACCTATGGGAAATCAACGAAGCGTTTGCAATGGTAACCATGGCGGCGATGGACGAGCTAAAAATCGACCATGCTAAAGTAAACGTTGAAGGCGGTGCTTGTGCACTCGGTCATCCAGTAGGCTGTTCAGGTGCTCGTATCTTGATCACGCTTATCAACTCTCTCAAGCGTACTGGCGGCAAAAAAGGCGTTGCGACACTTTGTATTGGTGGCGGTGAAGCCGTGGCTGTTGCTATTGAACTTGCTTGATACTCGAGCAGATTAATTAATCGATTGATATGTTAAATTAGCTTCTATCATTATCGTTTATTATAAAATCTTCAAAATATCAGGAACCGCATCGCTATTTGCTTTGCGGTTTTTCTGTGTCTATGACTCTTAAATAAGCTAGAAATATTGCTCTGTGTAAAGACACGTTAATCTTTGACCCCAGCTATGTTATGCCACTTACAGCCTATTACACGCAATTACTTCAAGCGCACACTTTGCTACCTTGCTCATATATCTCATCGAAAATCATGATGTTAAGATTCTTACAAGTCGATGTAGAGGCTACTCACATGGCTTGCTACACACTTTATTATAAAAATATTTTTACTAGAAATTTAACTTTTCCAAAACAACGATTGTTTTTAAAATAATTAATAATGATTAACTCATAAAAAAGGAAGACAACAATGAGCCAACTAATTCGTTTAAAAGATATCCAAGCTACTCATAAAGATTTAATCGGTGATGATTATTATGACCCAACAGGTAAAACTGCTTACGGCGTCAATGAAGAAAAAATTGGTAAAATTGAAGGGGCATTAGTAGAAGACACCACTGGTCGAATTCGTTATTTGATCGTTGATGCTGGTGGCTGGTTCAGCTCAAAAGAAGTATTAGTACCCGCTGGTCTGGCACGTATCGTTGGTGATGACGTATTCTTTGACAGCTTGACCAAGTCTCAAGTCGATGCCATGGAAGTATATGACCATGATTATCAGTATAGCTATAAAGACCAGTATCAAAAGGATCGTCAAGCATTTGTCGCTGATACTGTTCCAGTTGCAGAGCGTATGGAGATTGCAGACCATGCCTATGACGCACCAAACACACTAGAGTTACTAGAAGAGCGCTTGACCGTCAATAAAGATCGTATCGTGGCAGGTTTGGTTAAAGTTGGTAAGCATATAGTGACCGAAGAGCGCAATGTCGATGTTGAGCTAGAAGAAGAGCACGCTAATATTCAGCGTACTAACGTAGATCGTCCAACAGATCGCCGTATCGGTGACATTGATGGCAATCAAACCATTGAGGTTGAACTAGAGGCTGAACGTGCCCGAGTTGGTAAAGACACTTATGTATCTGAAGAAGTGAACGTCGGTAAAACCACTGAACGTCATACTGAAACTATCGTTGAGACTATCCAACGTGAAGAATTGGATATCGATCGCGATGGCAACGTAGTAGACCGCGAAGGTAACATAATCGACCGTGATGGTATTACTGCAGAAGACGTACGCCGCGCTCGTGGTATGTAATACGCTAAACCGTCATACTGTTTGGCTGTCATTAAAAAATAAGATCGCCGAGCAATACATGACCGTAATAAGCAGCTAAGTATTTTTACTTAGTGAATTAAGACCAGAGCATGCCTCTGGTCTTTTTTTGCTTACTATACTCAAAAATACTTAGGAATTAAAAATACTTAATGACACCTGATAAGGCTAACCTTGCAAAATCTGCAAAAATGGCTCTAAAATATTGTATAACGATTATTTCATAAAGATAAGGACATTATGATGACTACCAATTACGACGACAGCATCCAGAACGATAGCTTTCTAAAAGAGGGTTTACATAACAAGCAAGTGACACCAAACGCCATAACTGCCCCAATTGATACTCATAATGGCACAGTAGCTAATGACATAGAAAGTAATGATATAAGTAGTAATAACATAGATAAGAGCAATCATAATGTTGGACACTTGGAGCTATTAGAAGAGCGTCCTGTCATCAACAAAGAGCGTTTAGATGTTGGTAAAGTAACGGTGACCAAGCACGCTCGTACTAAGACCATTGACGTGCCTATTGAGTTGGTAGAAGAATATATTACTATTCGCACTGAATACCACGATGCGAAAAGTCAGGACTTATTGTCAGGCAATTATGATGAAAAGGATATATTGCGCCATGTCGAGCCATCGTTAGATAGCAAGGCGGTCGTTACCGTGAATGGCAAACAGATCGAAATTGATGATGAACCGATTGAAATTGTCCTATCACGTCAAGTGGCTACCATTACTAAAGACACTTATGCTATCCAAGAAATCGATATCAATAAAACCACTCATACCCATACAGATAGTATCCAAGTAGTGCTTAAGCATGAAGAATTAGATGTGAAGGAAGAAGGCTTTTTGGCACATGAGTCTAGTGCCACTCCTCATAAATAATTTTGCTGACTCATTAAAACTAGACATAAAAAAAGCAACGTTATCGTTGCTTTTTTCTTGATTGCTTACTTATTATGAGGTTTTTTTACATTCATAAGTGCTGACATTCGCCGCATCTGTACCTGCTGTGCGCATCACACCCGTCTCACGCGCTTCGTGTGCTACACGCCACTGGGTAAAGCCCTGACTGCCATCAATAGCGGTTGCTACTTCAAACACTTCTGGATTACTGGCATCATTGGTTTTATTTAATGTCACCGTACCCGTATCAGTCGCGATGACTACTTGTTTAGCATCTTCTTTATAAGTTGCATTAACTTTCAGCTCAGGTGAGCACAGATAGGCTATTTGACTGACGCCACTATTTACCGAAGCTACGGTATCATCCTGTACTTCACTGAGCGATGCATCCGCTGTATCGACAACCACCTCATTAGGCTCAGCAGGTTCAGCGGACATCGGCACCGTTTCTTCGCTATGAGCACCATCATCTATACCCGCTTCTGTGTCTGACTGTTGCTGACAAGCACCAAGCGTCAGGACGCCGGCAAGTAGGCCAGTCAGCGCCACAGAAGTACGCAATTTTTTTAATAATTCTATAGTCATAACACTTTCCCCAATGAATATGTTAAACACTATAACGTGTCCATAAATTCACGCCTATGTTGAATTTGTAAGTAATCAATACAAAATATAGCCAACACATTTGTGAAGAGTCAATTTTACTGTCTGCAAATAATATAGTCGATTCAAGATAATGTAGAGACAAAGAATATGAGCAAATACAGAAAAGCCCTTATCTAAAGTAGATAAGGGCTTTTGAGACTAACGAATATTAAAGATATATAAGCAGCAATGCTTAGCTTTTTATTATCAATATTCGTTTATGAATGCTATATTTTACCATGACATTGCTTGTACTTAAGACCTGAACCACAAGGGCATGGGGCGTTACGACTAATATTCATACCAGCGTATGGGTCTGCCTCATTGGCATTATTACCACTACCCACAATAGCACCTGCGACCGCACTACCAGCAAGATTGCGATTTTGCGCGGCGGCTTTTTCAGCTCCGCTATCCATATTATCAATATCACTATGCTCGAACTGCATTTGCATATGAGCAGCATTCTCACGCTGCTGTATTTCCAGCGCTTCTAGCTCTTCTTTGGTCGGGATATGGACACGTGATAAATCTTGAACGGTCTCAGATTTAATTGCGCCAAGCATCATTTGGAACAGCTCAAATGATTCACGCTTATATTCTTGCTCAGGGTTTTTCTGTGCATAACCACGCAGATGAATGCCTTTACGCAGCTGATCCATTTGGGTCAAATGCTCTTTCCAATGCTTGTCTAAGCTCTGTAGCATAAAGTGACGCTCAAGCTGAGCAGCATCTTTTTCGCCCATCTGCTCACGGCGGCTATGATAGCGATCGATAGCTGTTTGGATGATTTTGGCACGTAAGCCTTCTTCGTCTAAGCGGCGATCTTCATCGAGCCAATCATTGATAGGCATCGCAATCTTAAATTCATTTTCAAGCTCGTCTTCTAAGCCATCAATATTCCATTGGTCATCGATAGAACCTGGTGGAATAAACTGGTTAATCATGGCGTTATAGACTTCTTCGTGCATAATCTCAATGGCTTCAAGCAAATCCATCTCTGCTAGCAAGTCATCACGCTGACCATAGATCACTTTACGCTGTTCATTGGCGACGTCATCATATTTCAACAGATTTTTACGCGCATCAAAATCGCGGCTTTCTACTTTACCTTGGGCATTTTCAATCGATTTTGAGACCATCTTATGCTCAATAGCTTCGTCTTCTTTAAGTCCCATAGCACGCATCATATTTACGACGCGGTCGCCAGCAAAGATACGCATCAAGTCATCTTCGAGCGATAAAAAGAAACGCGACATCCCAGGATCGCCTTGACGACCCGCACGACCACGTAACTGGTTATCGATACGACGTGATTCATGGCGCTCAGAACCAATGATATGCAAACCGCCAGCCGCAACCACTTGGTCATGCTTGACTTGCCATTCTGCTTTTAGGCGCGCCATTTCTTCAGGGCTGACCGAATCGATATCTTCAATAAACGATTGCCAGTTACCACCAAGGATAATATCGGTACCACGACCTGCCATGTTGGTCGCGATCGTCACAGCCTTTGGACTACCTGCCTGCGCGATGATTTCGGCTTCACGTTCGTGTTGTTTGGCGTTTAGGACGTTATGCTTGACGCCTTCTTGATCGAGCAAGTAAGACAACTCTTCACTGGCTTCAATCGTCGCCGTACCAACCAATACTGGGGCACCTTTTGCTTGAATCTCTTTAATTTCGCGAATAATACCTTTGTATTTGCCTAGCTTGGTTAAGAAAATCTGATCATCCATATCGATACGAGCAATCGGCTCGTGCGTTGGAATCACGATGACATCTAAGTCATAAGTTGATTTGAATTCTGCTGCTTCGGTATCAGCGGTACCTGTCATGCCTGATAGTTTTTCATACAAACGGAAGTAGTTCTGGAACGTCGTGGTCGCAAGCGTTTGGTTTTCTGCTTGAATTTCGACGTTTTCTTTGGCTTCTACCGCTTGATGCAGACCTTCTGACCAACGGCGACCCGGCATGGTACGACCCGTGTTTTCATCAACGATAACCACTTCACCATCATCGACGATATAGTGTACGTTTTTAACAAACACATGATGGGCGCGAATGGCAGCTTGTACGTGAGCCAATAATGGCAAACGGCTTGGGCTGTATAAACTTTCATTTTCACCCAACTCACCGACTTCGATTAAGAAGCGCTCAATTTTTTCATAGCCTTTTTCACTGATTTCGATTTGACGATTTTTTTCATCAATCCAGAAATCTTCTTCTTCGTTATTCTTATTGGCCTCTTCGTCTTTTGAGCGAATCAGCACCGGGATAATGGTATTAATCAGCGCGTACATACGTGAAGAATCTTCGGCTTGACCTGAGATAATAAGCGGCGTACGAGCCTCATCGATTAAAATAGAATCAATTTCATCGATAATACAGAAGTTTAATGGACGCTGCTTTTTCTCTCTTAAACTAAAGACCATGTTATCACGCAGATAATCAAAGCCATATTCGTTATTGGTACCGTAAGTAATATCCGCTTGATAGGCGTCGATTTTTTCTTGCGGTGGTTGTTGTGAATAAATGACACCGACGGTCATGCCCAAAAAGCCAAATAATGGACGATTCAATTCAGCATCACGCGCCGCTAAATAATCGTTGACCGTAACCAGATGGACACCTTTGCCGCTGATGGCATTGAGGTACATCGCCAAAGTACCCATTAGGGTTTTACCTTCGCCCGTTTTCATCTCAGCGATTTTGCCTTCGTGCAAGGTGATACCACCGATCAGCTGCACATCATAATGACGCATACCATTGACGCGTAATGACGCTTCACGGCAGACGGCAAACGCTTCTGGTAGTAGTGCATCTAAGCTTTCACCTTGTTGGTGCCTTGCTTTAAACTCTTCGGTTTTTTGTTGTAATTGCTCATCAGACAGGGCTTGTACCGCAGCCTCTTGTGCGTTGATTTTGCTGACCACTTTGCGCATGCGCTTTAATTCGCGGTCATTTTTAGTGCCAACCACACTGCCTATAATCTTTGATAACATAATTTTTTGACCTATGGAAATATTCGATAATTAGTGCGCATTAGCCAAAGCTTCGCCCGCTGCCGCCTTGTCATTACAGTCATCACCTGACTAAGTACCTTTTGTTAACAAAGCACCTCTTAACAAAGTACTGATTAATAAGGTACTGCCCAATGAAGTGTCGCCTAATGAAGTATCGCCCAATTAAGTGTGACGTCATTATATATGGTTATGACGCCGATGGATACAAGGGCAGCGAGTAGATATTTGCCGACGTAAAAGCGCGGCAGGACGTGCTAAAATAGTAATTACACTTTCACACTTCTTAGTTTTTTGACTGCTAAATTTGCGCGCTATGATGACCCTTTAATAAAGCTATTTTGGTAAAAATCAACCAGAATCTTGCAAATCAACCACTCATAAGCGAGTGTTTTTCTCATCTATTTTTTACACTGATCTGTATATACCGTCGTCCGTTTAACGCCAGCTGACTAAAAAACCCATTTAAGCATTATAAGAGACTCTGCATGACCGCTAAGCCATCCGCTCAAAACCTTAACGCCGAAAAACCTACTCCGTCGAAGGACGCAATATCAAAACAACAGACCGCAACACCTTTGACTGCCGATCAGTTGATGGTAGGCGATACCATTTATCATTTGGCAGATCATACGCCGATGATGGTGCAATATCTAACCATGAAAGCCAACTATCCACAAGCGTTACTACTGTACCGCATGGGTGATTTTTATGAGTTATTCTTTGATGATGCCAAGCGCGCGGCACAAATATTAGACATCACCTTAACTCGCCGTGGTACGGATAAAGCGGGCAATACCATTGCCATGGCAGGTGTGCCTTTTCATGCGGCCGATAGCTACATGGCAAGGTTGATAGCTGCTGGGCAAACCGTCGTTGTGTGTGAGCAAATCGACGAATCAGCCACTGACAATACGAGTAATCCGTCTAATGCTCCGACGATGGGCGATAAGCAGAAAAAAGATAAAAGCAAATCTGCTGCTGGCAGTATTATGCGCCGTGAAGTGGTTAAAACCCTGACCGCAGGGACGATTACTGATGATGCTTTAATTGCGCCCAATCATACGCCAACTGTGGTCGCCATTGATATCGCGATACCTAAATCGAACAGCAAACAACCTGTGCAAGCTGCCATTAGCCAAATGGATTTAGCTGCTGGAACACTAACGACGCAAACGCTTAGTGCCAGCTATAATAACAGCTATGATGATATTGAAAGTTTGCAAACCCAAATGCTCACGGTGCTGGCACGCTTTGCGCCCAGTGAATGTATCATTAGCGAAGCACTTAACGACCGTATCGGTGAAGATTGGACGCTGTGGCTACGTCAAAATCTTGACTGTCCTATTATCGAAGTGGCGGCTAATGACTTTCACCGTGAGCATGCTAGCGCAACCCTTTGCCAGCAGTTTGACGTGCAACGCCTTGATGGACTAGGAATCAATGACGCACTTCTTGCCCAATCTAGCTGTGCGGCGCTAATACATTATGCGCGGCAAACTCAGCAGCGTCACGTGCCACAAGTCAATCAGCTGATCGTTGAGTACAGTGACGATTATTTAATTATTGATGCCAATAGTCAGCAAAATCTTGAGCTATTTACGCCCGTTAGCAGTAATGGTACGTCATTAATATCTGTCCTTAATCATTGTCAAACGCCGATGGGTCGACGCTTACTCGTGCAGCAAATGAAACGCCCACTGCGTCAGCATTCGCGCATTAATTTACGCCTAGATGCGATAACCAGTTTGTTAAATACTGATAAACAGTCTGAGCAAAGCTCGGAAAATATCTCATTAGTTATCAGCTTACGCGAAACCTTAAACGCCATCGGGGATATGGAACGTATTAGTAGCCGTATTGGACTAATGAGTGCTAAACCGCGTGACCTGTGTAAACTTGCTGATGGTATTGCTAGTAGCGCCCAGCTTACGACGCTACTGACGAATGCAGGTATTAGCCATGAGCAGGCAGGACTGTTACCGATGTTGATGCAGCAATTGCCTGCACAGTTACCTGCCGTACAGACAGTGGCTGAGCTGATTGAACGAGCCATTATCGCAGAACCGCCCGCCCATATCCGTGACGGTGGCATGCTCGCCGCAGGTTTTGATGCTGAGTTTGATCGCCTGACTCATCTGCATGACAATATCCAAGTGACATTGGATGAGATGGTAGAACGCGCGCGTCAAGAGAGCCAATTACCCAGTCTAAAAGTGGGTTTTAATAAGGTCAGCGGCTTTTATTTTGAACTGCCTAAGATGCAGGCAAAGAATGCACCAGCGCATTTTATCCGTCGGCAAACGCTGAAGAGCAGCGAGCGATTTATCACTGATGAGCTAAAAACAGTCGAAACTGAATATCTAAGCGCGCAAAGCTTAGCATTGACTCGTGAAAAGCAGCTGTATCACGAACTCTTAACTGAACTTAGTAGCCATTTAGCCGAACTGCAACAACTAAGCGCTGCTATCGCCCAAATAGACGTTCTCAGTAACTGGGCACAGCTGGCAGTTATGCATAACTGGCAGCGTTCAGTCATGAGTAATGATTCAAAAGATAATAGTGGCTTAGAAAACAGTCACTCAAAAAATGGCTTGAATAATCACAGTCAAACCAGTATCGACATCAAAGCAGGTCGTCATGTCGTCGTCGAAGCCGCACTAAACCCTGTTCATACTCACAGTAATACTCCTGCCAAACATAGCAGCCATTTTGTCGCCAATGATTGTGCCTTAGGCAGTCATGTAAACCCTGAAAGACTGTTGATGATTACTGGCCCTAATATGGGTGGCAAATCGACCTATATGCGTCAAACTGCGCTGATTGTCCTACTGGCGCATTGTGGCAGCTTTGTACCAGCTGCGCATGCTCATATTGGTGATATCGACCGTATCTTTACCCGTATTGGTTCGGCTGATGATTTGGCGGGCGGCAAATCGACCTTTATGGTGGAAATGATTGAAACTGCCAATATTCTCAATCAAGCAACCAATAAATCGTTGGTACTGATGGATGAAGTCGGACGCGGCACAGCGACCACCGACGGTTTAGCCATTGCTCATGCTTGCGTCAATCGGCTACTAGAGATTGGCTGCCTGACGTTATTTGCCACCCACTACTTTGAGCTGACAAAATTGGCGCAAAACTATAAAGAAAGTAGTGGAAGCAATGACAAACTTATCCGCAACGTCCATGTCGCCGCCAGTGAAATCGATGGTCAACTGCTACTACTGCATCAAATCAAAGACGGTGCCGCAAGCTCTAGTTTTGGTCTGCATGTGGCAAAAATGGCAGGGATTCCTACCCAAGTACTAGATGATGCCAAGCGCTACTTAGCCGATAACTTAAAATTAGACCATATTAAAGTAGAAAACGTGAGAACTCTTGATGACAAAAATGAATTAGCTAATTCAGTAAATGATAAATGCGATCCTATTAATAGTCCTGAAACAGAGAAAGCGGATATAAGCCATACCAACCAACCTCAAGTAATGACTGATATTCCAAAGCAAAATCAGCTGTTTAGCTTACAGAACGAGCTAAGTGCGATTAATCCTGATAGTCTAACGCCAAAACAAGCGCATGATTTACTCTATCATTTGAAGAAAATCATTAGTCATTAAAGGGAATTGTCAATTAGCCGTAAAGGCGTTAAAATATGCCTTATTTTCCAACTATTCTATGTAGCCCTTATCGTTGATTCAATTTAAAAGAAGATCAAGGCAACCGAGTGCAGATGTATAAATAATACTTCAAGCGCGGTGAGCACAGTAACTCTTTTAAAAGGGATCGACTATATCAGCCAATCCAATAACAGGTAGACCTCACTATGACCTTTGTCGTTACAGATAACTGCATTCTTTGCAAATACACCGACTGTGTGGAAGTCTGTCCTGTGGACTGCTTTTATGAAGGCCCGAACTTCCTCGTCATCGATCCTGACGAGTGCATCGACTGCGCGCTATGCGAGCCTGAATGCCCTGCCAATGCGATCTTCTCAGAAGATGAAGTGCCAAAAGGGCAAGAGATGTTTACTCAGCTAAACGAAGAGCTGGCACAAAAATGGCCAAACATCACAGAAATGAAAGGACAAATGCCAGAAGCTGAAAAGTGGGATGGTGTGGAAGGTAAGATTCAGTATTTAGAGAAGTAGTTAAGACTTAACAACCGCTCAACATACTGAGACAATAAAAAACCACCTAATGGCCATTAATTAAAAAGAGCTGCTAGGTGGTTTTATTATTTAATCGCTTGTGGCAGATATTTATCAGCGACAGTAGTCGCGCTATCTTTGGCTAATATGCTGTCTTTATTAACCGTCATCACAATAGTTTTACTTTGGACTTGACCAGATACCCCACTGCTATTAAAGGTATACTTGATGCTACAAGGCGGCGAACCATTCATAGAGGAAATAATTATCGCTGTACCATAAACACCCGTCATTTTATCGACACCCTCTAAGGTTGAAGCACTTGTGGCACTATCAGCAAAGCAAGTACCTTCTTGAATGTTGGTAACAATTGCGCTTTTTAGACCAGACGCTAAGCGATAGGCTTCAGAGGCTTGCGCTTTTACGATATTGTCTTGATAAACAGGAATGGCAATCGCGGCAAGTATGCCAATAATGGCTACCACTATCATTATCTCAATCAGGGTAAAACCATACTGACGTACAGCAGGTGGATTGTCATGTCGTCGCATATGGGTCTCTATTTCTGTAGGTTATCAGCAACAAGTGCAGACTTTATGCCATTAATACTAAGAAAGATAATAATAAAAGACATAAAAAAGCCAAACATGATGTTTGGCTTTTTTGGTTAACATATTACTCTAAATATCCAATCTCTAATGATTAAGAGAATGATTTAGGTAGAAGTTCAGCATCAAGATCAGTACTTGAATTACTAACTAGCGTACCATTGTTATGTAAATCTGCACCAATTACTTTTCCTGATACTTGGCTAGACACACCATCTGCATTAAATGTATATACTAATGTACATCCAGAAGCTGCTGCTGGATCTGCATCTAATTCAGGAGTGCCATCAATAACTAGCTTACCATATTTACCAACAACTTCGTCTGGTGTCGAAGCTACTTTAGTACATAAGTTATTTTGCAAGTTAGAATTAACGTCAGCTTTCGCGCCACTCATTAATGTGAATGCTTCAGATGCTTGTGACTTAGCGATATAGTTCTGATATGCAGGAATTGCGATCGCAGCTAGAATACCGATAATAGCAACAACGATCATTAGTTCGATTAAGGTAAAACCTTTTTGAGCAGTGTTCATATGAACTCCTTTAGGGTATATAAAGATAAGTGGCTGTTGTTGATACAGGTGCATTTTATCTTTAGTAATATAATATGTTTGTTTCTCTTATAATAGATGTTGCATATAACGTGCCAAAACTATTGGCTATAATTCACATGAGTGCTAAGTACTCGATTATTATTACTATTTTTGCATAACAAATGATGACTCTAATAGTAACTGACAGATTATGTTACGCTTACCCTACTGAAAATTGTCAGTTTACCTATTATAGGTAGTGAAAGGTAAGTCTTATTGACAATTTTTGTCAGCTTTATTTACCTTAAACATATTGTTTCTAATCATTCCAGTCATCTGCAGTCCCACAGACGCTGCCTCGACACTTATTATTTTGATAATTAAGACTGAGCGTTCCATCATTAGACATTTGACTGCCCGATTTTGGCGTTGCAATGATACGCCACTCTGAGGTGAGCGGATTCGGCGTAAAGGTGATGGTATAGAGCGCATTGCCTTGCTTGGGATAATCGCCACCCAGCCCAGTAGTTAAAGCATTGCTATAACTACCTTGGATCAGTTTACGGCTTTGAATCTCGGCCGCGACATTATGTAGCTCACTCATCATATCCGTGCGTTTAGACTTTATGACATAGCGCTGATAGTTTGGGTAGGCGATGGCAGCGAGTACGCCTAAGATAGCGACGACAATCATAACTTCTACCAACGTAAAACCACGCTGATACACCTGTTTATTTTTCCATAATGGATGACATTTATTAAAATTTGCTAGCATTACCACGTCTCCTGTCCAGCACCACAGTCAGTCGCTGCAATATCAATACTGCTGATATTTTGACAATGCAGGCCTGTACTGGTCAATACGATATAATTGGCACCTTTCGTAATCCCCGAACTGTTCGGTGTGGCTAACATTTTCCATCGACGACCAGTAATGCTATCCACACTACCAGCTGAGGCAGTTGTCACAAGGGATTTACTCGTGTCACCACCGTCAACCAGTGCAATTTTATAGCGATAATTGCTTGCATCACTACCGTCTGGTACATAGATAGTCTTATTATCATTTTCATCATAACGATAAGCCGCTATATTATTACTAATGACTTGTGGTCTAAAACCTTGATAGCTCAACGCTCTCGAACGCCAGCGCTCAAGCTCTATCTGTGTCTGCAACATTTTTGCTTGCACATCACGCTCAGCATTCAAGATGGCATATTGACGATAGCTTGGAACAGCGATGGCAGCCAGTATACTGACAATAAAAATGACAATCATCAGCTCTATAAGCGTAAAGCCTCGCACACCGCTATGCGCTACCGTACTTACTGTCTTATTGATGGGCGACTTGGTCATACGCGGTGTCCTGTTGTGAGTGCGAGTAGAGTCATTTACTTTTAATGACTCTAAGGATGGTACTTAGCAAGCTTATGTATACATTTATCACTACACTACTAACGCTGTTACTTTCTTTCATACCATGCTCGCGGTTGTAGAGTATAGCGCTCATTGAATAAAAACTCAGCAGCCGTACCATCACCTGTTGCCTGTGTAGGACGACTCGGCTCTCCTGGGTACAAGTCTTTGATATTACTATCGTTCTTTATACCATCCAAACCGTATCCTGCACGATTAGCTGCTTCTATACGATCAGTAATGGTCGTTGTACCTATCAATATTTTGACGTCTGTATTGTCCTTGTCGTATGCGCCAAGGGTCAACTCCTGAATACCCTGACCAGCAGGTATATAGCCACCCGTTCCTGATACTGAAGTGCTATCCATACAAACACCATAAGGTAGGCAGTATAATTGACGCTCTGAGCCACCCGATATCTTAGCTGCACAGCTAGCCACTGTACCGTATTGCTTATCTGGATTATAAACCGTGGTATATAGCAAGTTGTTGATGACTGCACTATCACCAACGCCTTTATTATGCCTAACATTGTTGTATCCATCGAATCTCGTCAACGGATAATACCACCCCTGTTTACTTCCTTTGATCATATTTACCTTGGCAGCATTTTTCTGCGCTTCAGAAGGAGAAGCACCAAGGGTAGTCGCTAAGTTAACCAGTTCACCTTCTGTTAGATTTTGCGTCACAGGCGTAAATCCACTTTTGTATAAATCAGCGTTAGTAATATCAGTGTCAATGATGCCGTAGACACGATTGGCGTAGTCATTATTGTTACGCAAAGTAGATAAAGGTGCACTACGATTACCTGAGATAACGTTGACTAACGCAAATAGCTTACCGTTATTAGCAATGGTTTGCCCACTAATCCCTTCATTACGATAAAAGCTAACGATGGGGCGATCATAGAAACGATATGCATATTTTTTAAATGCCTCAGTGCTAGGTGCGGCATTAAGCACTCGTGTAACACGCTTATTTGAGAAACTGGCCACTTCAGTAAAACCATATTTTTCAGGACGGGCATTCTCAAAATCAGCACGGAATACTTGTCCGCCCAAATCAGCTGCATATAAATGATCCATAAGACCATCGTTGTCTCTATCAAGTACAGTAATACCACCAACCATACTATTGACCATCTTATCGGTTTTGATATTCTTTGTACTGCCTGACTCACCACTGGTCGACCATATCAGTTCACCTGATTGGGCGTTAATCACATAGATAGCATTACCTTTCGCAGGCGCACTAGCTGTTGGTACATAGCTATCATCTTCGTATTTCATATCATAACCACCACCAAACACTAGTACATTGATAGGGTCAGCATCCTTACTCATACGAATTTTGGCTGATGTTGGTTTGTTCCAAATTTGACCTAGACGCTCAAAACCTACAGCGTTAGATTTAGCAGCCGTGGTTGAACTTAGTCCTGCTTTAGTAATGGTAAACAGCATTTCTGGTTCAGATTTTTTACTAATATTCATTCCATAAAAAGCCTCACCGCCCATTCTGAGACCGCCATAGGCAAACATACCTTTCTCACCTGCTACCTCTTCTACTTTTACCTGTTTTTCAGGCAAATCAAAGTTGTAATCCGTTGTCACCAACCACGGTGCATCAACGCCAAAGTAAGGTTCGCCCACTCGATCTCTAATCGAACCATCTACTAACGCTTCTGGTTGTGCAATCAACATAGACCTCGGGATGATAGCCACTTCTTCTTTGCCATCATCAGCATCCACCAAATGCAAGGCACCATCCATAGAACCAAATAAAACATAGTCATCACGGGTATCAGTGATACGCCCATTATCATCTAAAGTAGCGCTATAAGAGATCGCTTCAGGCTTAGAATGTACCACACCGCCCAAAATTTTGGTTTCATTCGTTGGACGAGTCAGTACTAATTTTTTTACCTCTGTTTGGGAGGTGGGCTGTCCATCGTTGGTCAATACACTGGTAAAACCTAAAAAGCTCAGTAAGCGACGTTGATTCAGCTGACTGTACGCTACTGTATCTATTAGCTTGTCAAACCCTTGTGGCTTACCGCTACTATCCACACTCAATTTACGTAAAATCGGTGTGGTATTACCGCTCGAAGTATAGTCCTCAACATAAAGGCTACGAACACTACCAAGGCTTGAGCTTGGTGTACGCAATTGCGCATAAACACCACCAGCGGTAATATTATTGTTGGCTATACTGCCTTCTACTTTGAAATCAGCAGTTTGCCATAGATCTTGAGTTTTCTCAGCAAGGTTACCTGCGACATCTTTGTATAGCAGTTTGCTGCTATTACCAAATAGCGTGCCTTTATTCAGCTCATACTTCTTAAGGTTGCCTCTCCAAATACTGGCTGCTGAAGCAATACTAGGATCGAGCATCGGTAGATAGGCATAGGGTAGTTGGTTTGCAGCGCGATAAGGATCCTCTGGAATAGTAATAGTACCTGAAGGTGCCGTATTGATTATCTGTACCAAGCCTGAGGCAAAATCAACAATACTGGCAGCAATATCTGCTGACTCTTCGGTATAGTAAAAACCGCCATCACCAAAGGTTTTGACTTCATTGTCACCTTTGCGCTCACCCAGTTTACATAAATTCCGAGTATTCGCGTTTACACTTCTACCACTATCACAGTCTGTGACTTCTTTCGTTTTTCCATCGATAACGATAGAGCGTTTGCCTGTCAGTCCATCAAAGGCTTTACCAAAACCAACAGTGGCGGTTTTTATCGGCAACCCAAGAGGGTTATTGGCTGGGTTACGTAATATTTCTGCATAGTCAGCCATACACCCCCAAGCACCGTTGCTGCTACCACCAGATAGACCATTACAACTACTGACTGACAATGGTGATGTAGCCCCTAATAATGAGGTATTCATTAATGTTTTCGATCTATCGTTGCTACTACCATTCGGCTCACCATCCGTTAATAGATAGATGCCATTTCCACTACATTCTTTTGGGTTTAAAGGAGACTTATAGCTATTCTTACCTTGAGTTTTGGCTGTCTCTACTGAGTCATTGAAACCGCTATCTCTATTGTCGCTACCTTGATAATAAAGACGGTCGTAATAACCAGTATTGACTGTAGAATCATAACTAGGCAGGATAGATTGATCCCATGACCAAGAACCCCAAGTACTACAAGTATAGACGTATTTATTGAGACCAGTGTCAAGTGATAGTGAATCGGCGTTTTTTTCACATTTACGGTACTGGTAGTAGTTTCCACTTACGCCACGCTCACCAACGATTTTTATGTCAGGTGCCGTTGTAGTACCCATCATATAAGCCCCGGACTCTGCTAGAGCATGTGAGGTTGGTGTACCACCGGTTGCTTGTAAATCTTTCGTTGATTCAATCAATTTGGCACGTTGTTCAGCTGTCAGTGCTTTAGTCGGTACAACCACCACGCCTGAGCGACCATTCCCATTATAGCTATAGTTACCTAAGCCTATTTCATAATCGTCCGCTAATGAACCAGTGTCTTTTAGACTATTATCTGACTTATAAACATCATCTGCTAACAATTCAATAAGGGCTATTTGTAGACGTACCAATCTAGAATATCTTGTCACACGATTAACAGTACAACCACTAGGCGTGAAACTGATGGTCGCGTATTTATTTTGGAAGTCTTTAACCGTATTACCATCTACATCTCGAAGTAACCCGTCTTCAGCAGATGGATCAAGCTTACGCTTATAGATAACCGCATTGATTTTTTCTGAACTCACGGAGCTGGTACGACAATTTCGGAACGAGTTTCCATAATCATCGTCTATGAAACCATCACCCATACTACCTGAGGTATCCAACATCATAAAAATGGTCGCTGTGCCTGGTTTGGCTGGTGCATAAATCTCCAAGTCACCTATCGGCTTTCTATTGACAGTAGCGGCTTGAGTCACCGTACCAGTCAGCCCTATGACCACCGCTATCGCTAAAGCTTTGATAGGCCATGACTGTCGGTTAGACCTTTTGCTATATACATGTTGCATGACCTATTCCTTATATGTGTCAATTCAATTTGCTAACCATATGTCAATCATATCGCGATGGTCAGATGCACAGATTTTTTGTCTATAAAATAGTTGCTAGTGACGAGTATTAGGTAGAAGGAAGCGTACAACGTAGGCCACTGCCTTTACCAAAGTCAACACACTGTGTACGCTCTGATTTATTTTCTACGTTAGCCTTTTCATACAAGACTTTACTGGGAACACCCGCTTTTATCATACAACCACCAATAGTGTTTTCTTTATTGCTCACGCTATCGACTTTACTAGTCTGCTCAAAACAATCTTTACCATTGACCTTTGGATCAGCATAAGCAGGTAGTACAGAAGTGCTGTTGATATCAAACATAAACGCTTGACTGGAAATTGTGCCACTGTCTTGACCAATCGTATAACTACCAAATGCTTCATTGCTAGCACTTGGTGGTGTCAGTGATATATTTACTTGGGTCATGCTCGCATTACGTTCGCTGACATAGTCAGCAGATTTAGCAGGATTACAATAGCCTTTGCCAGCGCCTAGTATATTACCCCCACCAGGTACAGTAATGGTTGTCTTATTAATGTCAAAAAACAGACTACGAGGACGGAAACAAAAAACATATTCATGGTTGGTGCTACTGGTATCTAAGATGAAGTGCCCAAACGGGCCACTACGTGACAGCATATCGTCATAAATACTGGCACTACTACTGCCATTGATACTTTGTTCAATATTCTGATTGGCGTTATCTGCTGACTGTAATAGCAAGGTATTGATTTGGTCACTGGTGGCTAGTCGCAGGTCAGTCGTACTTTGCTTAACAGCGATAACGCCCGCTAATATGATCAATACTAAAAACAGTAATACCACGATCAATACTGCGCCTTGCTGACTAGACAGAGACACTTTTGGATAATAAGACTGCTGAGTATTTGACATATTATTCTCTTCTTATAATTTTGCACAACTATTTACTAGCCGAGACGCCCGTCAAAGCCATGACACGAGCATTACGTAACAAAACGGTTGACTCATAACTACGGCGATAGTATTTCTTACGTGTACTGTCAGCTTTCAGTGTTTGCTCTTTACCAAGAAGGGTAAATGTTTCTTTATCAGCATCTGCTATTAAAGGCGTATCACTGCGGACAATAACACCGATCTTGACAGTGGTAATCGACGGTTTATCTGTCAACTCTAAGTATGTCTTAGCTGGCAGGTAGGTTAATTCATCGACACCTGTCTGAGTACCTAGTAGCACCTTAAATTGTTCTATCGTGGGTACGATAATCTCACCACTGCCAGTGAAAGCAGAAGTAACAATACCAGTATCATTAACGCGTCCAGCATCACAAGCTAGAGCAAGCTCCCCTGTTGTATTACCAGATGAACGTATGAAGTAACGTTCAACAATCCAATCATTGCTGTTGGCTGCCACTTCAGTTCCTTCACAATCATATAATAGATTTGGAGTGATATTTTTATATTGGATAGTCAGTTGATCACTGCCAATACTGTCTATATTAGATAACCCAGTCCAATCTGTACTGCCAGTGCTAGCCGTAAAATATTTAACATCAGTGGTATTACCACTGCCTAAATTACTTTTTGTTAAAACCACACCACCGTGATTGGTTTTATCATTAATACTAGTAATGGGATTACCTAAGTTAGTAATTCGAATATGATCTTCCAATGCTTGCATGGCGAAAATAGTACTGTCTTGCACTTCTGATGCACTCTGCTGCACTGTGATGGTTCGAGTATTGATTAAATACACTTGCATGACTGCAGCAGAAATGAGTAGACCCAGTACTAAAGAAATCATAAGCTCAATAAGCGTGAAGCCTGATACAGCTGCTGGATAACGGTTAAGCTGATGATGACTTGTTTGGTTTTGCTCAATCATTAGTAAGCCTCCGATATCAGACAGTGACTGCCAGTTTTATATACCCCATTATTTGTCGCGCAAGCCTTTGTATCGCTATCACTCATAATAGCTTTTGTATCGTTCCATGCAGTAACGATACACATCTGCTGTTGAATAGCTTCTGCTGATGTACCTGGACATGTCGTAATCGCAAGCTTAATCTCTTCATCAGCCGCTATTTTTTTGACCATCAAGGCATCTCGAGCAGCAAGCTGATCTATACTACAGGGCTGTTTTGGTATCTTTTTACCACTGACTGTTTCAACTTCTGTAGAGAGACAATTGGCACCTGAAGCTAAGATCGAAATTGTTTTGGTATCCTTAACAATCGTCCCATCAGCCTTGGTTTTGTTACTAGAAACAGTGACCGTATTAGTAGCTGAGCTACTCATGACAGCTTGTATAGTTGGTGTTGCCCCCGAAACATCTGAAGCAGAACTAGTAAAGGTCGTACCGCTACCAGTAACATAAGCCTCAGGATAAGCACGCATCACTTCAGCCAAGTTACGAACCACCGTTAAAGACTTCGTTCGTACAAGACTTTCATCTGTTGCACTGATAGCTCGTACTTGTAGTGCACTAAAGCCTAATACTGCAACAGATAGCAATAATACGGCGACTAACACCTCTATCAAACCAACACCACGCTGATAAGTTAATTTATTTGTTAGCATGACACTCCCGTCTTAATATCGATGTTAGCAAGTTTACTGACATTAACCTTTTTGGGTATAGTCGATGTATTTGCATCACATATAGTATAGGTAACTGCCGCATCAACACGCTTGCTAGGTTCAAACTTAATACTGGTTTTAGAAGATTTAATAATACTCTTACTATCGTAACGGTAGCTTGCTATTATCGCCGAATCTGCATTAGTAATATTTATCACTTTGGGATTACTACTATCCTTATAGATTAAAGTAATAGATTGACGACGAATCAAACTTTCATTTTTTGCTTCTTTTAACGCATTAGCAAGTGTAGCCGTTGTCGATTTGACTCGCTGATTGGCAAGCTGAGTACTAATACTCGGCGCTGCAATACCGACAATAATGGCAAGCACAGCAATCGTTACCATCAGTTCAATCAGGGTAAATCCTGAGTTGGTTGTTCGTAGCGTAAGTGGTAGATTATTTGTAGATGCGTTCACATCAAATCCCTATTTATAACGGCAATTTTATAATAACTATTGTTTGTCTAATACCAATACTGGACCAAAAACATCAACAATGAATTCATATTTTCGTATCATTTTTGCCCGTCTTTTTATTGTTATTTAATCAAAATACTGCAATTTTTGTTCCATAATATTTGACAAAAGTTTTGCATAGAAATAACAATAGCCATAACAGTTATGCAAGCTATTTAGAAAATATCATTTTATAAGCAATGCTATTGAGTGATAAGCATCATATCTTGGATATTAATAACAAATAAACATATATTATTTTAATAATATAGCGTTAAGGCAACATATTAGCAACATATTAGTAATTAACAATAGAGAGGAACAGATTTTAAGACTGATTTCCATGCGCTAAAGCATAGGCAGAAAGATGGTATTTATGATTGGCTTGAATATCTGACATGGTGACTGTCTCAGACGAGGTAAGCAGTGTACGTCCCAATGCTTGTAAACTAGCACCCGTGGTCGCAACATCATCAAACAATAATAAGCGTTTCACAGGAGGTTTTTCGATTAAAACAAAAGCATTGTCTAGATTACTCAGGCGCTCAGCACGTGTAAGCCCTTGCTGACTGACAGTGTCGTCAATACGCTTTACACCATGCCATAAAGGTATCTGCCAATGCTTAGACAATTGCGCGGATAAAATACTGACAGGATCGAAGCCACGTTTGACCAGTCGTTGCTCGGTTGTTGGCATGGCGACAATCACGCTATTATCATGATGACAACCATGAGGACGTGGTAGCTGACGTATAGCATGTAACAATAACGGCAATTTGGTCATGTCTTCATGATGCTTAAAAGCTCTGATCGCTTGACGCAGCGGATACTCATAATAAGTCGCCGTTTGGATAGATAAAACCATACCAGCAGCAATATCAACATTGAAGGGTTTCGGCAACCACGCGATATTGTCATGACAATGCGAGCAAAGTAGTCCGCTGTTAAAACGGTGGTTAAATTGCTGGCGCAAATTAGCAAAAAATGAAGGATCGTTTGGCAGGGGTTTTAGGGAGTGCGGTATAGAATCAGCCGTTGGCAAGCTACGAATATTTGATAAAAGGTAATTTTGAGATAGCTGAGATTGGGGCGTGCTGCGATAAACACGGCACAACTGGCAGCGTATATCGAGATACTCTGCCAGCCATAGTCCAGTTTGATAAGGCGCTAAAAGTCGCATGGACGATTATCAAAATGTGCGCTGATATTAGAAACCTTTCCAATCATTCAGTACGATACCAAAGCCAATAGAGGTGTTTTCGTGGTTATAATCGATGATGGATTCGCCATAGCCTTGGAAAACCTGAACGAAGCCATTAACGTTTTCTGATAATGGATAAATATAATCGACTTGCGCCGCCCCTTTATTGGTGCTTGGATTGTAGCGCAATGTACCGCTCAGACTCTGTTGATCAGGCAAGTCATATAAGAATTTGATATCACCGTAACCCATGTAGTCTTCGATATCTGGATTGTCTTCACTGCTGCTGCTTTCACTATTCACTCGAGCCCACAGGCGCGGTACGATTGATAGCTTACCCCACTCTGCCCCTGCCATGAGATAAGCACGGTTCCATGAGCGTGATAACGGATCGTCTTGTCCATTAGAATGATGAATGGCACCAGCACCAAGCATACGAAGACGACCACCAAAAGGTAAATCTGCGGTCACTGGCTGAGTCAAAAATATTTCAGGCTGATAGTCGGTGGCACGGAATGGTCGCGAGTTGTCTTCGTTATACACTTGCCAATGTGACTCTTGGGTATAACCAAACCACAAATCAGCACTGGTATCGAATAAGTCTTCGGCAACTTTGGTCTTCAAAGACAACTGAAATTTTAGTTCAGTATTGCGTATGTCATTAGAAGTAAAGGACTCAGTTTCCTGTGACGGCGTGCTTGGATCTAGGTTAGGGTCAAAGGTATAAAATACTGGCAATACATAGGTCGGTCGGTATGGTCTGACGGTCCAAGTCCCACGCTCACTGTTTTTATCGAGATCATAGGATAAACTAAGCGGTGTATATTTTTCGATATCTTTTTGAGTGACCCCAACATTTTCTAAAACTTGTGCTTCTCTTTGCGTTAGCCCAACGGTGTCTAAACCTTCATTAGTAGCAGGCGCGCGCGCCACTGAGTCAGTAGCGGCATTATTAGCACCAGCAATGGTAGATTTCTCTTCTACAAAGACAACTTGCGGATTACCTGAAAGCGTACTTTGAAAGGTTTTTGCCAAATCTACTGGTTGCTTAGTTGTGGTGTAGCTCGGTGTTTTACCTTCTTCAGCCACTTTGTCAAAGCAAGCCAAACGTGCGGCACTGGTCTGCACTTGGGTACATTCAAAAAACAATTTTGCTTGCTGGGCGATAAATTCTTTACTGACTACTTGGCGATCTTGCGCAGCTGTATTGGCATCCTGTGACACCTGATAGTCTTCAAACTCAAACACTGCCTCCGGTACTGGTAACTCATTATCGCTCTGAGTTTTATCGGCAGCTTGGACTTGCACGGTAAAGCAGGTTAGCGCTAGACCAACAGCAATATTCAAATAATGCTTTCTTGTCTGAAATAACGTGTTTTTGCGCGCTGTAATAAGAGGCATAGGGCGGCGCTGTGCGGTGATATGGGAAAACATAAGTGTCCTTTATCTAACTGACATTATCGCCAGCAGAGTATATAAGATAATGAGTATGACCATTAGCGTCATCGCTAAAATAAACCCAATGACATTCAGACATAGAAGTCAGCAATTACAACGAGTAATGCGCCTTCAGCATTGTTGCTTTATTGTAATGAAAATGTGTGTACTATACTAGCGTTATCGCTGCCCTATACCAATGTAAATATCAATAATCAACGCTAAACCAAATGCTTAGCATCAGGATGTCAGGTAACCATTGATAAAAATAAAAGAGCCAACGTACTGTATGAATAGTACATTGGCTCTTTTGTATTGTTAAGCCTTTAGAAAAGACTTATTCGTTTTGTTAAGTATCAGTTATTAAGATATCAATTATTAAGCATCGTCAACGTTTGCTCAAATTCTGGACGATCAATCTCGCCTACTTGTTGATTGGTCAACTGACCGTCTTGATAATACAGCAATGCTGGCGGGCCAAACAATTTATAGCGCGCTAAGATTGCTTTAGAATCGTCCGTAGTTTCTGTTATATCCAGTCTCACCAACTGCCAATCCTGCATCTGCGCTGGACGATTATGAAATAAGTTTTTATCCATAATACGGCACTCGATACACCATTCAGCAGTGACATCGACAAGCACTTTAGGGTTGGCGGCGATAATGGCATCTAACTCAGTCAGCGTTGTGACGGTTTTATCTGTTGTATTACTCATGGCTGGCTGACCAGTCGTCTGCATCATCGGAGCAGCACTTAAAGATGCCAGCGGATGCAAGCTATCATCGTTACCCAACGCCGCGCCGATAACTAAACAGGTTGCCCAAATACCAGCGATTAATCCCAATGCTTGGGTCAGCATACGACCTTTACCCAACCAACTCCACGCCCACATCGCTACAACCATAAACCATAACGCCCATACCATCAGCATCACGGGTGAGATAAAGACGCGCTCAATTAATAATAAAGCAACGGCAAAGAGCAATAAGGCAAAACCTTGCTTGACCCAGTTCATCCACGCGCCCGCCTTCGGCATAATTTTACCTTGGGTGGCACCAATTAAGATAAGCGGTGCGGATAAACCAAAACCCAGCATAAATAAAGCCGCAAAACCCAGTAGTGGACTACCAATCGTCGATACGGCAAGCAGTGCCCCAAACAATGGCGCAGAAACACAAGGCGATACTACGAGCGCAGATAAGAAACCCGCGATTAAACTACCGCCCGTACTACCCAGCTTGCTATCCCCTGCTTGACTCAAGCCTTGCATTTTATTACTAATAAATCTCGGTAAGCGGATACTAAACACACCCAGCATATATAGTGCAAGTAGGACAAAAACAATCGCAAAACCAATCAGGATAATGGGGTTTTGTAGCCAGCCGATAATGCCTAATGATTCACCAAACACGGCGATAACTGCGCCCAAAATACCATAAGCTGTTGCCACGCCAATAGCGTAACTGGTGGTGAGAATAACACCGCGTTTCACCGTTGGGTTTTCCTCACGGGCAACGATATTGGCAACGATTGGCAACATTGGTAGTACGCATGGTGTCAGTGCCAAACCCAGCCCTGCTAAAAACAATAATACCAATGCCAACCAAGGATGAGAAGCCAAACCAAAAGGATCGCTATCAGTGGCATTATTTCCAGCAACAGTATTGTTGGTTGTCGTAGGAACTTCACTTGTCGCAGTGCCATCGACGCCTTGTTTATCTGCGCCAGAAATCGTATTGGTAGCGCCAAGCTCTCCCTCTAAAGCCTCATCATCCAACAAGGCATAATCAATCACCCCATCATCAGTCAGCGCTTGCTCTGCTGCAAGACTATCGGCAACCGTTTCACTTGACTCGGCGGTGTTGTCATTATCTGTCAGACTGTTGTTATTAGCAACCTCTTGAGTAGAAGTACTGGCGCTATTTCCTGCAATTTGTGGCGTTGCAGCAGTGATATCAATTGTCGTTTTAATTTTTTCAGGTGGATAGCATAGCCCTGCTTTGGCACAGCCTTGCCAGCCAATCATCACGGCGGCATCGTTGACGCTTTTACCATTACTACTGCTCAAGGTCGTCGTAGCCACCATATTCGCTTGGTCAAACACCAGTACTTTTCCGAATGTCGGATCATCGATTGAAACTGGCTTTTGACTAAAGGTAAAAGGCGCGGCGGTCACGCCAGCTGGCAACGTCAGTTTGATTTGGTCTTTATAAACATAATGCTCAGGCGTAATGTCAAAGTTAATGGCTAAGCGCGTGCCATTATTGGTAGCTTTACTGCTATCACTGACTTGAAAGGCTTTGTCCACTGGTAAAAACTTCGTCTGTGCCGCATTTTTATCACTGCTAAATAAATCACCCAGCCCTGCCGCGTGCGTCATCATGGGCATCGCAGCAAGTCCTGTAAACAACGAGCTACTAGAGACCGCAAATGCTAGTAGATAAGATTTTTTGGACGAGCGATGTACCGTTAGCGATGGTGTTTTTTCTATTGTCTTGATGGACATGAAGAGCTACCTATTTATTACCTAATATGCTATTTATTACCAATATTTGAGTCGATCGGCTTGTGGTCTATTTGCGTGTCACGGCGATATCAACCGTGGTTTTGATTTTCTCTGGCGGATAGCATAGCCCAGCTTTTGCACAGCCTTGCCAGCCAATGACAATCGGTGCATTTTTTGCGCCTTTACCATTGTTAGTAGTCAGAGTCGTGGTTGCTACCATGTTTTTTTGGGTAAAAACGGGAACCTTACCAAAGGTTGGGTCGTCAATGGAGACCGGCGACTGACTAAAAGTAAAGGGAGTTGCACTCACGCCCTTAGGAAAACTGAGAGTAAGCTGATCTTTATAGACATAATGACCTGGCGTAATATCAAAATTAATAGATAAGCGCGTGCCCTTAGAGGTAGCTTTCGTGCTGCTAATAACTTGAAACGCTTTATCGACAGGCAAAAACTTCGATTTTGCAGCACCATTATTAGCAAATAACTCGCCCAAACCTGCAGCTTGAGCGCTCATAGATGCCATCGACAACCCTATCATCAATGAAGTACTCATGATTGCAAGTGCGTGAGGCAACTTAGAGACTCGTTTATTTGTAATGACGGCTTGTGAGTTGAGTTTGTTGGTAAACATGAGCAATGACCTCTACTGGCTGATTTTAATGACAAATGAGCGGGGCGATATGACTGGTATCAAACGTATAGCTTGTTGGAAAAATGGATGGTTTGACACTCCCTATGGAATGCCACGCCATTTATTTACTGATATAAAAATATCAACCAATAAGGTCTTATTGGTTGATATTTAAGAGCATTAGAGCGACCGTCACCAATAAACATACTATGGAGTAAGGGATCGTTAGCTACCCATATTTAATTGCTCATCAAGCTAATACTTATAATTGGGCATAAAGATCAGCATCTTGACCTTCGCCGCCTTGCTGGCCATCTGCACCCAGCGAGAATAAATCATAAGGACGACCTTCACTGCCTGGGGCGACATATTGCATCTCGTTTTCCCAGCCATCTGTTGGATAGCCGCCTTTGATATAACCACCATCTGGGTAGTTTTTGGCCTCTGCTGGCGGGGTGGTTAACGCTTCTAAACCTTGTGCGGTAGTCGGATAGCGCGAATTATCAACCTTATACATATCAAGGGCGTTGGATACTGTAGCAAGCGCTGTTTCAGTGGTCTTGACGCGAGCTTTATCACTTTGTCCCACCACTTTCGGGACAACCAAGCCTGCAAGAATTGCCAAGATTACAATCACGACCATGATCTCGATCAGAGTAAATCCAGACTGGTTATTACGCATAGACAGTGGCTTGTTGGCTCTCGTAGGAGCTGGCTTGTTGGCACTTATAGCACTTATTGGCATAGCACTTGTTGGCATAGTAGTTACTTGAATTTTGTCAATTATAGTCATCGCTTTTGTCATCGCTTTTGGCATCAGGGTGATGTAAATAGGAAAAGTGGCATTTAAGTAACATTAATAATCGGCGTATTAATGAGCACTGAAACGATTATCACTATAAACCATGATTTTATTTTTATCTAGGGCGTGTCCTCAATTCAATCGTTTACTTTCTAAATGGCCTAAAAATAGCTAAATTTTGCCAAACATCGTCAAATAGCTTGTTAATATCTCGATATTATTTGCGCTACTTTCCTTGTTTGACGGTAATTTATCTCATTTTTATCACTATTTTTAAAATAAGGACACGCCCTAGCGCCGCAAGTATATTGTTATGAACTTTAACTTTTATAAGCATCAATATTGAACCACAGCATGACGAATGATATTTATAAGGATAACTTTTGACTGACGCTTACTATAGCTTGATGGCTGGCTTTACCCTAATAAAAACGTGACTCAGTCAACAATCTACAACAGTAAGCAAATCTTAAGAAAGCTAGCGTAATATTTAGTAAGATGGCTACAATAGAAATGTGAGCGGGAGGCACACAAGCTCAGAAGGCTTAAGTGCTCATTATCCTGCCAGATCATTCATATTGACAATCGGCAGCATCACTGCCATTACGATAATCATCACTACCACGCCCATCAGCACTAGCATCAACGGCTCAAGTAGCGACAATAAGGTACTGATAAAGTTAGTGGCTTCTGCTTCCTGCATATTGGCGGCGCGGCTGAGCATACTCTCAAGCTCACCTGAGTTTTCGCCACTTTTAATCATTTGCACCATCATCGGCGGAAAGTAACTGGACTTTTCTAATTGACTCGATAAGCTTGAGCCTTCCGTCACCCTGTCAGCCGCAGTGATGATGGTTTTTTGAATGTGTAAATTGGTCGTCACCGCCGCACCAATATGCAATGCCTCAATCAACGGCACCCCTGAGCGTACCAATATCGCCAATGTACTGGCAAAACGTGCTGCATTCAGCCCTTTTGATAACCGCGCCAATATCGGTAGTCTTAGCACGATGCTGTCTATCGCTAACTTACCCGCTTGCGTCTGCGCAAAACGATAAAACAAAAACGCTGTTCCGGCCAATACTAGCAGCATCAGCCACCACCACTGCGTAATAAGATTAGATAGGCTAAGAACAATTTGGGTAATGAGCGGCAATGCCTGTTCAGACTGCTCAAACACTTTGACAATTTTGGGCACCACAAAACTCATCAAACCCATAATCACGCCGACTGCCATCACCATCAGCACAATCGGATAAACCATTGCGCCTTGGATTTTCTTTTGCAATGCAAAGCGGTTTTCGGTGTAATCTGCCAACTGGTTCAAGATTAAATCTAAGTGACCTGACTTTTCTCCTGCCGCAATGGTCGCGATATATAGTGGTGGAAAACTGGCGGCTTGCTGCAATGCTCGCGCCAAGCTCAAACCCTCTAATACATGCGAGCGCACGGCAAGCATGAGAGATTTAATATGGGTTTTTGGTGATTGTTTGGCGACGGCGGCAAGCGTTTCCTCTAACGGAATACCCGCTGCCAATAATACCGATAATTGACGGGTCAGCAATGCCAACTCGTAAGCAGACGGTTTTTTATAGCGGTTTTTATTCTGGTTTTGTCTATCATTGACGGCACTGACTTCAACGGGTGTCCATTGTTTATCACGCAGCTGCTGGCGAACTTGTCGCGCAGAATCACCTTCGAGCAAGCCTTTTTGCACACTGCCATGGTCATCTAACGCTTTATAATGATAAGCGGGCATAGCAGCGAATATCCTAAAGTGGTCAATAAGAAAAGGTAATAAACAAGGACTTATAAAGGAGATCTATCGAGATCCAATGGCTTAAAAAAGCGGCGTAGAATCGCTACTGTCTGGCATCAAACCTTGCAATAACAAAACATCCAAGTGCTGCTGCTGCAATTTTTTATCGAAGTCGTTGACCTCAGCAATGAGCATTCTCTCGATACGCTTGTCACTGGCAAAGACACTCAATCGTGCACAGATAACTGCCAATTGATAAATACGTTTTTTACAGTAGCCATCCAGCCCTTGTAGCAGTCTAACCATGTATGGCGTCTCAAGACTGGCGTAATCGTAATCAGCTATAACCTGCGAACCAAGTGCCGTAACACCATAGCTAATAGATAGATGGGCACAAAAATAACAGCTGAATAAGTAGCCAACGACATGTCCAATATAATAGCCGCGGTCATAGGTAAAACTACTCACGCCGAAGTGCCCAAGCACATAGCTATTTAGACTGCCTTGATCACGAATAGGCTTACTGTTCTTTAATTTGCCAACGGTGGCAAAGCATAGCGGATTTCGCCCATCCTGAGTGGTCAGTTGCCAACCTGCTTGTTGCTGAGCTGGCATATGACGGACAATATCAGCGATGATGTCATCGACCACATGCAGTTGCTGCCAAAGACGCTCTAATCCATCGGTATCCATCAAGCCGCGTTTATCAAGCTGCTGTGCCAGCAAGTATTGCTGATGTTCTGCGAATTGTGATTTGAGCGTTTGTACCAAATAAGTAGGTCGCGTGGCAGCGGATGCCATATATAATAATCGCGTACGCTCATGCTGGGTACGATACAGTGCCACACGCTGCTCGGCAATATTCATCTCGCTAGCAGCAGGCTGCTGCACCCTGCTATGGGTATTAGACAACTCATCAGCTGCGCCTTTAACAACTGTCTCTTTGACGACTGCCTTTTCAATATCTGGCAGCGTAAACAGTGCCAATAACATCGCTTTGTCAGGTGTCGCACCCGCCTTGTCTTTTCGACCATGCTTGACGTTGCTTGGATTCATATCGCTTTGTTTTTTAGCGGGCACAGCTGAGCCTTGTTGGCTACTGGCTCCTGCGCGTGGCTTTGCGGTCGGTTCAGTCATAACATACCATCAGCAGCAAAAATAAATATCATTTAGAACAAACGATCTGACCACCATACAGTGACATATCTTACGCTAAAAACAAGCGTTCGCGCCTAAATGACTCATTATTCCATAGTACCTGAACACAAGCACATTGTCAGCTGTCCATCGTCAAAATACTCTCTATCAACACCTGTCAACAATAGACGAAATATCTTCATAAAAGTCTCATACTTCACTATGAGAAAACAAAAAAGCGTTAAGGGCCTAATGGCAACCTTAACGCTTTTATGGTGTATTAACGATACGCTATGCGATGTTTTCTTGTTGATATTGTTGACGATAGGCTTTTGGTGATAACCCATAAACGCGCTTGAATGCTTGACTAAAGGTCGAGTCTGACGCATAGCCAACCAACTCACTGATACGGCCAATACTGTTTTGCTGCAAGCGTAGATAACGGGCCGCCAAGCGCAAGCGATAATCAATTAGATAAGTCAGCGGCGGCATACCAACTGTATCTTTAAAGCGCTGCGCAAAGCTCGAGCGTGACATTCCTGCGACTTCAGCCAGCTTATGAATGGTCCAGTGTTGATTGGGCGCTTGATGCATCGCTGCTAACGCCTTGGTCAAAAACGGGTCTTTCATGGCTTTTAGCCAATTCTCTGTGGCCTCAGGCAAACTTTCAATATAAACCCGCAAACATTCAATCATCATAATACTTGCCCAATGATTGATGATCGCGGTCTTGCCCATGCGCTCACGCTCGGCTTCTAAGGTCAGCAGCTTAATCTCGACATCAATGACCTCAAACCTACCATCAGACTCATCATTGATTTCAGGCAAAATCGCAGGCAGCACAGACAACAAAGGACGTATCATTTCTTTGTCATACTTGCATTCAATCAATATCAGAGACGAGTTAGGATCACCGTTGCCATCGATATCAAGGGTGTTTTCCTTACAATGAGTCAGCAACTCATCTAGCGGTAGCGCATCGTCACCATTATGATCTAAGGCATAGCTCACATGCTTATGGGCACTGGGAATCATAATCATATCGCCTGCGTGCGCCTGTCGCAAACCATTGCCGACGTCGATACAAAAGCTCCCAGACATCACTAAATAAAATAAAATCGTATCTTGTCTAGTGATGGAATAAGACCAATTACCAGTCCCATTCAAACGATAATACTTGGTTTCAAACAAATGCACGTTTTGTAGCAATACGCTCAATGCGTCCATTAATCACTTCCTCAATAATATAAGATCCATAGCAGCGCATCTCAGACAAGCACTCACATCCCTATTACGGTCTTAGCCTTACTTAATCTATTCAATATATTTTTTAACTGACCTTTGGTTTTCTTAACACTCGTATCATCTTCAATGGATCACTTCTTAATGGATGACCTAATATATCAACGGGCTTTAAGACCTTATCATGATGCATCACTAAAAGCGTTGCCTTTGTTATTCTATATTTTGCTATTCTATATAAAGGCGGTTAAAGAATAACAAAGCAGGTTTAAGGCACGTACAGAGATAGCGAGTGTCTCAAAAGAGAACCTATAATAAAAATAAATGAGACAAAAGGCCAGTAAATCAATAGACAATCAAAGGGCTGATGAGTCTACAAATTTTAATCGCAGGGGGTAAGATAGGTTAAAACCAATCATACAGGCACAAAAAAAAGCCAAACATGGCAAGTATTATTATTTAGAATAAGGTTTTTATAATGAGGTAGAACAAGAAGAGGATAATGCAGAATAAAATATGGGGCGACTGATGGGACTCGAACCCACGACAACCGAGATCACAACCCGGGGCTCTACCAACTGAGCTACAACCGCCATAACTATTGCCTGATGAGGCAAGATTTGCAGGCTAAATGGTGCGCCTGGCAGGATTCGAACCTGCGGCCACCTCCTTAGAAGGGAGATGCTCTATCCAGCTGAGCTACAGGCGCTCTTAGAGGACTTTTATATACTAAAGCAAGTTTTAAATATATCAGAAACTAAACCATTATACATAAAAAAAAGCCTGTAAGGCTCTTAAAAATAGATGGTCGGAGTGATAGGATTCGAACCTACGACCCTCTGGTCCCAAACCAGATGCGCTACCAAACTGCGCCACACTCCGAAATTTCTATTATCACGATAGTTTGTTAATTAACTCGTTGTTGGCAATGCCACTAACTTGTTAACGTTCCTTGCTATCGAGGTGCACATATTAAGGGGAAAAGCCGATGGTGTCAACACCTATTTTTAATTAATTTAAAAAAACTGCTAAATTACTTAAAAAACGCTCATTTATCATAAAAACCACTATGACAAATCCTTTTCTCCACGATGCTAAGTGATACTTACTCATCGACAGCGCTCATTATACTCTATTCCAATCAGGAAGCAAGCCGCCGTTTATCGTACCAGTCAGAACATTGAACGGTACGAGCCACAATGGCGCAGGACTCACCTTTTCATCAGCAATATTATGGCTCTTATCATGGTTGTTAGCGCCATCAGTTTTTTTATAATCATGCACTTGTTGGCTGAGCGCAACTGGCAACCGCTCATTATCTTGTACTGGATAAACCAGCCACACCTGCCCTGCTTGATAGGCCTGAGCGTAACTCATCAGTTGATAAGCATCGCTGGCACTAATGCTGGCTGTCTGCGATAAATGCTTCCATTTAATATCGATGACATGGCTATAGTGACCTTTTTCTCTAGCTTCAATAACCGCAGTGCTACTCTGATTTTGACAATTATCATTAGCATCAGTTTTATATATGAGCAAATCAGGTCGTATAGACAGACATGCGCGCCCTTCTGCATCCGTTAGCCAGATACTTTGCGTTTGATATAACGGCTGATATTGTTGACTCACTTGCTGAAACATCGAGGCAATGCGCATACTTGCCCATTGTTCAAAAGCTTGATTCATATCAATCAGCAAGCATAAACGCGGAGACGACAGATTTTGCTTGAATGGTTTATTTGGCGCAATACCATTACCTGTTGCCACATTGGACTGCCTTAGTAACCAATAAGCCATATCTAACAACTGCTGAGCAGCTTGTAATTGCGGTGCTCGAAGCGGTTGAGCGGCTAACTGACGCTTTGCTTGCTTGTATATCGACTCTAACTGTGTCAGCTCTTGATAACTCAACGCCGCTACTCGCTGCCAAACCTGCAAAAATTTAGGCGCATCTGCTTTCGATAGCGTTGATTGAAAAAATAAAGGTGTCATCAAAACCAACGTGCTCTTAATCAGCCGATTACCTAGCATGTCTTGGCTCAGTATACTGCTCTCACAGACAAACTTATGCGGCTGCATGCTGTTGTGGCGCAATTGTTCTTTGATGAGCAGTCGACCTTGTAGCGATGCTTGATTATCGACCTGCGTCTGATAGTGTTTGCTTGGTCGATAATGAGCCAGCCGCTGCAAAAACTGCGTGATAAGCCAATCTGATAATGGCAGTACGTCTATCGATAGTGTCGCCAGTTGACTGCTAAATTGCCCTAGATTTTTTGTATTGGGTAACTTGTTTTTGGCATGACTGCTATTGGTCAAATCCGATAGCATGCCCTGCACCCATTGGCGAGTTTGCCTGATATCAGGGCGATGACTGGCATTCTGTGAAAGGTATGATTGCTGCGCGACTTGATCGCTAGAAGTTTTTGCTGCGAGTTTGGGTAATATCTCAAGCGTCATGCCGCTGGGCAGTAAAATAACCCCTATATAATGTCCGACTTTTAACTGCCATTGTCCCTGTCTGCGCTTAATGCTAAAAACCGCAAACTCTTGCGCCATCAACCAATGGAAATCAGATACCCGTAAGAAGTCATGCGCTGTTAGACGCTGATGCTCAAACACCGTGATGGTATTTACATCAAACGCATTAACGTTAGCACTATCAATATTATTGGCTATGACTTTATGACTAAAGCTATTATTTATCAACGCTGAGCACCTTTATGGATATAAACGTTGATAGACAGTGGATTTGGCAAATTCACCTACCCTCGCGATAAGGTCGGTATTTGTCCTATAGCCAGATGTGCTCATAGACTGACCGAAAAATGCATTTTGACCAGTAAACAGCGGATTTTGACTACTAGCATTCACTTGGTCATTCACACTGTCATTAATGGATGCGTGACTATCATGAATAAACTGTGCTTGCAGTGGCTGCTGCTCATCTCTAAAAATATATTGCAAAGTACCCTCTTGCCCACCCGTCGCTTGCATTAACTGCGGAATGATTTGTTCGACCAACACCGCTTGCAATTGTCCAAGATCCGTCACTGACCATAAAAAAGCATGACCCAATTGCGCTTCCATTCCCACTGTTTGCGTGATGCGATTATTCAAACCAGCTAATAGCTTTGCCAAATCTACCGTCGCTGGACTGTCAGCTTCTGAGTTTTGGGGTACATGAATGATGGGTAATAATTCTGGTTGCGGTGGACATTCGATAAAACGAAAGCGCCGACGTAATGCCATATCAAGTGGTGCTAACGAGTGATCTTGGATGTTCATCGTGGCATAAATATCAATGTTGGCAGGGATGCTAAAAGCCCGTCCAGAATAGGCCAAATGAACGGTCATCGCGTTTGCCATGCCAGCCCGTTTGTCTGGCTCAATTAGACTGAGTAGCTCGCCAAATACTCGTGACACGTTGGCGCGATTGATCTCATCAATTAAGATGGCATAACACTGCTCTGGATCATTTGCTGCCCGTTGACACAATTTTAAGAATGCACCATCTTGAATGGCGTAACTCATTTGAGATGAGCTACTCGTTGCATGATTAGACGCTACCATGACAGGACGAATGCCTTCGACAAACTCTTCATAGCCATACGCTTGATGGAAGCTGACCATGGTAAAACGCTGCTGGCTAAAACCTTGATTTGGGTTAGCTTGGCTTTGGTTGACACTGTTATCACGCTGCGCCTGCTGAAATTCGGCAAGTTGCTGCGATAGCTCTGTTAATAACTCAAAGCTTTCTGGCAGCAAATACCACGCACCACCCTCATCTTTATCAAAATAGGCTTGGCTGGCACGGTTTTTATAAGTCACAGTTTTTGAATTGATAGGGCTATGCATTTGAAGGACAGACCAAGCCGTATTGCTTAGGTTTTTTTCGCGGGCATTCTGTGCGGCTTTCGCGACAAAGAACGCATGATTGACGATTTCAGGCACTTTTACCAAGTCTTGGTGTTTAGATTGGAAATCCAAAAGTACTAAACATACGATTTCACGCCAGCTAAGCTCTTGCAATAGCTGCCCAAACAAATCTGCCTCATCGGCTCTCGGCAGATAGTCGGTATATCGCTTAGCAATTTGTAACAGTCGATAGGTTTTCCCCGTACCAGCAACGCCTGTATAAATGATATTGGTCGGCGCATAAATTGACGTGTCAGGCATAGCTTCATCCAGCATAGAAAAAGGAAATAAGAAAAATCATCAATGAGATACACTAAAATGTCATCATTATAGCGTGGCTGTCTTTATGGCATCCAGCAGCACTGTTTATGAAAGCATCTGAGTGATACGATATTGCATTGAGCGATAGCATTCCTAGCATCTAGGGTATCATGACGTTAGCCCTATTTTATAAGCGCAGCAGTTCATGCTAATAATAGTAGGCAGACGGCGGTTAATGTACCATAGTAAGCATGGCAGCTTGCACAATAGGCATTCTATCAGCTGCTATGATGAAATATATAACACTCAAAGCGTCATTTAATCTATCTACATTAAGGAATTTTGTATGTCAGGATTATTAAAAAAACTCCCTAGCAAGCTAACCAATAAATTGCCAGCCAAAACCTCTGACAGCACAAGATCGCCCGTCGAAAAACCCAACAGCACGCTCAAGCCCATCAGCAATCAATTCACCAAACTGTTATCTGTTACCAAATACTTACCTGCCAGCGCACGCTCGAGCATTTTATCCAAAGCCTTTGGTAAAGTGGTGCCATATGTGGGCACAACGGGCGTCTATTATGAAACGGTCGAACCCAACCAAGTCGTGGTGAGCTTAAACAACACCAAAGCAGTGCAAAATCATATTGGCTCTATTCATGCGGTCGCCATTACCTTACTTGCCGAAACAGCAACCGGTTTTATTCTGGGTTTAAACCTACCCTCTGACCGCGTACTATTGATTAAATCGTACGCGGTTAATTTTTATCGCCCGATTAAAAAAGGCCAAATTGCAGCAGTGGCGTCTTTATCGGATGAACAGCGCTTAGACATCCTAAATACGCCAAAAGGTGAAATGGTAATTCCGTGCGTCATTCATGACCGTGAATCTGACAGTGATCGTGACCCTATCGTGGTTGAGATGACATGGGCTTGGATACCTAAGTCTGAGTTAGAAGCGCGCCGTCAAGGCAAGACTAGCGAAAAGCCGCTAGAAGCTGACACTGAATCTAAAACAGAAGTCGAAGCTGAGCAAAACGACCAATAACTGGTTAAGCATAAGTAAGACATAATGTGTCATCTAGTGTGATAAGACATTATGTTTGTTAAACTTGTATAGTGAATTTAAAAAAATTGTGAAAAAAACGTATAATAAGGAGACAGCGATGTCCAAGATTACCCATAAATTGACTGCCCATTTAACTAAGGCGTTGCTCGTGGGCGCGTGCTCACTAGGCCTTGCTATGACAGCGAATGCGGCGCCAATGGCAAATACCGCAAGTGTGACTAAGTCTAACCCTGTGTTTCTTGGTGATGGCGGTAATTATCCTTTTTCAGAAGCAGTACGGGTGGGCGATAAGCTATACATGTCTGGACAAATTGGTTTTAAAGATGGCAAATTGGTCAAAGGTGGTGTCAAAGCCGAAGCCAAGCAAGCATTGGATAATATTAATGAAACCCTGTTAAAATATGGCTATCAAAAATCAGACATCGTCAAATGTATGGCGATGCTGACAGACATGGATGACTTTGACGATTTTAATAAAGTCTATAAAGCAGAATTGGCCAAACCTTATCCGGTACGTTCAGCCTTTGGCGTCGCTGAATTGGCGGCAGGTGCCAGCGTTGAAGTTGAATGTATCGCTGCAAAATAATAGCGATGTCACAAGTTAAATTATTAAAAGCCGTAAAGAATGACCATCAAATAACTGGCTACCATAGCCAGTTATCTTTTATCTGCTATACAAACCCTTTGGCTGAGGTACGTTGAACAATCACCAACACACCTTAATTATTTTATACAAGTATCGTGTCATCAGCTAAGGCACTCTCTTTCGTCACTCGTAGCACTTCCTCTAGCGTTGTACGACCTGCAATGACTTTTTGCAACCCATCCGCACGAATCGACGGTGTCTGCTGACGTGCGTACTCCTCTAGCTCATACTCGGCGGTATTACTATGAATCATACGGCGCAAGGTATCATCAACGGGCACCACTTCATATATCGCCGTCCGTCCTTTAAACCCTGATTGATTGCATTTGTCGCAGCCAACTGGTCTGGGTAGATTGATAGGTGTAGTTGTTAAAGTTTCAGCACCATTCTCTGAGACTGGCACAATACCAATTTCAGTAAATAATTTGGCTTGCTCACTATCAGCCACTTGCCAACCATGACAATGCGGGCATAAAGTACGCACCAAGCGCTGGGCAACGACACCAATCAGTGATGACGATAATAAAAATGGCTCAACGCCCATATCTTGCAGACGCGTGACGGCACCAATGGCGGTGTTGGTATGCAAAGTTGATAAAACCAAATGTCCAGTAAGCGACGCTTGTACGGCAATCTCTGCCGTTTCTAAATCGCGAATCTCACCAACCATGACCACGTCCGGATCTTGGCGTAACATCGCACGTAAACTTTTGGCAAAAGTCATATCGACTTTATTATTAACCTGCGTTTGCCCAATGCCATCGAGCTGAAACTCAATCGGATCTTCAGCGGTCAAGATATTACGGGTTTGGTCATTGAGATCGGTCAGTGCTGAATATAGCGTCGTGGTTTTCCCTGAACCTGTCGGCCCTGTCACCAAAATAATGCCGTGTGGGCGATGAATCAAGCGTTTTAGCTCGCTATAATCATTATCAGACAGCCCTAAATACGTCATATTCAGGCGACCTGCTTGCTTATCTAATAGACGCATGACCACGCGCTCACCAAAGCTCGATGGCAATGTCGATACCCGCACATCAACCTCACGCCCTGCCAGCCGTAAGCTGATACGTCCATCTTGTGGCACACGCTTTTCGGCGATATCGAGCTTGGCCATGACCTTGATACGCGACACCAATAATGGCGCTAATTGGCGTTTTGGCGTAATGATTTCTTTTAATTCACCGTCAACACGAAAGCGAACGACTAAACGTTTTTCAAAGGTTTCAATATGGATGTCTGAGGCGTTTAAACGTATCGCTTCGGACAACAACGCATTGATGAGACGAATGATAGGCGCATCATCTTGTTGATCCATCAAATCTTCAGTTTCAGGGACACTATCTGCCAAACTATCAAGATCAGGATGGTCTTCGAGTCCAGCGGCAATATGCTGCGACTCACCAGTATTGCCTGCATAAGCGGCGTTCATGCGCTTTTCAAAGTCATCGGCGCTGATGCTTTCATAAGTGGGCACACCGCGTACACCTTGCTGCTGTAAAAATCGCACTGCCTCATTAATCGCTGATAATGGCGTGGCTTTGGTCAGCACCAAAGTCGCTGGCAGCTCAGGATCAATGGCAAGTATGGCCAAAATTTGATGGCGTTTCGCAAAACTGTACGGCAGTTGCATCATAAAAGCGACCTGATAGATAAAGATAAACTCAGAAAGAAACTCGTGTCAAAGCGTGGCAAACGTATTATGCTTAACTGGCTAAACCAAAAAAGACTGCAAGTAAGATTGCATGATTTTGTTATAATAGCATTTTGTTTTACTCGCCATTAGGATTTTCAGTTATGTCAGAGAACACAAGCACTGCTACTCATCCGACGCCCCTTTTACAAGACACTTTTACGGTCGGGAGTCGTACTTTTTCTTCTCGCCTGTTGGTCGGTACGGGCAAGTATAAAGATATGACTGAAACGGGTGCCGCCATTGGCGCGTCGTCAGCAGAGATTATCACCGTTGCTATTCGTCGTACCAATATTGGTCAAAACAGCAATGAGCCCAATCTACTTGATGTGATTTCCCCCGATAAATACACCATCTTACCCAACACTGCTGGTTGTTTCGATGCTGAGACTGCCATTCGTACCTGTAAGCTTGCTCGCGAGCTGTTAGGTGGGCATAATCTGGTTAAGCTTGAAGTATTGGGCGATGAAAAAACCCTCTACCCGAATGTGATGGAAACGCTAAAAGCTGCCAAAGTATTGATTGATGACGGCTTTGAAGTGATGGTTTATACCTCAGATGACCCTATTGTCGCTCAAGAATTAGAAAGTATGGGCTGTGTGGCAATTATGCCACTTGGTAGCTTGATTGGCTCAGGTCTTGGTTTACTGAATCGTCACACCCTCAGTCTTATTATCGAAAATGCCAAAGTACCGGTATTGGTCGATGCAGGCGTTGGTACGGCCTCTGATGCAGCACTGGCTATGGAGCTTGGCTGTGATGGTGTACTGATGAATTCGGCGATTGCCAATGCGCAAAACCCAGTCATGATGGCTCATGCCATGAAGCATGCCATCTGGGCAGGGCGCGCAGCGTTTTTGGCGGGTCGTATGCCAATGCGCAAAATGGCGACTGCCAGCTCACCGCAAACAGGATACTTTTTTCAATAGCTTTTAAATTTAATAACCATTATTAAATTCATAGTATTTAATAAAAAGTCAGCTATAAAATAATAATAAAAGAAGTAACTCTTACTCAACTTATCGTCATAAAAGGATTTATTATGCGGCTTCTCACAGCAGTCGACCAGTTGTTTTTACTTCTTGAGTCGCGTAAACAGCCCATGCATGTTGGAGGTCTATTCCTATTCGAATTGCCAGAGAATGCGGGTAGCGGTTTTGTTTGCCAATTGGTCAAACAAATGCAAGATTCTGATGTGTCGCCTACCTTTCCTTTTAACCAAGTGCTTGAGCATTTGGCTTTTTGGAAAAAGGACAAGCATTTTGATGTTGAGCATCATCTGCATCATGTTGCCTTACCAAAGCCTGCACGGGTTCGCGAGTTGTTGATGTATGTTTCAAGAGAGCATGGTCGGCTGTTGGATCGTGCCATGCCATTGTGGGAATGTCATGTGATTGAAGGTATTCAACCAGAAAACGAAGGCGACCCTGAGCGTTTTGCCCTATATTTCAAAATTCACCATTCGTTGGTTGATGGCATTGCTGCCATGCGCCTTGTTAAAAAATCATTATCACAATCGCCCACTGAGCCAGTAACGCTACCGATTTGGTCATTAATGGCACGCCATCGCAATCAAGTCGATGCGATTTTACCCAAAGAGCGCTCCGCATTACGCATCATTAAAGAGCAAATATCTACCATTAAGCCTGTATTTACCGAACTGCTGGATAATTTGAAAAATTACGGTGATGACAGCTATGTCGGTACTTTTGATGCACCGATGAGTGTGCTCAATAAACGCATATCAGCCTCACGGCGTATAGCCGCGCAGTCTTATGATATTCAGCGTTTTAACGATATTGCTGAGCGACTAAATATCAGTAAAAACGATGTGGTGCTGGCGGTATGTGCGGGTGCCATTCGTCGTTATCTTATATCCATGGATGCGCTGCCTAGCAAGCCGCTCATTGCTTTTGTACCGATGTCGCTGCGTACGGATGACAGTGTGGCAGGCAATCAATTATCCTTTGTACTGGCCAATTTGGGCACGCATTTAGATGATCCTTTGAGCCGAATCAAACTGATTCATCGCAGTATGAATAACGGCAAACGCCGCTTTCGACGCATGAATCAAGCCCAAGTGATTAACTACAGCGTGATTGCCTATGCTTGGGAAGGTATCAATTTAGCGACCAGTCTATTTCCCAAAAAACAGGCGTTTAACCTGATTATCTCTAATGTGCCTGGTTCTGAAAAACCACTATATTGGAATGGTGCACGTTTACAATCGTTGTACCCTGCATCTATTGTCTTCAATGGTCAAGCAATGAATATCACCCTTGCTAGTTATCTAGATAAGATTGAATTTGGGATTACGGCTTGTAGTAAAGCACTGCCGCATGTACAAGAAATGCTAACGCTTATTGAAGAAGAGTTGCAACTGTTGGAAACCACCAGTAAAGCGCTTAAGTTCCAAGGCATTACGGTTGAAGATAAAGGTGGCTATAAGAATAATGGTAAAACAAAAAAGCTGGCTCCATAATGGAACCAGCTTTTTAGTGTTAAGTTGTCTTAATACTTATGCTTAAGTGGTGCTTAAAATGCATCACCCCACGTTGGAACAACCACTTGCATCAATGGCTTCAATAACTTAATGTTACAGGCGAAAATAGAGCCTGAAGTCATCGAGTTGTGCGCGCCTGTATGGTCAACCACCACGCCACGTGCTTCGGTCACGATAAGCTCACCTGCCGCGATATCCCAAGGCTTAATAGACATCTCAAAATAGCCATCAAAACGACCGGCAGCGACATAACATAAATCAAGCGCAGCTGAGCCTAAACGACGAACTTGACCGCCTGCTTCAGAGATTTTTTGCAAGCTTTCAAAATGCTGCTTGGCATAAGAGATGACTTCGCCATTGCGTTTACGCTCAAGCGGATGACCAGTGGTAAATAGACCGCCATCAATCGTTTTGCGCTCGCTCACTTGCATGCGGCGATTGTTCAAGCGCGCGCCTTTACCACGGCTAGCAGAGAACATCTCATCACGGACAGGATCATAGATCACGCCATGCTGGGTCACGCCTTTATGCTGTACGGCGATAGACACACAAAACTGCGGCACACCATGGACGAAGTTTTTGGTGCCATCTAGCGGATCAATAATCCAGCACCAGTCTGCATCTTCACCGCGACCTTCTTGCATACCAAACTCTTCACCCAAGTACGAGTGATTTGGATAGCTGGCTTTTAGGGTTTCAATCGTCAGCTCTTCGCTAAAGCGATCAATACGCGTAACCAATCCATCAAGCCCTTTTGACTCAATATCCAATTCGATTTTATGGCGGTTTTGATGCGCATATAAAATCTCTTTACCAACTTTTTCAGCAGTACGTGCTGCGATGACGACCATGGGTTCCATAAATAACCTATTTGCTTGATGAATGAATGTCAAAAATAAGACGAACTCTGTGCCCACAACATGCCAATCAGCCGCTGCATCACACTGTATTTATACGATTAAAAAAATGCGCCATTTAAAAGCGATGATCGCATTATACTAAAATTGTTCGATAAAAAACGAAAAAAACCATGACGTTCGCCAAACCAACCCAAATTTTGGTGGTCATCACAAACTGCGTAAGTTGTAAAAAAGTCAGCACCTACGACTAAGTAGGCGTTCGCTCTATCGATCGAGCTTTTATCTATTTAACCAATACTCTGTCCAAATGACAGTTTAAAAACTTAAAAACGTTCAAAGGTATAACTTACAGCAGCAACTGTTCAAGCTGCTTTACCACACCATTAACATCTAAACCACAATCAGCCATTTGCTCTGCTTGTGAGCCATGGGCGACAAAGCGATCTGGAATGCCGACATTAATAACGGCGGGGCGGTTGTCTTTAAAGGCTGGTGATTCGTTAAGCAAATACTCATTTACCGCACTGCCCGCGCCGCCCATAATCATGTGCTCTTCCAAAGTCGCAATGTGTGTAATACCTTGCTCTAACAACTTTTCTAATAATGCCGTGTCTAAAGGTTTTACCCAGCGCATATTAATGACATGTACCTGACAGTCTGATTCTATATCATTGTCAATTAAGCTTTCTGCCGCTTGCTGAGCCGTCGCAACCATGGTACCAAATACGAGTAGCGCCAGCTTTTTAGGCGCATCCTCATTACCTAATACCGACTCTATCACTGCCTCGCCAACGTTATAAGTCTGTGCTGGCGATGCGATAACTGCGCCAGTACCGACACCACGCGGATAGCGTACTGCCGTGCAGCCTTGATATTCATAGCACGTATTGAGCAAATGGTAGCATTCGTTTTCATCTTTTGGCGCGGCGATCAGCATATTGGGCACGCAGCGTAAAAAGGCAAAATCGAATACGCCGGCATGCGTTGCACCATCTTCACCGACTAGGCCAGCACGATCAATAGCAAACATCACATCAAGGTTTTGCAAAGCCACATCATGAATCAGCTGATCATAGCCACGTTGCAAAAACGTCGAATAAATCGCCACAATCGGTTTGACGCCTTGGGTTGCCATCCCAGCAGCCAATGTGACGGCGTGTTGCTCAGCGATGGCTACATCAAAAAAACGCTCTGGAAATTGACGGGCAAAATCAATCATCCCCGAGCCTTCTTCCATGGCAGGTGTGATGGCAAGCAGCTTATCGTCTTCAGCGGCCTTATCACATAAGAATTGCCCAAATACTTGCGAGTATTTTAACGCAGGTTTAGTATTGGACACTGATTTTTCTGTGGCGACAGCCTGAGTATCATTCTTGACTTCGACAGGAAGCTTGCTGATAGCATGATAGCCGACGGGATCTAATTCAGCTGGCGCAAAACCTTTGCCTTTGGTGGTATAAATATGGACTAAAACAGGGCCTTTCATCTGCTTGGCAAGTGACAATACCCGCAATAACTCAGGGATATTATGACCATCAAACGGACCAAAGTAGGTAAAACCAATCGCTTTAAATAAATTGTCTTCTAACTGCGGCACATCGCGCATCTCTTTATGACGCTTACGGCGATCAAAGCCTTGCATATCAGGGCGCTGGCAGAGCACTGGCTCGCCTTCATCAGAGATATCGACCTGATACCCTGACTCCCACAGCATCGCTAAATGCCGTGAAAAACCACCGATAGAACAAGAAATCGACATATCGTTGTCATTTAAAATGACCAATAAATCCGCATCTTGTTGCACCGCATCATTCATCGCTTCAAATGCCATACCGCCGGTCATTGCACCATCACCAATGATACAAGCAACGGTTTGCGTGCGACGTTGATAACGCAGTGCTAAGCTCATGCCTAAACCAGCTGAGATTGAAGTCGATGAATGCCCAACACCAAAGGTATCGTAAACGGATTCTGCACGCTCAGGAAAAGCAGTCAAGCCATCTTTCGAGCGGATCGTCGCCAACTGATCACGGCGACCCGTCAAGACTTTATGAGCATAGGCTTGATGACCCACGTCCCAAACAATTTGATCTTGCGGTGTATCTAGTAGGTAATGCAGCGCAATGGTCAATTCAACCACGCCCAAATTGGCACCAAAATGCCCACCGCTTTGACCTGCTGAATACAATAGAAATAGCCGCAGCTCATCAGCCAACGTGATAAGTTGAGCGGTTGTCAGTGTATTAAGATCAGCTGGCGCTGCAATGCTATCCAGCAAAGGCGTATCAGGACGGACGCGTGGAATCACAGTATAAGTCTGCTGTAGATTCGACAGCTGGGCAGCAGAATCGACAGCTGGCGCAGATACGGACTGAGACTGTGGGGAATGAGGTGACTGCTGCATAAACCGTACGATACCTACCAATCTGCTGACAAGACAGCCTCTTAGCGCATAATGCTAACTAAGTGACGTCAATAATATCTACACCATTATTGATGTAATCGACCATATAACTGTTCATAAATTTGTTCAGGCAGCCTTTATATAAACATATAAATAGCTGCGCGCCGCCGAATAGCACATACGCTACCGTCATAGACAGCGATGGAACATTGCTCTGACGCTTTCATAACAAGGGGTAATATTATGCCTGATTATTCTGCATCAATATCGGATGTTAGTGACGACATAGTAATGTAAGGGCAAAGACTTGTCACTGTATCCGTCAAAATAGTATGGCATAATAGCATTTATTTTTAATTGTCGCTTTAATCATCGTGCGTCGTTTGTGAACTTTGTGTGTTTTTATAAAAAAGACAATCAGCATGCACTATTTACAAACGGATTATACTGGCATCATCCTACAGCTAGGATGTCATCGCTGTTTTAATATGGTTAAAAAAGACCCTCTACCGCCACGCTTATCGGCTTATGCAGGACATTAATGTCATATCAATTTATTACTAGTGCCAAACTACCTACTCGTCACGGCGAGTTTGATATTCATATCTTCGAAAACGACGAAGGTCAAGAACATGTGATGCTGACTGTCGGTCTACCTGTCGTCGATCAACATACGGCGGATAGCTCACCGAGTCAAACGGACACCACGCGAGCAGAAAAAACCATTCCATTGATTCGCATTCATTCAGAGTGCTTAACGGGTGATGCTTTTGGCTCATTAAAATGTGACTGTGGGCCGCAGCTCAACACGGCGATGCAAGCAATACAAGAGACTGGCTGCGGGGCTATATTATACTTACGCCAAGAAGGTCGCGGTATTGGCCTGACCAATAAGATTCGCGCTTACGCCCTGCAAGACCAAGGTCATGATACTTTAGATGCCAACCTCATGTTGGGCTTACCCGCTGATGCGCGCATTTATGATATGTGCGGGCCGATGCTTGCTCATATTGGTGTTGACGCCGTCAGACTCATCACCAATAATCCAGACAAAGTGGCTTATCTAACCGAGCACGGTATTAATGTCGTGGAACGCGTGCCTTTATTGGTTGGGGTGAACGATATGAATGCTGAATATTTAGCGACCAAGCGCGACCGCATGGGGCATTTATTAGACAAAGATTTCAATACCGCGTTACACCTTAATAAATAGACATCAATAAATAAATAGACATCAATACACTAAATAAATAGATATTTTATGAGTATTCCAAATAGTGATAACCTTCCAAATCTGCCAGCGGCAGACTTAACAACGCCAGCCAATGACGACATCATGCGTGTGCGTGAATTTTTGGTCGATTTGCAGGCTCGTATCTGTCAAGCCTTAGAAGCACAAGAGCGCGATGGTGGCGGTAATGCAACCTTTGTCCCTGATGACTGGGAACGCCCTGAAGGCGGCGGTGGTCGCTCGTGTGTCCTAGCAGATGGTGACGTGATTGAAAAAGCAGGTGTGATGTTCAGTCATATTCACGTACATAATTTGCCTGCTTCAGCCACTGCACGTCATCCCCATATCGCTGGTCGTAAAGCCCAAGCCATGGGCGTCTCATTGGTTGTCCATCCCAAAAACCCTAACGTCCCAACCAGCCATGCCAATGTGCGTTTGTTCGTTGCTGAAGCTGAGGGCGAAGACCCTATTTGGTGGTTTGGCGGTGGTTTTGATTTGACGCCGTTTTATCCCGTACTCGCTGATTGCGTGCATTGGCATCAAGTCTGTCATGATCTGTGCGCGCCTTTTGGTGACAGCGTCTATCCTGACTTTAAGCAATGGTGTGATGAGTATTTCCACCTACGTCATCGTGATGAGCAGCGCGGTATCGGCGGCTTATTCTATGATGATGTCAATACGGAAAGTCGCGGCTGGGACTTTGAAACCTGCTTTAGTTTTATGAAGGCGGTCGGCAACGGTTATCTTGACGGTATCATGCCCATCTTTGAGCAGCGTAAAAATGCCCCTTATACCGAAGCACAGCGCGAATTTCAGCTTTATCGCCGTGGTCGCTATGTTGAGTATAACCTTGTTTATGATCGCGGCACTCTATTTGGACTACAAAGTAATGGTCGTATCGAGTCCATCTTAGTCAGCATGCCACCGCTTGCTAGCTGGCATTATCGTTTTGAGCCGACTGAAGGTTCGCCTGAGTTTGAATTGACCGATTTTTATCTAAAACCACGCGATTGGTTGACTCTATAGTTTGTGTGAATATAATAAAGACAAAGGCATCTACTAGCTTGCCTTTAGAGAATATCAAGAAGGTCGGCTATCAACGCTGACCTTTTTATATGAGCGCAAATTGATATGAACGACGATCACTGACTCAAAAATTACGATGATATAACAACTAAATTTATGACCACTGCATAGATAACCGTTACAATAAGAACTATTGTTGGAAAAATCCTTTAGAAGCGAATGCGTTTCCAAAAGATCATGGAGTAATTTTTATAACAAAATGCTTTATTCAAAAGCAGTGTTTAGAAGAAACATTTAAAGGCTGTTATTTAAAAACAGTATGTAAAGCCAGCGTTTATAAGCGCGCCTACTACTAGCCAATTTTACAGGAGTAATTCACATGGCACAGGTTCATACCAACCAATCATTAAAATCTATCTTTGGTATCACATTGATGGCAGCCGCCTTAGGTCTAACGGCGTGTAGCACTGCCACTGACCCTGACGTAAAAGCCCGTCAAGATAGTATGAAAAGCTATGGTGATGCGATGGGCGTCATGGGTGATATGATGAAAGCACCTGATACTTTTGATGCCGCCGTATTCAAAGAGCAAGCTGCATTTTTAGCAGAAAACGCTGCTACGCCTTGGAGTCACTTTGAAAATAAAGAAGCCGTTGGTAATGCCACTGATGCCGTTTGGTCGAATGCCGATGGTTTCCGTGCAGAAGCAGAAAACTTTCAAAAAGTCACTGCTGAGCTGAACGCTGCTGCACAAACAGCCACTAGCATCGACGATGTAAAACCAGCCTTTGGTCAAGTTGGTGCCAGCTGTAAATCATGTCATACTGATTTTAAAGCCAAAACTGACTAAATCTTGCTAAATTGATGCCATAAAAAATCCGCCATGTCATTTGATATGGCGGATTTTTATTTCGAAAATATTGTGTTAAAGACTGTTCTTTAAAATCACGCGCTAAGTAAATTATTCTGTCGCAGCTGTAACATCCACTCGATTAATTGATTATTTGACTGGACCAACTGACATATAGGCTTATCAGCGGGTAAAGCTAGCCCATTAAATCTGCTTGTACAATTTCAATCCAGTAGCCATCAACATCTTTGATAAAGGCAACGTTTCTCATACTGCCATCTTCTGGACGTTTTTTGAATTCGACATTATTTTTATCAAACCAAGCAACCGATTCAGCGAGACTAGGTACACTAAAGCAGATATGTCCAAACCCTTGTGGCTCACCATTACCATCATGATAGCTAAAGTCAGCCTTCGTTTCGGTACCATAATTATGGGTCAATTCTAAGATACCGCGTTGACGGAATGCAAAGATTTCCAAATCATCACCCGCAGGCAAATTGTCGCGCTCGCTTTCGGTCAGTTTGGCTAAAAAATACAAATCAAAACCCATATCAGGGAATTTTTTTACCGCCAGCAAAGTCATACCAAGGACACCAGTATAAAACGCTAACGACTTGACAGGATCTTTTACCCGTAGCATGGTGTGGTTAAAAGTAAAACCTGTCGTCTGTGCTGAGATAGGCTGAACACCATCAGTATTTACGCTACTCGGCGGCTGCGCGATAAGTGATTCGTTATTATTATCGGTGGCTGAGCCAGTATTTAATATAGACATAATTATCCTAATATTGACAAAATAGAGAGTTTAAAAACAAGCGCGTGAATATTTTTACGCGCTTGACCCTTTTATCATAATAAAAAATTGCGAAAGCATTGAGAGGGTTTTGTAAGAGCGCACACTGGGTGCTACCCATTTAACCGATTAATTAGCTGTCTAAGAAACGTACTTTTCCTGTCTCTAAATCATACTCTGCACCCACGACCAGCAATTGACCGCTATTGGTTAAGTCCTCTAATGCCCGCGAGCCATGTTTGAGCTGGCTAACTGACATACGGACGTTGGCGCGGATAGAGCGATCGACCAACTCGTCGGCATCGACATCTTGACCATTGGCAGTGGCAAGCTCATGCAAGTTATAAACGCTTGGGCGAATGCGATCGACAATCGACTGCAAGTTGGGCGAATAGTTTTTCTCAGGATTGATCAGTGTCTCAACACAAGCGGTGACCGCGCCGCAATGTGAATGCCCAAGCACGACCACCAATTTTGTACCGAACTTTTCGGCCGCGAACTCAATCGAGCCAATCTGTGAAGGCGCGACGACATTACCCGCGACTCGAATGACGAACAAATCACCCAAGCCTTGATCAAATACAATCTCAACTGGTACTCGTGCATCCGAGCAACCCAAAATAATGGCCAAGGGATCTTGGTCTTTAACCAATTCAGGTCGTCTTTGCATTGTTGGATCAGTAGTGGTCAAACTATCTATGTAGCGCATATTGCCTTCTTTTAAAAGCGCAAGAGCTTCTTGACCGGTTTTCGGGCGTGTATCGTTAGGCATAAGACATCCTTTATCATTAATAATATTAGCGTTATAAACAGCTTTCCACACATGTATTCAAACATAGATTTGCAAATGGCTACTAACCTATCAGGCGCATTATGTTTGTCTGCCATACCGTGATTGTATAGGAATAAAAACCAAAAAATGATAAAAATTTTTGTTTAAATATCGTCATAGAATGGCAGTTATTGCCAATCATACAGAATTATAAAATTGGCAGTGAAACTGAAAAACAGAAATGCATTAGCCAAAACCGAGCATCAAACAGACAACACCGAACTATCAAGCATCAACAGCCATTGACAGCGTAACCGTGTTGCTCGCAGAACTTATAACGAACTTGCACTGATTTATATCAAGGGTTTGTTATAATACGCGGCGACCAAATCGGGTTTACACCCATCGCTTATATCCATATCAAATCACCTTGACGACAGTGTCCTAAATAAATAGCTGTACTGCGATGTCGGACACGTAGGAATAAATATTATGACCAATTCACCGCCAAATATGCACAGAGCCTCTGCATCAGCTCAAGATGACAAAGTACTACTGCAAGTGACTGGTCTAAAAAAAACCTATGATCAAACTGAAGTATTAAAAGACATCAATCTTGATATCAAGCACGGTGAATTTTTGACGCTACTTGGTCCATCAGGCTGCGGTAAAACAACCTTACTGCGCCTAATCGCTGGTTTTGAGCAGCCAAATGCTGGGGCAATTTATCTAGACGGCGTGCAGATGGCAGGCTTGCCAGCGGATAAACGTCCCGTAAACACAGTGTTTCAGCAGTACGCCTTGTTTCCACATATGAGTGTCGCGCAAAACGTTGCTTACGGGCTTAAGCTCAAAAAAGTACCGAAAGATGAGATTCAAACCCGCGTGCGCGAGATGCTCGCCATGGTACAGCTGGAGCATTTAGCCAATCGCAGACCACAAGACTTGTCTGGTGGTCAGCAGCAGCGTGTCGCCATTGCACGAGCCGTCATCAATCGTCCTAAACTGTTGCTACTTGATGAGCCACTATCTGCACTCGATCATAAGCTGCGTTTACAAATGCAATCTGAGCTTAAACGGCTGCAACGAGAGCTTGGCATCACTTTTGTATTTGTCACCCACGATCAAGAAGAAGCGCTATCAATGTCAGATCGTATCGCCGTGATGAAAGATGGCACTTTTCAGCAAATCGGCACGCCTATTGAGATTTATGAAACACCCGCGAATTTATTTACCGCCAAGTTTATCGGTGAGACCAACTTGTTTAAAGCGGAAGTCAGAGGCGTTTATCCCAACCAACCAGATCGCGACGGTCGCGTGACCAATGGCCGTATCGAAGTCGAAGTTTGTGAAGCACAAGCGCAAGACGGTCCGACCACCTTACGTAATTTACGCCGTCCTGATTTTGCTAACGATGTACAAGTGGGCGATATCGTTAATTTATTGCTACGTCCCGAAGATTTACGTATTTATGACCCCAATGATAAAGAACATGGTGGCTTACTCGGGCGAGTGATTGAAAGCAACTATAAAGGCAGCACCTTAGATTCCATCATTGAATTAACAAACGGTCATATTATTAAGGCCTCCGAATTTTTTGATGAGGATGACCCAAGCTTTGATTACAAGTTAAATGAAGGCGTCAAAGTCTCGTGGGTCGATGGCTGGGAGTGGGTACTACCAGAAGACGGTACGCTTGATGATGAGGCAAATCGTCAATCTGCCAATTTAGCGGCTCAAAAGGATATTAGCTGATGGCACGTCCTAGCTTAGGCAGCAAAAGTCCTTTTCGTACCGCAACGCTATGGCTGATTTGGGGTTGGTTACTGATATTTGCGTTATTACCAAATATCTTGGTCATCGCTGTCAGTTTTTTGACCCGTGATAGCAGTGCTTTTATTAGCTTGCCTGTCAGCATCGACAGCTATATACGTATGATTGACCCGCTATATTTCGGTGTATTTATTCATTCGTTATGGATGGCAGGCATCACGACCATCATCTGTTTGTTACTTGGCTACCCTTTTGCCTGGCTGATATCCAAAGCCAAAACGCGTTGGCAGCCGCTGCTCATGATGCTGTTAATCCTACCATTTTGGACCAACTCCCTCGTGCGTACTTATGCACTCAAGTTACTGTTTGCCAATAACGGCTTGATTAATAAATCCCTACTGGCGATAGGTGTCATCGATGCTCCTATCGATATTTTATATACGCAAGGGGCGGTGATTGCTGGTCTAACGTATTTATTGTTCCCATTTATGGTGTTGCCGTTATACGCCGTATTTACCGATTTACGCAATGACATGCTACTCGCTTCACAGGATTTGGGCGCATCAAAGACCCAGACTTTTTGGCATATCGTATTACCATTGACGACGCCTGGCATTATCTCAGGGGTATTATTGGTGCTGCTGCCGGCGATGGGTATGTTTTACGTCGCAGATATTTTAGGCGGTTCACGCAATTTATTGGTCGGTAATATCATCAAAAACCAGTTCTTGGATGCACGTGACTGGCCATTTGGCGCAGCCGCCAGCGTGTTATTGACATTAGCAATGGCGGTACTATTACTCGCCTACCGTGCCAGTAGTCGCCGCATTGGCAAGACTGACTTTAATGAGGTGGCCTAATGTCTGATAGTTCACTGAATCATCAACTGAATGGCTCGACGACTAAAAAAAGATCGTCTATTAAGATTGGCAGCATCGCGGCTAAAGGCTATCTTGGCCTCATTTATACCATGCTGTATTTGCCAATTATCGTCCTAGTCGTCATGTCATTTAATAAATCCAAAATCGGCTATAACTGGGGCGGCTTTAGCTTAAAGTGGTATGAATCGCTGCTGAATAACCAAGCGATGCTCGATGCGTTTTGGCATTCTATTGTATTAGGATTGGTCGCAGCCACCGTCTCAACTTTGATAGGGACACTGACCGCCCTCGCGCTACATCGATATAACTTTCGCGGTAAAGGCTTACTAAATGGGCTGTTATTCGTATTAATGATGTCGCCTGAAATTGTGCTCGCCATTTCATTATTAGCATTATTCTTATTAATAGGATTGCAATTAGGCTTTGTCTCGCTGCTATTGGCGCATATTACTTTTTGCTTACCGTTTGTAGTCATCACGGTGTTTGCACGATTAAGCAGTCTCGATGAGCGCTTGATGGAAGCTGCACGCGACTTGGGCGCCAATGAATCAACGATGGTGCGTACAGTGCTCATTCCTGTCATTCTGCCCGCAGTGATGGCAGGGTGGCTACTGGCCTTTACCTTATCACTAGATGATGTGGTGGTTTCTACCTTTGTCACTGGCCCTAGTTATGAGATTTTACCGCTACGAATTTATTCGATGGTACGGGTAGGACTCAAACCAGAGGTCAATGCCATTGGTACCATTTTATTGGTTGCTTCGCTGATATTGGTCATTATTTCGCAGCTATTATTACGTCGACGCTAATTTATCACCGCGGATTAAATAATGACTTTGAATGAAAGTCAGTACTATATCGATTATAATGAATTTTTCTCATCTTAGCAGTTAGGTTGTCTTATGCTAGAACTCCGTCATCTCAATACCTTAACCGCGCTGCGAGCACATGGCTCATTGGCGGCGGCGGCCGATGAATTGCACGTCACGGCGTCTGCGGTCTCACATCAGTTAAAAGAGCTGGAAAATTATTACGATATCAGCTTGGTCAATCGCCGAACACGCCCGCTCACTTTTACGCCAGCAGGTAAAACGGTACTGGCATTGGCAGATAGCATCATGCCACAAGTGACTCGCACCAAATCCAATCTTAAGCGCTTAGCTCACGGTCAAGCGGGTAGATTACGCCTAGCCTCTGAATGTCACAGTTGCTTCGATTGGCTCATGCCGATACTCAATCATTACCGCCGCGAATGGTCTGATGTAGAGCTAGATTTTGCGACAGGCTTTGAGCCAGAACCACACCACTTATTGATGGAAGGTGATATTGATTTACTCATTACCACCAGCGATTTGCCGATAGACGGTATCAGCTATCAGCCGTTATTTGAGTATGAAAGTCGCTTGGTGCTATCACCAACGCATGATTTGGCGGCGCAGAAATTTATTGAGCCGGATGATTTGACCAATGAAACTCTGATTGCGTATCCAGTGGAAGCCAAGCGCCTCGATATTATTGCCAACTTTATGACGCCAGCGCAGGTGAGTTTTGATAGCATTCGTACCACAGAGTTGACGGCAATGCTGATTCAGTTGGTTGCTAGTGAACGCGGTGTGGCAGCGTTACCTGATTGGGTAGTCGCTGAATATGAGAAAAAAGGCTGGGTCGTCTCGCGTCCATTGGGTACAGGCGTGTATTGTCAGCTATATGCAGCGACGCGCACATCGAGCCAAGATACCGCTTATATGCAAGGATTTGCGAGTTTATTAGAAGGGATAGTCAAACCGTTGTAGTGGTTTTTTAACAGGGAGGCGTGGTAAATATTCAACGTACCTGAGTCTTATATCTTTATCTATACTTTCATAATATACATTCTCATAAAATCAGCTTAAAAAAGTAAAATCCGATAGCAGTTGCTAGTAACGTCAATCCCACATGTAGCCCGACCAATCCCAAACCTGCTAGTAATTTACCAGCGTTGATAAAGGTAAAAACTTCTGCACTGAAAGTACTAAAAGTGGTCAATCCGCCCAAAAAACCGGTAATCACAAATAGTCTGACATTGGGCGATAAACTGCTGCCCACGCGTTCAAACCATACCAATGCCAGTCCTATCAAAAAACCGCCTAAGAGATTGGCACCGAGCGTGCCCAGTGGTATCCAACTGTGCAGTGGATTAAAGCGAGCCAACCATGCCCGCAGGCAAGCACCTATTGCAGCCCCTAGTCCAATAGCAAGCCACTGCATAGCTCATCCTTAGGTTTAATGAAGGTTAACGGATATAGTATTGAGCAAAGCCATCTTTACACTGCTGGTAGCTCAGTCATCGGCCAACGCGGCACACAGCTCACCGCCAAATCATCAGACTGTCCTGCTTGCAGGCGCTCATAACCAGCATAAGCAATCATCGCCCCATTATCAGTACATAATGCAGGCGGTGCATAATGCACAGTGGCATTTATCTTAGCAAGCTCGCTCTCCAAGGTTTCACGCAAATGAGTGTTGGCACTGACACCGCCCGCAATCACCAATCGACTCATCTTTACTTGCTTCAGTGCTTTCACGCACTTTCTTACCAGCGTATCGACGACTGCATGCTGAAAGCTGGCGGCGATATCGGCGCGAACTTGCGAATCGCTATCCGCATTATTCCCTGAGCCACCTGAACCATCGGTGTCTTTAATAAGGTTATGCACGGCGGTTTTCATACCGCTAAAAGAAAAGTCTAGGCCACGATGTAGCATCGGTCTTGGCAAATTGTAAGCAGTTGGGTTGCCTGTTTCAGCCAATTTGGCAATATTGGGACCACCCGGATAGGGCAAACCTAACATTTTGGCGGCTTTATCAAAGCATTCACCTGCGGCATCATCGATCGACTCACCCAGTATCTCATATTGCCCGACACCACGTGCGGCGATGAGTAATGTATGCCCACCTGAGACCAATAACGAAACAAACGGAAAGGCGGGTGGATTGGCACCCATCAGCGGTGCGAGCAGATGTCCTTCCATATGATGGATGCCAATGGCAGGGATATCCAAACCATACGCCAAACTTCGCCCAAATAATGCGCCCGTCATCAGAGCGCCAATGAGTCCGGGTCCCTTGGTATAAGCAATGGCATCAATCTCGCTTTTCTTCACATTACACTGCTCTAACAACTCATTAAGCAAAGGCACCAACTTACGAATATGATCGCGGCTGGCAAGCTCAGGCACAACGCCACCATACAGTGCGTGCAGCTCTATTTGTGAATACAGAACTTGTCCAACCAGCCCTTGATTGCCACTATTCATCTGCTCACTGTCAAAAATCGCCAGACCTGTCTCATCACAAGAAGTCTCTAAACCCAATACTTTCATATTTTTGCCTTTATCATACTTTGGTCTGCGTATTATTTTTACAACGCTGCTATCTTTTAGGGCGTATCCTCTTTTTAAAAATGGTGATAAAAATGAGATAAATTGCCGTCAAACAAAGAAAGCAGCGCAAATAATATCGAAATATTAATAAGCTATTTGACGATTTTTGGCGATGTTTGACAAAATTTAGCCATTTCTAGCCCATTTAGAGGTTAATCGATTGAATTATTGAGGACACGCCCTCATATCTGCCAAAAAACGTGCATAAAAAAACCGCCATTGTCAGTCACAATGACGGTCAGTTTAACAAATTTCAATGGTCAATATCTCTTAATATATCAGATCAGCTAACTGCTTCAATCATGTAATCTACAGCTGCGTAAACTTGGGCTTCACTGACCTTATCGGTGGCTTGGGCTGGCATCTTATTAAAGCCTTTTGCAGAATGCATGTGCAGCGTCTCTGTGCCTTTAGCCAGACGCGGCTCCCACGCGGCTTTATCACCGTATTTCGGCGCGTTCAGCAGCCCTCCTTCATGACAAACCTTACAGTTGGTCTCATAAAGCTTGGCGCCTGCATCGGCAGCCAACACTTCTGGCTCCGCAGAGATTTCCTGCACTGGCTCATCTTCAATGACCGTCGTCTCGGTATCTGCCACAGGTTCAGGTGTAACGACTTCAGGTTCGACTATAGGCGCGTCTTCTACCACTACCGTTGTATCGGCAGATTCATTGACAACAGCAGGCTCTTCGACCGCTGCATTGTCACCACTACAAGCAGTGATTGCTAATAGCGCACTCAAACTGATGGCAGATAAGACCATTTTATTCATACGCTGCTGTTTACTTATCATGATCACACCTCTATTCGATATTTCATGTTAGCGACTGTTTATGACAGCGCATAAATTCAAAACCTATCAACACACAAACCGTGATTAGTTCGTAGCTGGTTCAGCGTCAGCAGTAGGCGTTGCCGCCGTATCAGTAGCTGGCATATCTGCACTACTAGCTGGCATATCTGCACTGTCAGCGACAGCAACATCGCTATCCGTTGCATCTGTCATATCAGTAGCAGTCGTCCCTGCTTCAGCAGTTGCAGCACCATCTACTGTGCCATCAGCTTCAGTTACTGGCGCTGGAGCCGTTTCTGGGAACTCCATTTTTTCAGCTTCAGGTGCGTTTTTGCGAGCCAGCTCAGCGGCTTCATCAACGCGATCTTTTGCCAATACTTCGTGTGATTCGCCTTCTTTTTCACCACTACAAGCGCTAATGCCAAAGCCAAGAGCAATGATAAATGCGGTGCTTAGGGCTGTATTTAGTCCTGTTTTTTTCATTCCAACATCCTCAATAAAATACACATAAAATGGTTAATATGCTGACTATTATATGCAAATTATCATAGCATAAACTCCAACCAAACCGTTATAGACAGTAGGGTTTTTTATTCATAGTAATTTTACACTTTGCATTTATAGTTTCATTAAAGCTGGAGCAAAAACCTGCGTTCTAACTACTTTTAGAATTGTCTCTGCGCATTGCCCCTTGCAACTTAATGATAAATATGGATTAATGTGCTAAAATCATTGACTTAACTGACATTTTTTATTAAAATGCTTGCCCTTGTGCTCATGCGCAAGATTATCCTAGTTTGAGCTGATGCCTGTAATCTTGAGATATTACGGCTAAATACTAATACACAGCCAAACTAATGCCCTTATATCTCATCCTAATCGAGGAGTCTTCATGCCTGCAGTTAAGGTTAAAGAAAACGAACCAGTTGACATCGCTATCCGTCGTTTCAAGCGTGCTTGCGAAAAAGCTGGCGTATTATCAGACGTACGTAAACGTGAGTTTTATGAAAAACCAACGCAAGTACGTAAGCGTAAAAAAGCTGCTGCCGTAAAGCGTTATAAGAAAAAATTACAACGCGAAACTATTCGTACCACTCGTATGTACTAATCGATAATTCGATTAATTAAGTACAAGTGCTACATTAACGCCACTGTTATCCATTGATATCAGTGGCGTTTTTTATGCTACAATTTTTATTATTATTGCTTAAAAATTTGAATAAATAACTCTTAACAGATAAGGATAATAACAATGAGCCAACTTAAACAAACTTTATCAGACAATGTCAAAGTGTCTATGAAAGCGCGTGAGCTTGAGCGTGTCAAAGTACTGCGTAACGTGCAAGCAGTTATCAAGCAAATTGAGATTGACCGTCAAATAGAGCTTGATGATGCGCAAGTCTTAGATATACTGCAAAAGCAGCTAAAACAACGCCATGAGTCATTGACTATTTTTACCGAAAACAATCGTGATGATCTGGCAACCAAAGAGCAGTTTGAGATTGATATCATCAATGAGTTTATGCCAAAACAAATGGATGATGCTGAACTTGCGGCTTTGGTCAATGCGGAAATCGCTGCACAAGGCGCGACATCTATGCGTGACATGGGCAGTGTGATGGGTGTATTAAAGAACAAAACCGCAGGACGCGCAGATCCTGCGCTCATCTCTAAGCTGGTAAAAGATGCGCTGCAAGGCTAGTAATTAGTGTCATCAAAAGCTAATGACGACAGCGTAAAAATAACCGCCTAAGGCTCAAAGTCTTTGGCGGTTTTTACTGCTTTGATTTCTGCATTGATATTGGCAAGTAATGGACGGGCGCTACTGGCTTGAGCCGTGGTTTGTAGTTTTTCCGCCAGTTGTTTGGCTTGGGTCAGTGACGTCAATGCACTCTCGTAACGACTACTCCATAGTTGGTCATGACTGCGATAGCGTAGCGCGTTAATGGTGGCAATATTTTTCAGGGACGCAGAGTCGGTCGTTTTTGCCAGTTTTTCATTGGCCAGTTGTAGGCTTTGCCAAGCATAACGGTCGCTTGGCTGCTGCTCGGTCAGTGGTTTAAGCAACGCTTGGGCTTTGATTGACTGATTGCTATTGGTGAGCGCTTCTGCCAAATAAAGACGCAGATCACGACGCTCAGGATAAACACGCTGCTGGCTGGCTAATACGTCCGCCGCTTGTGACCATTTATTCTGCTCCGTTAGAATTTGGCTATGAGTAATTGATAGTAAAGGCTCTAAATTTTGGCGCTGCGTAGGCGGCAGTCGATTGATTTCAGCCAGTAAATCGCTTGCCTCTGTAAAGCGTTGCTGTTCGCCATACCAGTTCATCAAAGCCAATTTGGCACCTACGCTATTTTTAGCAGCCGTCATTAGCACTGTCTCTGAGGCGTGTTTACCTGTACTTTGGACACGCCAGTAGAGCAGATCAAATAAAGCCTGATGGCGCTGCTGCTGATTTAGTGACAATGAGGGATAATGCTGGGCACGACTTTGCGCTTCACTTAAGCGCTCGTTACTGAGTGGATGCGAGCGTACAAAGCTTGGCAGAAATCGATTTTCAATTTGGTTGAGCTGGCTGCGTTGGTTCATCGTGGCAAAGAATCGCGGCATCGCCCTTGGGTCGTAGCCTGCTTGGGTCATGATTTGCATGCCCACCCGATCGGCCTCGCGCTCATTATTTCGACTAAATGCCATCGTGCTGTTCATCGTCGCCGTTTGGCTGCCCATCATCACTGCCGCCGCTGCATCACCATCGACCGCCGATGCTGCAATCGCTGCCAGCATACCGCCTATCTGCATCAGCAAGGCCTTTTTGCGCTCATCAGCACCACTTTCGTAATGGCGCTGACTGATGTGAGCAACTTCATGCGCCACCACACTGGCAAGCTCATCCATACTGCTGGCGGCCAGAATCGTCCCTGTATTGAGTCCAATGACACCGCCTGGTGCTGCAAAGGCATTGATACTTGGGTTATCAATGATAACCAAACCCATCGGCGCTTGCTGCCTTGCTTGCGCATTGAGACGCCAAGTCATGTCTTTGACCGTTTCTTGAATCCAAGGATCATGCTCCATTTTGATACGACCATTGACGTTCCGTAACGACCATTCACCGAGCAATTTGTTTTGATATTGCTCAGCGAAGCTCAAGCCTTGTCCGCGCAAATTGGGCAGATTTAGCTCTTCTGAGCCGGTGGTTTGCCATGAATTATAATTGGATGCCATCGCTTTGCTGCTCGTATTAGCATTATTAAGACTATCCTCACTCATGGCAGCAGTGGTCATCGTCATTAGTACCGCCGACAATGCCAATTTAATAGCGCTCGATAATGCCATCGAACGCGCAGCACTTTTACATTTTTTTCCCTGAGTCATGGGCGCATTACCAAGTATCGATTGTCTATTAAAATGGTTCAAGTGCGTATCCTATGCAAGTGAGTAATGATACTGTTTTTGAAGTAAGGTTTTTTTGAATTAAGGTTTTTTCGACTGATTTTTTGACTAAACGTTTTTCGACTATACGAGCTTGCTGATATAAGGTCAATTCTAGTCTGCATTCGACTACCAATAACTCAGCTGCCCGTCACTATTGCGCAACATGGCTTTAGTCAATCCCCTATAAAATGGATATGGTGTCAGGCGCGCTCAGTCTACTATTTTTAGTACTTTTGCTCGCCTTCCTTCTATCTAAATTATCTTGACAGACTATAGGTGATTCTAATGAACTGAATGTGACGTTGATTATATTCAACTTCAACTACATATCGGCTATTTGATATAATGACATTTCACGACTATAGGATCTGGTCACTGCCGAGTGTCTTTTATGAATTACAGGCACTGTCATTGCGTGTTTGCGAATGTTCAATACAATCTAGTACAAATCAAAATATTTATAAGGTTTATTTTATGTCTGCTGATCGTCAGTCAACCACCGTATATTCGCATTATTCCATAAACTTATCAGCAGATTTGTCTGATACTGAGCAGCAAGACATCAACAACCTGTTAGACTTGTTACCAGCGCATACTGTCACTACAGATCATGAGGCGAATAAAACACAGCCTATTCATGTCCAACGTTTCGTCGATGGTCGCGGACTTGCTTGTCCAATGCCGCTGTTAAAAACCAAAGTAGCACTACGTGACGTCACAGCTGGCGGTTCATTATATGTGGTCGCAACTGATGCCAACTCACAGGCTGATATCACCGCTTTTTGTCAACAAAGCCAGCAAGCAAATGCCGCAAGTCAACTGCGATTAATCGTTGATAGCATGACGGATCAGCCATCAGCGGATAGCTTATCAGCACAGCGTTTCGATACAATATATCACTTCATCATTACTAAAACTGATAGCAACTAAGTGTCGCTATCCTTTACAATTACAACTATAAAGATTTTTATCTGACTATTTGCGTTACTATTTAATCAAGGTCAAGAATATGGCTAATAATTCTACTGATACTGCAAAAACGAATAAAAAAGATGAGGCAGCTCCTATAAAAAACGAAGCACGTGATGCCGCATTAAAAGCTGCCGCCCAACGTCCACCTTATGATGCTAGCGCCTTAGGCGATACTAGCACCCGTGACTTAGTGCCAGCGATGCCGACTCATTTATCAGCGCCTGGGGTCAATTTGGGCGCTTATATCAACACGGTGCACCAAATTCCAATTTTGACACCAATCCAAGAGCAAGAGCTTGCGCATCGCTATTATGACGAAGGTGATGTGGAGGCAGCGCGTCTGCTCGTGATGTCGCACCTGCGTTTTGTGATTCATATTGCCCGCAGCTACTCGGGTTATGGTTTGCCGCAAGCAGACTTAATCCAAGAGGGTAATCTGGGACTAATGAAGGCTGTAAAACGCTTTGACCCGAATAAGGGTGTGCGTTTGGTGTCATTTGCAGTGCATTGGATTAAAGCAGAAATCCATGAATTTGTGATTCGTAACTGGCGCATTGTCAAAGTCGCGACCACCAAAGCGCACCGTAAATTATTCTTTAACTTGCGTAGTCTCAAAAAAACCAACAACCAGCTAACGCTAGAAGAGGCTGATGCCATTGCCAAGGACTTAAATGTCACACGCAAGCAGGTGTTAGAAATGGAATCGCGGCTTACCTCTTATGACGCCTCGTTTGAGGCGCAATCTAGCGATGACGACGATGGACGTTATGCACCGCAGCTATTTTTAGAAGATGGTATCGATCCTGCCGAGCAGTTAGAAGAAGCAGATTGGGAAGAAAGCAACTCATCTGCATTGATCGCGGCAATGGATACCCTCGATGAGCGCTCACGTGATATCGTGGAGCAGCGCTGGCTCTCTGAGCAAAAATCAACCTTACACGAATTGGCAGCCGTCTACTCTATCTCAGCCGAACGCGTGCGCCAAATCGAAAAAAACGCCATGGACAAAATCCGTGAGGCTATGACCATTGATAGCGTTATTTTGCCAGATGATATTCAGTAGTTATTACCTATCAGTAATGCCTGTCTTTCACCAGCGGTATTTTTTAGATAATACGAGTTTGTCATGTTAAATTGGATAGGTATTGCGGCGATCAATATGGCCATTGCTGTCGCTTTAGGAGCGTTTGGAGCGCATGGCTTAAAAAATATCGCCAGTTTGCAACAACTCGAATGGTGGCACACTGCAACACTGTATTTGTTTATACATGCGCTGGGTTTATTACTGGTTGGTCTGTTAATTCGCCTAAAATATGCCACTCAAATCACTGCATGGCTACTACAAATTGGCATTATAATATTTGCTGGTAGCTTATATGCAATGACACTTGGCGCACCACTTTGGTTTGGCGCGATCACGCCTATCGGTGGTGTACTAATGATTGCAGGTTGGCTATGGCTAGCAGTGTCATCATTCACGATGAACAAATTGGTCGCAAAATAGCCAGTTAAACAAGAATAATTAAATTGCATTTTAGAGCATGTGCTCATTTTGAAAATAGAGATAAAAATGAGAACACGCCTTAGTACGCACAATTAGTACGCACAAAAGGATAAAAAATCATTAAGGAGTATATTTTATGAGTACCATTATCGTTAATAGTAAGAAACTACAGACTACCCATCAGACCGTGCAATTGGTCATCAATGAGCTTGGTCTTAGCCAAGGTCGTTACGCAGTAGAAGTCGATGGCGAACTGATTCCAAAGAGTGAGCTTGCTCAATTAAGTATCGCTGAAGGTATGAATATTGAAGTGGTACAAGCAGTCGGTGGTGGCTAATTAGCCAAAATAATGATCCGTTGATTTGAAAATGAATGTGCTTAAAGAAATGTATTTAAAGGTGGGTTTTTAAAAAATAATTGCTCATAAAAAAGACCTCAACGTAGCAAACGTTCGAGGTCTTTTTCCGTTTTAGGCAATGTCATTTAGAGATATCTAAAAATGCGGCTATTTATACTATTTATTATTTCATCAGCCAGTAATCATTAACCTTTAAATATCCTAAACTCTATAACATTAAACTGCTGGAGCAGCATCGTCTGTCATCAGCTCTTCATAGCGTCCATCACGCCCAGCACCCTGAGTCTTTTTGCTCTCCAACTTGGTTTTATACTTGCGTACTTGTCTATCAAGTTTGTCTGCCATCTCGTTAATGGCTTTATACATATCATCGTCAAGCGCTTGGACAAACATCTCTTTACCCGAGACTCGCATAATCGCTTCAGCCTTATGGCTCTTTATAGCACCGCTGTTATCTAATGATAAAATGACTTGAATACTTTGAATTTGATCAAAATGACGACCAATTTTATCAAGTTTTTCTTGAACAGCTGCGTTCATAGCGTCGGTAACACTGATATGGTGACCACTGATAGAAACATTCATATTGTTGTCCTTTTATTATGACTTACATTGTTGCCTACGTTGTTGCTTGCGTTGTTACTTACAATCAACAGATGAGCCAGCATTCCTGCTTTTTCACCCTGCCTTACCAACAATGAATGGGGTGTCTTTATTAATTAGCGCCTTTAATAATCGATGCTTTTAGCAAAAATCGAACGTATCCTTTCGTTGTCATCTTGATTAATGAGATAAGTAAATACGCTAAATCGACACTTAGATTTCGTTGTTGGTATGACTCTAATTTGTCATGAATATCGAATAGTAGCAAGACAGTAAAGTGTAATTAAATGTAATAAAAACGGTTGTTTCCTCAATGTATCTATATAATCAGAAAATTTTATTTTTTATATTTATCAAGAAATATATTAGCGATAGCACAATTTTTCTCTTAACTCATTGAATTACGACATTTAATATTTCTGTTTACGCTGAGTAGACGAGCCAATATTCATTGCTTCACGATATTTGGCCACGGTTCTTCTGGCGATATCGATACCTTCGGATAATAAACAATCTTTTATCCGACTGTCTGATAATGGCTTTTTGGCATCTTCGTCGGCTATCAGTTGCTTAATCATGGCACTAATGGCAGTCGATGAAATATCGCCGTCGGTACTGCTGACATGAGATGAAAAGAAATGCTTGAGTGAAAATAATCCCTGCGGCGTCAAAATTGTTTTACTGGTGGTTAGACGCGAGACAGTCGATTCGTGCAAACCCACTTCTTCCGCAATAGCTTTTAGGATGAGCGGTTGCATGGCAGTCGCGCCATGCTGCAAGAACTCTTGCTGATAACGCACGATACTGGTTGCCACTTTTAATAGGTTTTGATTACGCTCTTCAATACTACGAATAAACAAGCGGGCATCGGTGAGGTTTTCACGCAGATATTGATTGTCGGGGCTGTCATCACCGCGCTTCACCAAATTGGCATATTCTTGATTGACTCTTAGCTTTGGCATGGTCTCAGGATTGAGGCGCACATTCCAGCCGTCCTCTTGCGTCGATGTATCTGAACTCGTCTGATTCTGATGGTGACGTATAGGCGTGACCAAAACATCAGGAATATCATAGCTGGCTGGCGACTGAGTATAGTCTGGTTGGCTGCTTTGAAACAGCAAACCAGGTGACGGATTCAAGGTACGCAGCAAGTTAAGCGCGGGGGTAATCTGTGTAGGCGCGAGTCCAGTCCGCTCAGTCAATGCTTTGATGTTATTGCTCACCAAATGCTCACTGGCTGACAACAATGCTTGTGCTTCTTTTAGATGGTCAGTATTTGCATCGAGCTTGGACAACTGAATCGCTAGGCACTCACTGAGATTTCGCGCCCCCACACCCAGCGGATCACAAGACTGAATAACACGTAAAACAGCCATGACTTCATCGTGCTCAACAGGCTCTCCCCATTGATAAAAACTTGCCATCGTATCGAAGCTTTGCAACAGCTCATCGATATCAAGCCGCACAAAACCCATGTCATCCATAGAATCCATCAGATAGGTTGCAATCAACATGTCCGCTTCTGAGAGATGCTTAAAGTTCAGCTGCCAGCGCACGTGGTCTTGTATGGTGGCAGAAGTGCCGCCTTGATAACTATCAAAATCCTCGTCACTTTTGCTCCCCGAACTGCTTGCCGTAGATGCATAATTACTGCTATCAACACTACTTTCAAAGCTACTATAGTCGTCACTATCCATCGTATGATTGTCTATGACACCATCATCGATACTGGCTTGCTGTAATTTGTCCAAGCTGTCACTAAAGTCTTCATCTGGTTCAGAGGTATGGGTATTACTCTCAGAGGTTACGCTAAATGAGTCAATATCAGTACTCTGGTTCCAGCTATCAAGTGTCAATGATTCATCTACTCTATCGCCGCTGCCATAATCGTATTCATCTTCATCATCCTCAATACGTTCAAGCAATGGATTACTATCCAGCTTGGCCTGAACTTCTTGCGCAAGCTCAAGACTAGAGAGTTGCAGCAATTTAATGGCTTGCTGCATTTGCGGTGTGAGTTTTTGTGAGGTGCTCAGCGTGGTCGCCAATCCGAAAGACATACTCATGGGTGGCTTATTACACTCCGATACTGGTGATAGTCTATATATGTTGCCACTTAAAGTAGCGAGTTAACGTTATCAGGACATGACGATAGCATTTTTCGTGGCAATTTTGCTATGATAATTTATAGACGGCCCAATACGCTTATTGCTCTCTACTTATAAAACCCTATAAATTTGACCGTTTTAGCATGAACTGCTAAACAATAAACAACCAAATCTTGTTGATAATAATAAGGCTGTATAGAAAATACAAGGTACATGACACAAAACCTTCGAGCCAATTGAATCACTCTTAACATTAACCGAGAATAATACGATGAATGACCAAGCAAACAAACCGCACCTTATCACTGCTGCGATTCAAATGAATAGCCAGCAAAACATCGAAAAAAACGTAACGGCTATAAAAGCTGCCATCTGCGATGCCAGTCATCAAGGTGCTCATCTTGTTGTCTTACCTGAAAACTGCTGTAGCATGGGCGAGCAATTTGCCACTGCAGAGCGCTTTGATGTGCTATCAGCGACGATAGCAAACTATGCCAGTACTTACGGTGTCTATGTGCTGGCAGGCTCACTGCCCTGCCCTTATCGCCCTGATGGCGTCATCGTGCCTGATGGCAGACTGCGCCAAGTCAGTCAGCTATTTGCCCCTGATGGCACGCGAGTGGCACGCTATGACAAAATTCACCTATTCACGGCGACGGTAGCAGATAAACATGGCAGCTATAATGAAGCGGCGACGTTTGAGCCCGGTACACAGACTGTAGTTGCAACAGTAGAGAGTGATCATGCTGCTTATCAACTCGGTATGATGGTTTGTTTTGATTTGCGTTTTCCCGCATTGGCACAGCGCTTACGTCAAGCAGGCGCTGATCTATTAAGTGCCCCATCGGCATTTACTTATTTAACGGGGCAAGCACATTGGTCGCTGTTACTTCGCGCACGGGCGTTAGACAGTCAGTGCATGGTCATTGGCGCAGCACAAGGCGGCGACCATGTTTATAAAAACGGTGATATCCGTCAAACGTGGGGGCATACCACTATCACAGCTTTTGATGGCACGATTATTAACAGCTATGAGGATAGTGAATTAAACAACGCTATTAATAAAGATAATAAAAATTATGCTTTGATCTTGGCAACCTTAGACAAACAGACTCAGCAGCAAGGCCGCCAAAAAATGCCCATTTTTGATTGTCATCGTTTGGCGTAAGTCAATTTCAATATTGAATATCGAATTTTAGGTATTGTTTTCTTCATTTCGTGTATGACTCGCACGCGGATGAGCGCGATCATAGACTTGCGTGAGTTTAGCAAAATCGACATGGGTATAAATTTGCGTGGTACTGATATCGCTATGCCCAAGCATTTCTTGCACCGCGCGCAAATCACCACTGCCCGACAGCATGTGCGAGGCAAAACAATGACGCAATAGATGCGGATACATATTTTGTGCGATGCCAGCACGGGTAGCCGCAACTTTGAGACGCTGCTGCACTGCCCGTGTTGATAAACGCGTACCCAATTTTTCACTAATGAATAATGCGCTGTCCATTTGCTCCACCCACAGATTACGATGCGGTAGATAACGGCTAATCGCTTCTGCTGCCTTGATACCTAACGGCACCAAACGCGTTTTATTGCCTTTACCTGTCACGCGCACGCGCAGGTCTGACAAATCCACATCGACCATATCCAACGCGACCAACTCACCTACGCGCAGACCGCTGCTGTATAGCAATTCAAACATCGCCTTATCACGCAGCCATAGGCGCGCTTGTTCAGGTGTATCAGGCATCTCTTGGTCAAGCAGCTGAGTGAGCAAATCAACATCAGCGATAGACGGCAGCGGTCGAGGACTACGTTTGAGCTGATAGCCAGTCGTTGGGTTAATACGTGCTAAATCCTCTTCTATCAGCCAGCCATAAAAATGGCGAATGGCTGACAGCTCTTGCTGGACGCTGGCAAGTGCGAGCTTGTCTTCATCCAAGCGTTGGCTAATATGCTGGGCTAATTGGCGCTTATCGCAGCGCGTCCACGTCAGGCGTTTCCCACGTAAAAATAGCGCCAATTGATTCAATCCTGCAAAATAAGCGGTCAACGTATGCGGCGAGTGATTGCGCACCGACAAGACATTAAGCCAACGATGTACGGGCGCTAACAAATCACGTAATGCAGCATCCGACTCTATAGCCGCGGCGTGCTCGACTGATAGCCATGCTTTTGCCTCAGAATCTGAGGTAGGCTCCATCGTATGATTGTTTTTATTAGACATAGCCCTATTATCCATTAGCCTTCTGGATTGGGCTTGATGCCCGCTTGTGCCATCAGACCATCTGGGCTAAATACGCCTTCGTAAACAAAGGCGGTCGGACCAGTCATCATCACTGAATAACCCGGCTGCCATTTGATGATCATACTGCCACCATAAAGCTGCGCACGCACGTCTTCGCCTTCATCGAGCCAGCCTTCGCGGATACCAACCGCTACTGCGGCACAAGCGCCAGTACCACAGGCTTGTGTCTCACCGACACCGCGCTCATAGACACGCAGACGAATGTGACGCTGATTCATCACTTGCATAAAGCCGACATTGACACGGTCAGGAAAGGCAGGATGCGATTCGATGGCTTTACCTAAGGTTTCAACGTCGGCATCGAGCACGTTATCAACTTTGATAACGGCATGCGGGTTGCCCATATTGGCAACATAAAGCTGTACAGGAGTGCCATTTACATCGAGATGATAAGCATTTTGGATTTTGGTCGTGGCTCTGGGGGTAAAAGGAATCTCGCTTGGTTCAAATTTCGGCTTGCCCATATCAACTTCGACCCAGCCATAACGATCAGTGGTCAATGAAATGATGCCGCTCGCCGTCTCAACACGCAAACGCTGTTTAAATGACAGTTTACGCGCTTGCACAAAACGGGCAAAACAGCGTGCACCATTACCGCACTGCTCAACTTCTGACCCATCAGCATTAAAAATGCGATAACTAAAATCAACGTCAGGACGCATCGGTGGCTCAACGACGAGCAGCTGATCAAAGCCAATACCCAAATGACGGTCACCCAGTAACTGTACCAAATCCTTGGTCAAATCTAAGCGCTGAGTCACCAAATCGATGACCATAAAATCATTGCCCAGACCATGCATCTTCGTAAATTCTATTAGCATACCCTTGTTATCCTATCCTATTTTTATGTATGGCTTATCTTAGCACGCTGTCAGATACAATCATAACTATCACCGCTATCAAATACTAAGTTAACACGATGCTAAATCCACCTTGTACAGCCAAACTGATATCTCTCATTAGAGCAGGCCATAAAAAAGCCCATCATCAAAGACAATGGGCTTTTTATCTAGAGCATGTCCTCAATCTGAACGAAAGCGCCTAAATGGGCTAAAAATGGCTAAATCTGTTGGTCACCGATTTATTTACCTTGCCACAATACTTCGTCTGCATATAACGCTTCAATAATTTCGCGTTTGCGAATCAGTTGATGGCTATCATCGGCGACCATTACTTCACTAGCACGCGGGCGTGAATTATAATTGCTACTCATGGTAAAGCCATACGCACCAGCACCTGTGATTGCTAAAACATCTCCTACCGCAAGCGACAATAAACGGTCTTTCGCTAAAAAATCACCCGTTTCGCAAATAGCGCCAACGATATCCCATGGCTGCGTGCCATCAGTGTCGATGCCATTCTCAGGCAAAACACTTGGAATGACTGCCATTTCAGCGTGATATAACGCCGGACGGATCAAGTCATTCATTGCTGCGTCAACAATGGCAAAGTTCTTATGTTCCGTTGGCTTTAACACATCAACCTTGGTCAATAATACCCCAGCATTTGCCACAATACTGCGACCCGGCTCAAAGAATACCGTTAAGCCAAGCTCGCTAAGTTTCGGTAATAACGCTTGAGCAAACTCGTCGATAGATACTGGTGTTTCATCGATATAACGCACACCCAAACCACCGCCCAAATCGATATGACGCAGCTCAATACCTTTATCACGTAAATTATATATCAGCTCAATCACTTTATCTAAAGCTGCTACAAATGGCGCAACTTCAGTCAACTGCGAGCCAATATGACAGTCAATACCGACGATATCAATATGAGACAGCTCAGCTGCCTGCTCATAGACGGCAACCGCGTCTTCGTGGGTGATACCAAATTTATTGTCTTTTAAACCTGTTGAGATATACGGATGGGTTTTGGCGTCGACATTCGGATTAACCCGTAGTGAAATTGGCGCAGGTTTATCCAATTTCTGTGCCACATCATTAATCAAAGTCAGCTCGCTGATTGACTCAACGTTAAAACAACCAATACCTTGGGTCAGGGCATACTCGATATCGCTATCAGTCTTGCCCACGCCTGAGAACACCACACGTGAAGCGTCACCACCTGCCACCAGTACGCGCATGAGCTCGCCACGAGAGACGATGTCAAATCCTGCCCCTGCTTGCGCCAATATACCAAGTACCGCAAGGTTAGAGTTTGCTTTTACCGCATAACAAATCTGGTGCGTTAAACTGGCAAAGCTATTGCTATAAGCTTGATAGACATCCAAAATGGCTTGTTTTGAGTAGACATAACAAGGCGTACCATAGTGTTTAACCACATCAGCAATACTCACTTGCTCCATATACAATGCACCATCGCGATAATCTAGCGCGGGTAAATGGGCGGTTAAAGCTTGAGGATTAACATACAAGCCTTGCTCAGTTTGGATCGTGACAGATTCGCCAGTTTGTTGCTCAGAATGACTCATATAAACATCTCTAATTTCATCAGGTTACAAAGTTAAAAAATCTTAGGGTGCACATCGAAATCTCGTTGACGGCATTGAGTTTTTAATAAAAATCAATAATCATTCGGGTCTTCACTGGGTTCCGGTAGCTTAAAACCATCCATTTCTTGATGACCATCATCTTGTGCCGAATAGGTACTACCCTGTATGTCAGCGCTATCCGTAGCTCCTTGAACCGTCTGGCTACTAGCGTCGGCGAGGTATAGATTGCCTTTTTGACCGCAACCCGTCAAACCCATTATCATCACCCCACTAATAATAAAAGGGGAGATAACACGGCGACCAAGATCAGCGACATTAGTGTGCTCAGTTTTCGAAAAGCGGTTAATAGTAAACATAGAATAAAGAACCTGTGACTTTGCAATGGCATGAGGATGATAAAAAGCACGAGTCATAAAGGCGATAGATCAAACCCTATAGACAACTAAATAAAAGCTATCGCCATCGCTAAAAAATGACAATATGACTGCTTTGGATAATAGCATTATTACATAATGCTGTGTGCATACTGAATGTCCCTAATCAATAAATTTGGACGAGTTTGGTTTTGCTAAGTTTTGCTAAGCTTTACTAGACCGTGCGACTGCCATTTACTAAGCGATCGTTGATACTAGCGGTCTTAATGTATCGCTATAATGGTAAAACAGCCTATTATATTTACTTAGACAAATTTTCTTACAATTTATTATGAGCTACTATATTTGGCTGTAGCAGCCGACAAACCCTAGCGACACTCGGTGTACAGTTGTATTATCTATACCACATTCTATCGATTTAACCCTTATAGTTATCGTGGTATAGCCATAAAACTGTGGTACATTATGTTTAGACCTTGCGACTGTGTTGAGGCGCTAGCATGCGACTTAACAAGCACTGATCAATAGTGCCAGCCCAAGAGTGACCAGAATCAGCAATGTACTTGCTTGACCTATGTCGGCATGGATGCGGCTGGTTTTTGTTTATTCAACCGGTACTCGTCTGTGATGAGTCACCCTTTACAAAATACAATCTAAGGACAGAGTATGAGCGCCAGCCTAACCACCACTTTTGATGACAAAAACACCGAAACATCGAACTTAGTCAATCCCACCTTAGTCCTCAACTGTGGTTCCTCTTCTATCAAATACGCGCTGATTAGCGAAGACAATTCTATTCGTATCACTGGTTTGGCCGAAAACTTAGGACTCGATACTGCTCGTATCAAACACACGACGTTGAATGGTGATAAGCTGGAAATCTCTATCTCAGGTGGTCGTCATCAGTTAGCATTACAAAAAATCCTTGAGCTATTAGAACAGTATCATTTCATCGCCGTTGGTCATCGCGTGGTTCATGGTGGCCGTGAGTACTCTGCAGCAGTCCGTGTCGATGAGCACGTACTGGACGAAGTAAAACGCTTAAAAATACTCGCGCCACTGCATAACCCTGCCCATGCTTTGGGTATCGAAGCGGTACAGGCGATTTATCCTGATATTCCTCAAGTCGTCGTCTTTGATACAGCCTTTCACCAAACCATGCCTCCTGTTGCTTTTCGCTACCCACTACCAAAAGCCCTATACGAAGAACACAAAATCCGCCGTTATGGCTTTCATGGTACCTCTCATGCCTATGTCTCAGAGCGTGCCAGTGAAATTACAGAGTCTAAAGGCCCACATGGTTGGCTTACAGCGCATCTGGGCAACGGCTGCTCGGCGACTGCCGTTTATGACGGCAAAAGTTTCGATACCAGTATGGGTCTGACCCCGCTTGAAGGGCTCATGATGGGTACGCGTAGTGGTGATGTTGACCCAAGTCTACACATACACCTAAAGCGCCAGCTCGGTATGAGCTTGGAAGAGATTGATGCCATGCTCAATAATGAAAGTGGTCTATTGGGTGTCTCAGGATTGTCTAATGATTTACGTACCGTCGAACAAGCGGCGAACGAAGGTCATGCAGATGCCAAGCTCGCTATCGAGATGTTCTGTTACCGCGTCGGTAAATATCTTGCCAGCTTAAGCTGCGCGCTGCCAGAATTCACAGGTATTGTCTTTACGGGTGGTATCGGCGAAAACTCAGTCACCACCCGAACCAGTATCCTAGAAGTGATGCGTCATTTCGGCATAAAAGTAGACGCTGACAAAAATGCGAGCTTGTTTGGTGGTAGCGAAGGCAGCTTCCACGCAGACGATAGCAGCATTGAGCTTTGGGTTGTGCCAACTGATGAAGAGTGCCGTATTGCTCAAGAAACACGTGAAGCATTGGGCTTACTCTAAGCTCGAGATTTTTTATAAGTTGCTTATATTATAAGTTACTTGTAATTTTCTCATAAGCTTCTAGTCGCCTTATAAGCTTTTATTCATTAGACGTGTTAAGTTATTTTTTTGCCCAGCGCTTCTTATACATAGCCTATGATGAGAAGCGCGACGTTTTACTCATTCCAGCAAGGATGAAGTGAGCTTTAAAAATATAATAAACCGTAGGATACTTTATGCAAACCATTTTACTAGTTCCCATCAGCCGTGGTATCGGCGTAACGTCAGCAGCGCTTGGATTGATCCGCGCTCTTGATTACAACGGTATCAAAGCGGGCTTTATGAAGCCATTTTTGCAAGATGATACACTTGATAAGCAAAACAGTTTAGACAGCTCAAGCGCGTTAGCAATGCATGCTTTTGGTCTGACGCCACCTAAATCTATCAGTCGGCAGCGTGTTGAGCGTATGATTGGTGATGATAATCTTGATGACTTGATGGAAGAAGTGGTCGTCAACTATCATACTCTGGGCGATGATTACGATGTGGTGATCTGTGAAGGCTTAGTACCGACCACAGAAACCTCTTATGCCTCACAAATCAACCGTGCGATTGCCCATGCATTAGATGCTAGAATCATCTTTGTTAGCACTGCTGATACCAGTAAACCGGCCTATCTGGCTGATAAGCTTGACGTTCACGCTCGTGAGTTTGGCGGTATCGCCCATGAGCGCACGCTCGGCGCGATTTTGATGCGTGTACATGACTTGCCAAGTGCGCAAAGCACCGTAGAAAATCAAATCGTTGCCCCTGGTGAAGCGGTTGTGAGTTTAGATGACGGCTTTATGCAAGAAGTCCAGCGCCTATCACCGCATTTTAATACTGACGCGTTCCGTTTAATCGGGGTAGTGCCATTCAGTGACTCACTGTCCGTGCCTCGTACGTGGGATATCGCCACTGAGCTTGATGCCAAATGGCTCAATGTCGGTGAAGCTAAGTCACGCCGTATTAACCGCATTAGCCTAACCGCACGCTCGGTCGCACGCGTCGATGAGGTGTTTAAACGTGGCACCCTTATCGTCGTACCGGGCGATCGAGATGATTTACTATTAGCAGCAGGTTTGGCTTGTATCAATGGTATCCCGCTGGCAGGATTGGTATTAACCGGCGGCGTCGAGCCGAGTGCAACCGTCGCTGAACTATGGCAATCTGCCCTCAAAACAGGCATCCCTGTCATGAGTGTCGAAAGCGATAGCTATGAGACCGTACAAAGCCTCATGCACATGAGCGCAGAGATTCCAAGTGATGATACCGAACGTGCTGAAGAAGTGGCTCGTTATGTCGCCGCCCATTTAGATCTTAGCTGGATTAAAGACTATTTCAGTCAAAATCATGAGCCGCGCCTCTCACCATCTGCATTCCGTCATCAAGTGGTTAAAAAAGCACAAGACGCCAAAAAAAGCATCGTGCTACCAGAGGGTTCTGAGCCGCGTACTGTTGAAGCCGCTTGTATCTGTCAAAGCCGCGGTATCGCCAACTGTGTACTACTCGCTAAGCGTAGCGATGTCGAGCAAGTGGCTAAAAATCTCGACTTAGTTTTACCTGAAGGTCTTGAAATAATTGACCCCGACACGCTTGATATGGATAAATATATCGCTGCAGTGGTCGAACGCCGTAAAGGTAAAACCAGCGCAGAAGTCGCGGCTGAATACTTAAAAGACACCGTATATCTAGGCACGACCATGCTACAGATGGACGAAGTCGACGGCCTCGTTTCTGGCGCGATTCATACCACTGCCAATACTGTCCGTCCAGCGTTTCAGTTGATTAAGACCGCACCGCAATACTCGCTCGTATCATCAGTATTTTTTATGCTGCTGCCTGAGCAAGTGGTGGTCTACGGTGACTGTGCCATTAATCCTGATCCAAATGCCGAAGAACTGGCTGAGATTGCCATTCAATCAGCACAGTCTGCTGCTGCCTTCGGTATTGATCCAAAAGTCGCGATGATTAGCTATTCTACAGGCTCATCAGGAACTGGCGCAGATGTCGAAAAAGTCACTCGTGCGACCCAAATCGTCCGCGAGCGTGCGCCACACCTAAAAGTCGATGGGCCGCTACAGTATGACGCCGCTTCTGTCATGAGCGTCGGCAAGCAAAAAGCGCCTGACTCACCTGTCGCTGGGCAAGCCAATGTCTTTATTTTCCCAGACCTCAATACGGGCAATACCACTTATAAAGCCGTACAACGTAGCGCCAATGTAGTGAGTGTTGGCCCAATGCTGCAAGGTTTGAATAAGCCAGTAAACGACTTGTCTCGCGGAGCCTTGGTCGATGATATTATCTACACCATCGCCCTTACCGCTATTCAAGCTCATAGCGACGCGATTTAATTGCATTAAAATGTGTGACTAATTGCGCTATAGGTAACCGACTATCAAAATGATGGTCGGTTTTTTATTGGCTATGTTTATAACTGACTTTTTAAAACGCTTTCATTACGGATAGCTAAGCGCTCATTTTACCTAGTATTTCAGCACTTTTAATGACAGATGCCCGCTTGCCCTCTACAATAGCGCTACCATCGAAGCATTTAACTTAAAAAAGGTCAGCCGATAAAAGGGTAATATGCATCAACGACAACGTGCCTCTTATCTATTTTTACGCATTTATTTATGCCAAATACCAGCAAAAATCCTCAAAAAAATACACCTGCGCCAGCCATTCGTGCTTATCTTGGCGGCTCATTTGATCCCGTACATGAGGGTCATCTGCAAATGGCGATGACTGTTTATCAGCGTTTGCTACCGATAGCCAAGCAGCAACAGCGCGCGCTGCACGTGTCACTATTGCCCAATGCGCGCTCTCCCTTTAAAGAAAAAAGTACAGATCCTAAACACCGTCTGGCGATGTTAAAGCTTGCGACACTCCATACACCGCTACAAATTAATGAGCTTGAGCTGTGGCAAACACCGCCTGTTTATACCATCGATAGTGTACGCACGTTGCGCCAGCGTTATCCGTATGACAGTCTAATATTCATCATCGGTATGGATAGCGCGCTGAGTTTGAGCAAATGGAAAAACGGTTTAGAGCTTACCGATTACGTCAATCTTTGGGTGTTTAATCGTGATGACTTGTCTGATATTAATAATAAAAATAATCGCCTGTTGGCAACCACGACTCATTCCGCCAACAAAACGTTAATCGCGCAGGATACGATGAACTTGCACGCCCAATTACCTGCGCAGCTGCAATCTTTACGCATCGATGCGCCTATTGATTTATTACCGCCCACCTCTCAAGCATCGACCGATAGCCGTCTCTTGAAAAACACCCATCAAGGCCACATTTATATAGATTCGCATCCTATCGCCACGATATCCAGTACACAGATACGCCAACAGTTGCAGCCGACGGACAATCGATCGAATATAATGTCCGCAGCGGCAAGGCAAATGACATCTATCGCACCAATAAATGATATCATAGACAATACTGCACCCAATCCATTAGCTAAATGGCTAAATCCTGCTGTTTATCAATATATTATCGCCCATCAGCTATATTCTGCTGCTCAATTCCGTTAAAATCGCCTTATCTTTGTCATTTTGCCCATCCAGTCTCTACAGCTGACTGTCGACATCTAGTCCATTCGACAATGCCAACGCATGCAAATTGACGATTTACCTTTTTATTTTTAATATTGACGATTCAAGAGATCAAAATTTATGACCAACACCATGACTGAAGAACGCTTAAAAGAATGCTTAGCCGTTGTTGAGACCGCTCTAGATGATATGAAAGCGAAGAACATCACCGTAATGAATGTAGAAGATTTGACTGACGTAACCGAACGCATCGTTATCGCTGACGGTACTTCTAAGCGCCATGTACGCGCGATGGCTGACAATGTCGGCGCTGAAGCGAAGCAAGCGGGCTTTATGCCACTTGGTCGCGAAGGCGGTATCGACTCTGACTGGACATTGATTGATCTGGGCGCTGTCGTCGTGCATGTAATGACGCCACAAGCCCGTGAGTTCTATGACTTAGAAGGTCTATGGTCATCACCTGAGCAATTGTCTGAGCTGGTCGCTGTACCACGTGAAAAGAAAACCGCTGGTCGCCGCAATAAAAATAAATAATTTTATTTATTTTCATAACGCTGTGAAAACCAAAAAGACCAGATATGTATTCTGGTCTTTTTTTGTCTAAAATTTACCGTTCTAATACCCTTTCACCTACTACTAAATTTTAAGCAGCTGAATGCTTAGCATTAGATGAATGATTAAGCTAAGATAATACGCATTATTAATACCAGTATTAAAGTAGCCTCTCCCCTAATAAATCCCTATAGATTAGGAAAACCTATGAGCTTAGAACCTATAAATATAGCAACGCTAATATCTTCTACCCCAAAAAATGTAGCCGACTTTAACCAAACCCTGCCGCTACATATCGCCAATATAACCTGCGTCCGCGCTGGCAAAGCCATGCCATTCACCCGTGAAGAAATGAGCGCCATCGATAAAGCGCCAATTAACGCACCTGTCGCGGTCAACTTTATGGGATTAATTACTGACGAACAAGCCGATCGCAAGCATCATGGCGGCCCACTCAAAGCCGTTCATCAATTAGCGACGGCTACTTATGAGAAAATAAATGCAGAGTTTGGTCTAAAAGTCCGCGTCGGTACATTGGGCGAAAATCTCACGACTGAAGCCGTCAATGGGTTGCCTGAAATGACCGAATCTACGGTTTGCATTGGTGACGTTTTTGAATATGGTAATACGGCTACTAGTACAGATGATGTTGATAATTTACAACTGCGTATCGTCCAACCGCGCCGCCCCTGCTACAAGATCAATGATCAGATCGGACAGTTTACCAGAGTGCCAAATATCGCGGCATGGGTCAGCAAACAAGGTATCGCTGGTTGGTACTTTCAAGTCGTGACAGATGGTCTAATTAATGCGGATTTGCCAGTTTACTTGAGAGAACGCCCTTATCCATTCGCCACGTTAGAGAAGCTGTGGCAATTGTCTAATTCAAAAGAGAAGTTTAATGCCGAGTTGATTGAGCCATGGCTTGCGATTGAGTGTTTAGAAGAGAGTTGGAAGAAAGTGTTGGCGAAGAAGATTCGCAAGAATTAAAAAAAACTTTCAAAGATATCTCGATCTCATCTATCTACTATCAATAAAAAAATAAAGGCAAGTATAGTCAATCCTATATAAATCAGATACGGTGTCAGGCTCGCTTAGTCTACTATTTGTAGTACTTTCGCTCGCCTTCCTTATATCCAAATTATATTGAAACGACTATATCAAAGCTTACCTTTATTCACACAGAGCATTTCATGGTAAAAAACATCTTTTTAGCGTTTGGCTTAACACTGCCCCTGATTGGCTGCGTGACCACAACCTCTCCAGTCGCGACCACCGAAAGCTACATCGTGGACAGTAAAACCCACCAAGCCACTGGCAAAAGCGAGCGCATCAAAACCATTGTGCTGCACTATACGGTGTCAGACAATGACCGATCGATAAAAACACTGACCACAGGCAAGGTCAGCGCGCACTATTTAGTGTTAGATAATGACGATGATAAAATTTATAATCTAGTACCAGAAAACGAGCGCGCTTGGCATGCGGGTGATGGCGGCTTTGCAGGTAGAACTATCCTGAACGATACCTCTATCGGCATCGAAATCGTCAATGCAGGGATTGCGCCTGAGTATCAAAGTGCCCTAAAAGACGGCAAGTTGGCGTATCATCCTTATGAGCATTATGTGGCGTTTGATGAATTGCAGATTAAAAAGGTCGCGGAGTTGGTGCAAGATATCACCGCCAGATATGATATCTCACCAAAAAATATCATCGGTCATTCTGATATGGCACCCTCGCGCAAGATTGACCCCGGTGCAAAGTTCCCTTGGGAGCAACTGTATAAGCAATATGGCATCGGCGCTTGGTATGATGACGCTGATAAATTTGCGTTTATGGACATAGACACATTTGCAGCGGCAACGATACCTGAGATGAAGCAGCAGTTTCGTGACTATGGCTATCAGATTAACAGTAGCGACGAGTGGGACAAAGTCAGTCGCGATGTCGTCTATGCGTTTCAGCTGCACTTTCGACCCCGTAACCCAACAGGAACGGTAGACTTAGAGACTTATGCTATTTTAAAGGCATTGAATAAGAAGTATGCTGATACCAACGATTTTTATTAACCCTTTCATATCATCAATAATAAACGAGCTGTACAAGGAATTTTATGAGCACATTGTTTAGCGTAAATTTGAATAAATTGGCTTTAATCCGTAACTCGCGCGGTACTGATTACCCTAACCTGTTGACCTTTGTGAAGAAGCTGATTGATCTAGGGGTTAAAGGCTTTACCGTACATCCACGCCCTGATGAGCGTCATATCAGATACCAAGATGTCTATGATATCAGTGCATTTTTAAAGGACTATCCAGAGATTGAGTTCAATATCGAAGGGAATCCAAACGAGCAGTTCTTGAAGATTATCCGTGAAGTAAAGCCGCATCAATGCACGCTCGTGCCAGACAGTGACGATCAGCTGACCTCGGATCATGGCTTTGATATCATCAAACATCATGAATTCTTATCAACGTTAAGCAAAGAGCTAGAAGCGTTTGGTACGCGCTGTGCGGTGTTCATCGACCCTGATATTGAGCAAGTCAAAGCAGTCATCGAGAGCGATGTACAGACGATCGAGATGTATACCGAAGAATGGGCGCGTGCCTACAGTAATGGTAAGAGCGGCGACCAATTCGATGAGGTCAAGCAACGCTTTAGCGACTGTATTAATCTAGCCAATCAAAACGGTATCCGCGTCAATGCTGGTCATGATTTGAATTTGGATAATTTGGCTGACTTGCTCGCGCTTAGTGATATCGCTGAAGTGTCGATTGGTCATGCATTTACGATTGAATCACTGGAGCAAGGCATGGATAATGTCGTGCGTCAGTATTTAGCAATTTGTGGTTAACCCGTATTAATACGCAAATAGTTTGGTTCTATCAGCAGTCCTAATATCTGCATTGTTAGGGTCTGTTGAACATTCAACAGACCTTCAGAAAATACCAATAATATTAAAAAAGGAATCTTTATGTATCAAGACTTTCAGAAATACCTACAACAAGAAATCAGCGACATACGGGCGGCAGGACTGTATAAAACCGAGCGCGTGATCACCTCTCCACAAGATGCACTCATCAAGATCACTGATGGCCGTGAGGTGCTTAACTTCTGTGCCAATAATTACCTTGGACTGTCTGATCATCCTGAGATTAAAAAGGCGGCTATCGAAGCCATCGAAAACTCAGGTTATGGCATGTCATCGGTGCGTTTTATTTGTGGTACGCAAGATTTGCATAAGCAATTAGAAGCAGCGATTTCTAAGTTTTTTAATACCGAAGATACGATTCTTTATGCGGCCTGTTTCGATGCCAATGGCGGTGCTTTTGAGCCCCTGCTGACCAGCGAAGATGCCATTATTTCTGATTCGTTAAATCATGCCTCGATCATCGATGGTGTGCGCCTATGTAAAGCGGCACGTTATCGCTATGCCAATGCGGATATGCAAGATTTAGAGACGCAATTGCAAGCGGCGCAAGCACAGCGTTTTCGCTTAATTGTCACCGATGGTGTGTTTTCGATGGATGGTAATGTCGCGCCAATGGATGAGATTTATGCGCTGGCACAAAAGTATGATGCCATGGTAATGATTGACGAGTCGCATTCAGCAGGCGTGGTCGGTCACACTGGTGGCGGCGTGACTGAATTGTTCAATCTACGTGGTGATATTGAGCTGATCACTGGTACTTTAGGCAAGGCCTTTGGCGGTGCTATTGGCGGCTTTACCACGGGTAAAAAAGAAATCGTTGAGATGTTGCGTCAACGCTCACGCCCGTATCTGTTTTCAAACTCCATTCCTCCTATGGTGGCAGCGGCTGGGGTAAAAGCGTTTGAGATGCTGTCACAAGACAATACCCTACAAGATAAATTGCATGAAAATACTGCCTATTTTGTGAAGAAAATGCAAGATGCGGGCTTCGATATCAAGCCCACTGCATCGGCAATTTGTGCGGTCATGCTTTATGACGCCAATGTCTCGCAGCAAATGGCAGATGCGCTGCTTGAAGAAGGCATTTACGTGATTGGCTTCTTCTACCCTGTCGTACCCAAAGACGAGGCTCGCATTCGTGTGCAGCTCTCTGCCGCCCATACTCGCGAGCAGCTAGACCAGTGTATCGCCGCCTTTATCAAAGTTGCTAAGCAAATGAAAGTGATTGGTTAAGCGTCGTTCGGTATTTGTTCGATATTCACTCGCTAGATTCAACCATTAAGCACAACACCGTTAAATAAGAGAAAAGTATGAAAGCACTGGTTAAAGCCCATGCCAAAAAAGGCATCTGGATGCAAGACATGCCAGAACCTACAGTCGGCATCAATGACGTTAAAATAAAAATTAAAAAGACCGCCATTTGTGGGACAGATTTGCACATTTACAAGTGGGATGAGTGGTCACAAAACACCATCAAGACGCCGATGATTATCGGGCATGAATACGTCGGTATCATTAGTGAAATAGGCGAGGGTGTGAAGCATCTTGAAGTGGGCGACCGAGTCACTGGCGAAGGACATATCGCTTGCGGGCATTGCCGTAACTGCCGTCGTGGCAAGCTGCATGTGTGCGAAAACACCATCGGCGTGGGCGTCGACCGCGATGGCGCGTTTGCCGAATATTTAGTGATACCTGCCGATAATGTCATCAAGCTCGATGAGCGTATCAGCGATGAAATGGCCGCCATTATGGACCCCTTTGGCAATGCCACTCACACCGCTTTATCATTTCCTGTCCTTGGTGAAGATGTACTGGTTACGGGTGCGGGGCTGATTGGTTCAATGGCAACGGCGATTTGCCGCTTCGCAGGGGCGCGTAATATTGTGGTCAGTGATATCAGCGATTATCGCTTAGAACTTGCCAAAAAAATGGGCGCGACGATGACCATCAACCCAGCCAAGGGTGAAACCATCGAAGGTGCTATTGCTGAGTTAAAAATGCACGGCTTTGATATTGGGCTTGAGATGTCAGGCTCGCCTCAGGCCTTTGATTCGATGATTAGCAATATGTATAACGGCTCTAAAATTGCGCTCTTGGGTATTTTGCCTAACACCACCACGGTGGATTGGAGCAAGATTATCTTTAAAGCGTTAACCCTAAAAGGTATTTATGGCCGCGAGATGTGGGAGACGTGGTATCAGATGGAGCAAATGCTGATTAGCGGTATTGATCTGTCGCCCATCGTTACCCATCGCATGCACATTGATGACTTTCAAGAAGGCTTTGATATCATGGAAAGTGGGCAATGCGGTAAAGTGATTTTAAGCTGGGATTAATTTTGGCGATTTAGCATCTGAGAAGTCGTGGTTAGTTTTTATATCATAACGACTTATAAAACGGCACTGATTTCAGTGCCTTTTTTTGTGGACGTTGGAAAGTAATAAGAGAAATAAACGATAAATAATTTTGAGCAAGACGATCTATAGAGGTATCTAGAAAAGAAAGATAAACTACTGCCTGCATTTGATGCTTGTATGCTAAAGTAAAGTGAAAAAGCGTGTGAGTTGATGGCTATGGCTCGGATACAGGCTAACGAATAATTTATCACTTTTATATATTGATAAAGTTACTTTGATTTACTCTCATTTTTTTAAATAACAAAATTCGTTGTACTTAAAATATAGGAGCTTTTTATATGGACGAACTAAATATCAAGAACACCAATACTACTGAAAAAACTGTAGAGGATAAAGAAGTAACATCTAAGGAAGAAATATATGGGATTGGAGAAGTAATTGATATTTTCTTACATAGAATTATGGATATTCAGGAATGTGCATCAGAATATATCCCTGAAGCTGCTCAAAAATATAATGAAAAAGCAGATGAACTACTTCATGAATATGAAAATATAATAAGTACTTTAGAGACAGTAGATAGTAAAGAAAACAAGGTAGTATCTGAGAAAGCTCTAAGAAAAGCTTTTAGAAAAATTAAAAGGCATATGGGATCATCTCCAGTTGAAACGCTAGAAAAAAGCTTGTTTGTTAGCCTTTTTTCATCATTTGATAAATTTATCGGTGATTTAATTGAAGTTTTATTTAATAAGCAACCAAATTTATATAAAAAATTAAACAAGGAAACAAAGATAACTGACGCTCTTGAATATGATTCTATTGAAGATCTCCGAAAATCTTTTTTAGATAAAGAAATTGAGTCAATAAGAAGAAAGAGTTATCAAGACCAATTCAAAAGTCTTGAAAATCAATTTAAAATTACGCTTACAGAGTTTGAACAGTGGCCTTCTTTTATCGAAAAATCTCAAAGAAGAAACTTATTCACACATTGTGATGGTGTTGTAAGTAAGCAGTATATAGATATATGTAAAGGAGTTGGTTACAAGTTTGAAGTAGAAAGAAATACAGGTGAACAACTTGAGGTAGGCCCTGATTATTTATTTCACTCTTGTATGACTGTTGCTCAAGTAGGCATTATGCTTGGACAGACTCTCTGGCGAAAAGTAGTTAACGAAGAGATAGAGGAAGCAGACAGACATCTTAACGAGAAAATTTTCGATTTTCTACATGAAGAAGAGTGGACGAACGCAATTATAATTGCTACCTTTGCACAGAACCTACGTAATAATTCAACAGAATCAACGGAAAGAATTTTCTTAATTAACCATGCTATTGCTCTCAATGCGATTGATAAGAAAAAAGAGGCTAAAGATCTACTCAATACAAAAGACTGGTCTGCGACACTTCTTGACTTTAAACTTGCTTACGCTGTAATAAATTATGATTATGATGAAGCGCAAAAAATTATGATTAAAATAGGAAAACAAGGAGAATTAGTTAGCGAGCTTCCATATCATGATTGGCCTTTATTTCGTGAGTTTAGAGAAACAGATCAGTTTCTTAGTGGATATGAAGAAGTATATGAATATCCCTATCTATCTAAAGTACAGAAAATAGCAGAGGCAAATAAAAACAAGGTTGAGTTTCTTCATGAAGAAATTCTAATAGAAGATTATATAGTTGAGTCAGACTTTTCTACTATGCAATGGATTCCAAATACTAGCAAAAAATTAACGCCTTCGATTATAATTTAAATTCTTTCATCCTTATATTTCATATTAGCTAAGATCTTCGAAAAGTAGACTGAACTTCACTATTTCAAGACCCCAAAACACAAAAAAGGTGAGTTTTTCGCTCACCTTTTTTATTTGTAGAACACTATTTTAAGCTAACTTAGTTGATCTTAACGAAGCAACTTAAGACGTCAAAAAACTTTATATATCACTCAGCTCATTTTGTCTAAAGTGTATTTTTTAGATATCAAACCAGTACAAGGAAAAAACATGCAGATCGAATGTCCTGCCTGTAAAGAGATTAATCAAATAGAGTATGAAAATAACATAGCATGTGCGAGTTGTAACAAAACACTAGAGGGATATTTTTATAAACATTTTAAAAAGCCAATTATATTAACCTCGTTCGTTATCTCTTTATCTGCATTTGGAGGGTATGAAGTTGGAAAATTTATATCAGATGATCGATACCCAGTGGCAACAGAATATGAGTTAATCAATGCCTGCTCTTCTGGTCGACTCCATGCATTGTCTCGCAATTCTGTTAAAGAAAAGACTGCTCTGTGCATATGTGCATTAGAAAAAACAATGGATGATATCAGTCAAAGTGACATTGGAGGAAACGAGAAACAATTTGTTTCTCGTTTTAGGGAAAATATTGCTGCTTGCTACTAACTATTTGCCACGCGGTGAATTGTTACCACGACCACCACCAGAAGGTTTACCTGTAGTGCTTGGGCCGTTTGGTGGCGTGTTGCTTGCTGCTTGTACATTAGTAAATTTCAACATAATTATTACTCCTTTAAATTAAGTAGATGTCCTTGAGGACAAAACCATATTAACTAATGGAAAAAGACAAATGAGGACAACAAGCGAAAATAGGACAGAAAAAAGGGAAGAGAGCAAGCAATTAATCTCAGAGATTAAGAGAGTTTGCGAACGACTTAGTTGGTCTCAAAAGGAACTTGCTGAAAAAATTTATTTAGAATTAAATGATGATGATAATGAAAAGAATATCGAAGCTTTTTACTTTGCTTTCGTGAAGCAGTTACAACGTGCTACAACACACCCAGAGCGACTCAAAGAATACCTTTCAATCATGTCAAATCTGCCTGAATTTAAAAAAAGCAACTTAGTCCTAAATAAATACACTCCTCTTGATCATTTGAGTGATTTTATCCAATACGAAATGCTCAGAATTTCAAAAGACTTAGATAAAAAATTTCATGCTATAGAAATAGCAAAAGATTCGGAAAAATAACCCGTATTAGTCTGGTGGTAATACAATAAAACCTTCTATAACATTACAGTACGTAAGGTTCGCCTAGCGCACCGATAAGACTAACGTTAAGGTTAAAACTAATTTATCACAAAGCGGTTATTCGGAGGCGCTGTTTAGCCCCGACTGTAGCGGTATCCTGCTGGTTTGGGCGAGTTGCGATGGCTAGGTGTTGGGGTGGCGACGCAAAGCAAGCGACGACCCAAACCGTAGCCAGCGCCGCGCCCAGACTGGCAGATACAAGTGGAAGGCGGGAAATAGCTCACTTAAAAACGTTGGGTGTCGCAAGCTCCACACCAACCTACTCCGCATCACTTGATATCAAAGTTAAGTCAATATTTAAAACACCCAAACACAAAAAAGGTGAGCCTAAGCCCACCTTTTTTATTATCTAAGATTAATTCAAATTTTCCTAGCGCAACCAAGCACGAGCGTTACGGAACATACGCATCCACGCGCCGTCTTCGTCCCACTCTTCTGGTTTCCAGCTGTGGTTATAGGCTTTTAGGTTACGCTCAGGATGCGGCATCATGATAGTGACGCGACCATCAGTGCTACACAGACCCGTGACACCGCCGACAGAACCGTTTGGATTGAGCGGATACGTCTCAGTTGGATGACCTTGGCTATCGACATAACGCATCGCAAGCTGACCGTGTTTTGCCATACCGTCGATTTCGTTGTTGTCTAGCGTGGCATAGCCTTCACCATGCGCCACAGCGATTGGCAAGATACTGTCTTGCATGCCTTTAAACAGGATAGACTTGGTACGCTCGACTTTTACGTTGACCGTACGCGCTTCAAAACGAGCCGATTGGTTGGCGATAAAGCGTGGGAAGTTATCTGCACCTGGGATGAGGTCTTTTAACTGAGCCATCATCTGACAACCGTTACAGACACCTAGTGAGAAGGTATCAGGACGGGCAAAGAAGCGGACAAACTGCATACGTAACTCGTCATGGAACAAGATAGAGTTCGCCCAGCCAGAGCCAGCGCCCAGTACATCGCCATAACTAAAGCCACCACAAGCGACTAAGCCATCGAAGTCACGTAGATTGATACGACCATTCAGTAGATCGCTCATGTGTACATCGACTGCCTCAAAACCAGCTTGCGTAAAGCCTGCTGCCATTTCTGTCTGACCGTTGACGCCTTGCTCGCGCAAGATAGCGACTCTTGGTTTATTCTCGCGGCTAGCCAAGTACGGCTCTTCAACTTTCTGATTCAAATCAAAGTTTGGCGCAGCGATCAGGCCTTGATGGCTCGCATCGGCGATTAAGTCATACTCTTGCTGTACACACGCAGGGTTATCACGGCGACGCGCGATTTGATAGCTGACCTGAGTCCACGCTTGCTGCAATTCAGTACGGCTAAAGCGTAGGGTGTCATCACCCATGAGCGTTGGCGTTTGGATAAGCAGACTGTCTTCTTCTGAGCTTTGACCCACGAGACTCAGCATATCAGTAACGTTAAACTCTTCTACCAATTGCATGAGAGCCGCGACGTTTTCTGGCAATACTTGGATGACGGCACCCAACTCTTCACTGAACAGTTGACCGAGTAAGTTATCATCCGTCAATGACAGCTTGATACCTTGACGGCTGGTGAACTGCATCTCAGCGATAGTTGCCAATAGACCACCATCACCGATATCGTGATAGGCACTGATGACGCCTTGCGCGTTACCCGCTTGCACAAAGTTAAAGAAATCGATCAAGTCGCTCGGCTGTGCCAAATCTGGGCAATCATTACCCAATTGGCTCAGCGTTTGCGCAAGAATTGAACCACCTAGACGTAGCTTGCCTTTAGACAAATCAATACGGTAGAACGCGCTGTCGCCATTGATTAGCTCAGGCGTTAGTGTTTTTGCCACGTCAACGACAGGAGCAAAGGCAGTAATTACTAAGCTCATTGGCGAAACGACTGATTTATCAGTACTGCCCTTTTCATTGCTTTCTGTCCAATTGGCACGCATCGATAGCGAGTCCTTACCGACTGGGATAGCGATACCCAGTGCTGGGCATAGCTCTTCGCCAACGGCATGTACGGCATCGAACAAGGCAGCATCTTCCGCATCATCGCCACATGCTGCCATCCAATTCGCTGACATCGTAATATCAGACAACTGAGCAATGCACGCACCAGCGATGTTAGTAATCGCTTCGCCAATTGCAAGTCGTGCTGACGCTTGTGGGCTGATTAGCGCAACTGGTGTACGTTCACCGATACTCATGGCTTCACCGCTCATCACCTGACCATCTAACGCCACTAAGCCTGACGCTGTCACAGCACAATCCGATACGGGCACTTGATAGCGACCCACATACTGATCACGCACGACCATACCCGTGATAGAACGGTCACCAATACTGATCAAGAATGATTTGCTAGCGACCGTTGGATGACGCAACACGTCTTTGATAGACTCAGCTAAATTAACATCGCCAAGCTCTAATGCAGGTATGCTCGTGTCATGACGCTCAAAGCTACGCTTCATCTTCGGCGTGCCACCGAGCAATACTTGCATCGGCATATCAACTGGCTGCTCATCCAATAACGTATCGTCAACGACCAGCTGACGGACATCCGTGGCTGTTCCCAAGATAGCATACGGGCAACGCTCACGCGCGCAGATGGCATCGAATTGGGCTTCGCTTTCTGGGTGAATCGCAAGGACATAACGCTCTTGCGCTTCGTTTGACCAGATGGCCATTGGTGACATGCCAGCTTCTAATGATGGAACTTTACGCAGATTTAGTACCGCGCCCATCTCGTGGTCATTGACCAGCTCTGGCATCGCATTAGAGATACCGCCCGCGCCCACATCATGCAATGACACGATAGGGTTGCCGTCTTTGCCATTATTACTCACATCGACATCACTACCCGCTAGTGCCCAGCAGCGATCTAAAACTTCTTGGCAACGACGCTCCATCTCAGCGTTATCGCGCTGCACAGAAGCAAAATCCAAACCTTCATCAAGGTCACCACTATCAACCGAAGAGGCTGCACCGCCACCTAGACCAATCTGCATCGCAGGGCCACCAAGGACGATTAATAAATCACCTTGCTGAATGGTGTTTTTTTCAATGAGGTTGCGTTTGATATTGCCATAACCACCTGCCAGCATGATTGGCTTATGATAGCCGCGCATCTCGCTGCCGTCTTTTGCCGCTGAGGTATCAAGCTGAAAGCTACGGAAATAACCACACAGATTTGGACGACCAAATTCATTTGAGAAGTTGGCTGAACCGAGAGGCGCTTCGGTCATGATCTCAAGACTGGTTGCCATACGATCTGGCGTACCGTAATCCTGAGTACTCAACTGACCTGATTGCTCCCATTTTTCAGCGAGCTCTGGAATATGCAGATGTGATACATGAAAACCAGTTAGCCCTGCTTTTGGCTTACCGCCGCGACCAGTTGCGCCTTCATCACGAATCTCACCGCCCGCACCAGTCGCTGCACCAGAATAAGGGGCAATCGCTGTTGGATGATTATGGGTTTCGACTTTCATTAAAATGTCGATTTCTTCTTGATGAAAGGCATAAGGATGAATTGAATTGGCATCCATCGCGTCAGTCGGAATAGGATAAAAACGCATACCCTCAGTCCCTGCCATCACTGCGGCATTGTCTTTATACGCTGACAAGATACCTTGTGGATTGGCTTTATAAGTATTCTTAATCATTTGAAACAGTGACTTTGGCTGAACTTCACCATCAATTGTCCATTCAGCGTTAAAAATCTTATGACGGCAGTGCTCTGAGTTCGCCTGTGCAAACATCATTAGCTCAACGTCCGTTGGATTACGCTTAAGCTCATTGACATACGCATTCATCAAATAATCAATGTCTTCACTTGATAACGCAAAACCAAACTGGGTATTGGCAGACTCTAGCGCTGACTGACCTTGTCCGATAACATCGATATGATTCAGTGATGCTGGCGCTTGATCGTCGAACAATTTACTGACATCGCTCAAGTTATAGACCAAGCTCTGCGTCATACGGTCAAACAACACCTGCTCAGCGGCAGTAGACAGCTTTTCACTGATCTTGCTATCGATGGTCAGCGTATAGACAACGACACGCTCGACGCGATTGATCGCAATTTCACAGTTATTAAAAATATCAGTCGCTTTACTTGCCCATGGCGAAATCGTGCCAAAACGTGGACCTACGATGACTTGTAATTGATTGCTTTTTGGGGCTTCAAGGACAGTGCTACTATCGACAGCAAGTAAGTCTAGCGCTTTTTTATGCTCATCACCTTCGAGTTCTCGTGATAACACATACACTTGCTGGGTATGGATTTGGCTGACATTTAGCTCGGTTTTTTGCTGGAACTGACTGATGAGTTGCTGCGTCTGAAAATCGGTAAGAAACGGTTGTCCGGCGATGGTCATCATAAAGGCATAATCCGTAAGATCAAGGCATCTCTGCCATGCAAAGTAAATGGTCTGGGTATTATAACAAGAAGCCCTGTAATAAGCAGGTCAAAACCAAGATAAATTGCTGATGGTTGCTATTCAATAATAGTGAAATCTTCGCCATCGTTGCAACCCTTGTTACTTTTACAACAGGCTACTTTCACAACAGAAACTTAACAGCGATGTCGTCACAATTTTTACCTAAAGCTTATAGTCCTTACAAACCCTCACATCGCCTTACGGGCAACCTATATAAACACAAGGTCACAACTAGGTATTCTAGTTTCAGTTGTTAAGGCGATGATCGTTTTTCTCAATTCATCTGGTTTTCGATACTTGGAAAACACTTAGCCTGAATAAAAACTACTATAAACAATCAACTATTTGATCACTACGACTTAATCAAAATAAAGAAAGGGAAATTTACTATGAGTAGACAAGACCATATCAATAAAGTGCAAGAATTAGTAAAAGACATCAAGTTTGCCATGATGACAACTCGTACTCACGAAGGTCATTTGCATGCCTGCCCAATGACAACGAGCGAGACGAGCATCGGTGCAAAAGAGATTTGGTTCATCGGTGACAAGAGTACCGAAACCGTGAGTGACATTGAGAAAGATCCGCAAGTAAACTTGGCATATGTCAGCCAAGACGCCAAAAACTATGTCTCAATTAATGGTAAAGCGGAACTGGTTGAAGACCAAGAGAAATTAGACGAGCTATGGTCTCCGATCTACAATGCTTTTTATGAGCAAGGTAAAGAAGATCCAAATGTACAGCTGATTAAAGTCGTACCACACGGCGCTGAATATTGGCTCAGTGGTAGCTCGGTCGTCAATATGTTTAAGATGACCACTGCTGCCGTAATGGACGGCAAAAAAGCGACCAATCTGGGTGAAAATAACTCAGTCACGTTATAAGTTATCTAAACCAGAAATAGCAAAATTAAAAACGCCAGTGGCTAATGCGACTGGCGTTTCTTTACGCGTTATCTATTTTCTATCGATAGGCATTACTGCGGTGGTTTCGCATAACCATTGTCTGCTGGATACGCTTGCGGTTGCTTAGATTTAGGTCTAGTAGGATCATATAAGCCATAGATGACTGTACCTATTACACCTGTGTTATTGATAGAACCTGAGCTGGTATTGGCAGCATAGGCACTTTCTGGTTTGCTAAATATAAAGGATGCTACTGAGCTTTGGCTCTTACGGAAACCTTCAATCACCAAATTATCATGTGGATTTAGCACATATCCACTGTCATAGCGACTGGCAGCGCTACCATTGAGGACATTGATTCCATCGACACTAGCGACGATTTCATAAGTGTTGTCACTGTTATTATGATACACCAAACGATAGGCCTGACCCGCTTGGCCTTGGACGTAATAATTACCTGAATCTCGATAGATCGATAACGTATCTGTGTCCGTTTCCATCGAAAAATCAACCTTGCCCGCCAGTAGTGATATGCTATTAACCGCACGTCCATTATAGGCTTTGTCTGCATAACGGACTTGCATCTGCTCGATAGGCTCACTGCTCGTACGGCGCAGATCAACAGTCGTCACTTTTGAGTCGACGTCGTCGCCCCACTTTGTGCCCAAACGCTCCGATTCTGCCGCGTCCTGAGTGGAACGTTCTGCAGTAGCGTCTGTTTGGATAGATTTTTCTCGCTGAATGGTTGAGGTGGACTCTTCCTGCATGTTTGAGCCAGAAGAACACCCCGTTAATAATGCCAACAATAATACGGCAACGCCCGATTGTGTCTGATGTAATGTCATGTTTATTTCCTTATTTGAATGCCGTTTCATGATAGCTTGACCAATTTTCTTGTATTTTGTTCAGGGTCTGTTGAACATTCAAATGTGGTGCTGGCAGTCATTATTTTTTAGACAATATGCAGTGAAATTTTTGATGCCTAGTCATTCTAGGTTAAACAATTTCGCCATATATTGGCAAAAAAGAGTATTGCCCTGAAAGGCTGATGCTAAAATCACCCCAAACGTTGTTGCAAGCCTAGCTAAGGTCTCGACATTATCGTCGGTTTGCGCCTAGTTTGGTGCAATTTTAGCAATCAGCAGCCCTAATATTTGAATGTTCAACAGACCCTAATAATTTCGAGTATATATCAACCATACGAACAATGTCTAAGACAAATAGGCAACATCAGCAGCATTTTAAGTAGACCATAAAAAACGCCAGTGGCTGATGCGACTGGCGTTTTTTATGGTCTATGTTGTTTGTTGACCATATCTGCGTTATATATTTACCCGCTTTGCTTTAGGTACGGCCAAGCCGCTTTGAGATAAATCATCATCGACCACAAAGTCAAAATAACGGCAGCAACCATCAGCACATAACCGATCGTTTCGAGCGACTCCCAGTTTAATAAGAGTACCGTAATAGCCACCATTTGAAATGTCGTTTTTAGCTTGCCGACATACGACACTGCCACACTAGTACTTTTGCCCAACTCTGCCATCCATTCACGTAGCGCTGACACAGCAATCTCACGCGAGATAATCACAATCGCGGCGATTGCCATAATAATATTGGGATGCCATTGCACCAAGATAATAAGCGCCGCCGCCACCATTAACTTATCAGCGACAGGGTCTAAAAAACGACCGAAGGCTGACATAACATTAAGCTTACGGGCAAAATATCCATCAAGCCAATCAGTAATCGCTGCAATAATAAAAACGCTAGTCAAAAGTAAATGGCGTAACAAGCTATCACTAAATTCGCTCATACCGACCCGCGCAATCACATTGTCTGAGATGGCAGGCATGCCAATTCCCATAGCAGGTGGCCAATAAGCAATCGCGACAAATAGCGGAATCATTAAAATCCGCGCGATAGTAAGGTTATTAGGCAAATTAAAAATACTCTTGGTATTTTGCGGCTCCTGCGTATGCAAATGCGTATTCTCAGTCATGGCAAACCCAGTTTTATATAGACATATTAATGGTAGATAGCTTAGCATTTTTCACGCAGGTCGTCATGCCATCTCTTTAGCTATTCAGTTATCGATATAGTCAGTTGCATTTAAAAACAGTCGGTTGAATTTAAAAATAGTACAAGACATCCGAGTGTAGATGTATCTTTAATACTTCAAGCGAGGTTAACGCAGTAATATTTTTATAGTGGAATGACTATTAAAATTAATCAATCTTTCATATATAACTACAAAACTTTGATACGCATTTTTCAATGTTAGATATGACACGACTAAAAGACTCATCTACTGGAGATGAAATACGACGTTAATTTTCTCTCTCATAAGCTCTAAACGTAATGTCATGTAACCAAAATAGCCAAACCGCTGCCAATTGCGCTATGATAGCGATTCTGATAAAAACACTTGTACACTTAAATATGTAAGTAAATATATGCAATTATTGAATTAATCCCAACCACCCTAATATTAGTTAATATAGAAAAACTCATAATAACAATAGGTCACAACCACTGCCTCTGTAGTTCCTTTACACGATCAGTTTTCCTCGGCCCACAGTTCCTCCTCTGTGGGCTCTTTTTTTGCCTGTAATTCATGCTTAGTTAAAGGTTCTTGTCATATACAAGTATGACTATCTGCAGAAATCTGTATTGTTTGAGCAATAATCTAAAAAGCGGCATATTGCTTACAAGGAAAAACCCACCATAAGGTGGGTTTTTATAATACAAATGATGAGTCGGCGATGGCTTAATAAGACAAATAAAGGTATTTAGAGCTTTACATCACTCAGTGTCATCGCCGTTATTTTAATTGGCACAGCGAATAGCCACGCAGTACCAGCAGTACAATAGAATCTGTTGTTATGATAAGACACGATTTGGGCAGTAAAATCGTTTGAATCTTGATCACACATAGCTTCTTCATCACTATTATCATCTACCGCACACCATATCTCATGGCAGCCATGCTCAAGCATTACACGAGTCAGCTCACTTCCTCTAAGCACTATATTCACCTCTAACTTCGTACTATTTTATATATTATGTTATACGAATATAACTGTTTCTTAGCAATTTGGACAGCTTTATTTTCAATTAAAGTATTACAAATTAATATACAAACTTTCAGTTATAAGCGGCTATAGATTTATATCATCATAAAAAAGTTCTACTTTTTTTACTGGTATGGCGCATTGCCATTCAACGCCTTCTTTACAGGAGAATTTATCATTTTCAAAAGAAATAATGTGCCTTAGCGAATCATATTCAGCGCTATCGATACTAGCCATCGCCTGCTCGTCGCTCTCATTACTGACCGCGCATAAAACCTGCTTATCCCCTCGTGCGAGCATGGCACAAGTCAGCACACTACCTCTTAATCTGGTACTCATAAACTATCCTTTATTTTCAACAATTTATAGATTTCTTGCTATATCATATAGATATAGAGATACTATATAGTATTTATTTATAGTCTCTTTAGTATTTAAGTGTATATGCACGTTAACTCATCGCACCCATCGCTTAGTGTTTTTTAACTTTAAAGGGCTCTGAGAATTGCAAAATCAAAAAGCCAACGACCGATAATATAATGGCAATCTCATAACGACCGTAAGCCACCGAAATACCGATGGCGCCCGTATTCCATAAGCTCGCTGCCGTGGCAGTGCCCTTTGAGCCTTTTTCATTTTTAAAAATCGCCCCACCACCGATAAACCCCATACCTGTGATGATGGCATACATGATTCTCGCTTCACCAGTAGCATCATAAATATCCATACCAACCAACATAAACGCGCATGAAGCAATGGTTACCAGTGGAAACGTCCTTAACCCCGCGCCGTTGTCTTTCATCTCACGATTAAGGGCAATCGGTAATGACAATATAAAGGCGATGCCCAACTGGAAAAAATGATAGCCCATCAGCTCTAAATCTATGTCGAATCCAAACATCGTTATCACCTTTTCATATTAAGAAAACACCCTTAAAGTCCAGTTTCGGATAGCGCAGTCGCTAAGTAAACTTGGCCATTATTCTGCTTTGTTAATTGCCTCAACCGTCTGTTGCGCCATTTGATAGCAACTTTCGATATTGCCTTGTCCGCACCAATCACCACTGACAATCCATTGATGAGACTCGTCTATCAAGATGCCTAATACTTCTTTATCACTATCAGTGACAGTGGCGGCATAACGCCAACGATGGCAATCTATTTGGCTAGGAGCATGTTCATCATTCCAATTCAATGCTTGCTTGGCAGCTATTAATAACTGCACTTTAATCGTCTCCATATCGTCATCGACATGCTGCTCTGACCAATCGTTGCGCGCATGAATAGTGACACTGGGTAGCAGGTCATCGCGAGCAGGTTTTTGATGCTCGATAAATATTCTATCGAGTATAGAGTTATTCAGATAAGCCACATCCCAGCGTGGCGCTGCTTGAGCGCTTAACATTTTTGGTAATGTATCAAAATTATCCCATCCTAACATCAGCGTATAGCACGCCAGCATTGTTGGCTTAGAAATCTTGGCTTGCTCAGCAAAGCCGCTCTCTGCCATTAGCTCTATGGTCTGACCATTAGGCGCGGTACATATCACCCAGTCAAAGTGACCTAGACTCGCACCAGTCTCGTCAAATAGCTCAGTTTTTTTATCAACCTTTGCCGCTATAGACCTGTCAAATTGAGCCAATGGCGCAACGCGGGTTTTAAATTTTATGGTGCTGTACTGCAACTCATCAGCCAGTGTACGTCCCCAACTGGTCATTTTTGGCGTACTAATATAGCGCGCTTGCGTGGTGTTCCATTGCTCTTTGATGTAAATATCAGGCGATTGAGTATCATGATTCGCTGGTGTTAAATCGATCACCTGCGCGCACCATGGCTGTAGCAATCCCGTCTCTAACCAAGGCGTAATGAATTGCTTAAAACTTGCCGTCTTAGCCGTAAAAAACTGCGCCCCAAATGCCCATTGCCAGTTTTTGCCAGTGTGGCTATCAGTACGATATCGAGTGGCTAAACGCCCTACGCTACGTGACTTTTCAAAGACAGTAATTTGCGGTAAGGGTGTTTGCTCACTATCTTGTGCTATGTTTTGAGCAAAGGCGCGCTCTAATAATGTAGCGGTAAACAGCCCTGTCAAACCACCACCAATGATAGCGATTTTTGGTGATTCTGTAGCGACAGCGGGCAAAGAGTGATTGGTCATAATGACAGCAGGCCTCATATAATGTTGGATAAAAAAGGGAGTGATAATAGTAGGAACGTTTTAGATAATATGGTTATCGTTAGATAAGATGGTTATAGAAAGTATTGAACCTTTAAAGTTTGTTGATATCAATATCGTCTGCGTAAAAAAGCCATGCTAGTTTTCATAACATGACTTTTTTGAACGCTAATCGTCTATTTACTGAACGTGCTTTTAATCGATAATTTAGCCTACTCTCCTCGCGCAGCTTTGACTACCTCAACCAGCTGATTAATCACCGAGCTATCCGCAAGAGTAGACAAATCACCCAAACCAACATATTGACCTGCCGCAAGGTTACGTAAAATACGGCGCATGATTTTGCCCGAGCGGGTTTTGGGTAGTGCCTCAACGATATGAATAGCATCCAAATTGGCAATCGGACCAATCTCAGCGCGAACATGTCGATTCAGCTCAGCCTTTAGCGCCTCTGTCTCTTTTTCACCCGATTTCAAAATGATAAAGGCACAAACGCCCATGCCGCGAATCTCGTGCGGCATCCCGACAATAGCGGCCTCCGCTGTCGCAGGATGCGCGACCACGGCGCTCTCAATTTCTGCTGTTCCCAGACGATGCCCTGCGACGTTAAGCACATCATCGACGCGACCCGTGATCCAGTAATGTCCATCTTCGTCACGCTGCGCCCCATCACCAGTGAAATAATAACCGGGATACTCACTAAAGTACGTCTGTAAAAAACGCTCATGGTCATTATAAATAGTACGCATTTGCCCCGGCCAACTGCTGTTAATTGCCAAGTTTCCTTCAGCAGAGCCTTCTAGCATAGTACCGTCACTATCAACAATCTCTGGCTTGATACCATACAAAGGATTCATCGCTGCACCCGGCTTGAGGGCGACCGTGCCTGGTATCGGTGCCATGAGAATGCCGCCTGTCTCAGTTTGCCACCAAGTATCTACAATCGGACACTTGCCGCCACCGACGACATGATAATACCAGTCCCATGCTTCTGGATTGATCGGCTCGCCGACTGTTCCGAGTAGTCGCAAACTTGAACGATCAGACTCCCGCACAAAGACATCGCCCTCCTTCATCATCGCTCGAATCGCCGTCGGTGCAGTGTACAGAATGGTCACATCGTGCTTATCGATAATATGACCGATGCGTGCCCATGTGGGATATTCTGGTACACCCTCAAACATCACTGTCGTCGTACCATTAGCAAGCGGTGCGTAGGTTGCATAAGTATGACCTGTGATCCAGCCTACGTCCGCAGTACACCAGTAGACGTCATCGTCTTTAATATCGAACACATCTCGAAAAGTAGAAAGAGCATAAGTTATATAGCCGCCCGTGGTATGCAGCACACCTTTAGGTTTGCCAGTAGAGCCAGAGGTATACAACAAAAATAGCGGGTCTTCGGCATTCATAACTTCTGGCTCGCAATGTTCTGACTCGCCATCGACCAAGTTATGATACCAAACATCACGGCGACCACTCATCGGTACAGAATTACCCGTACGATGAACGACAATGACGTTGGTAACGCTATCAGTGCCATCCATATCTAGTGCCCGATCGACATTGGCTTTGAGCGGCGTATGCTTATTACCACGTAAGCCTTCATCAGCCGTAATGATGATTTTTGAGCGGCTGTCTATCAGGCGATTGCCCAAGCTCTCAGCAGAAAAGCCACCAAAGACCACGGAATGTACAGCGCCAATACGTGTACATGCCAGCATCGCTATCATTGCTTCAGGTATCATCGGCATATATAAGGTCACGCGATCGCCTTTTTTGACCCCAAGCTTACGCATAGAATTACCCAAGCGACAGACCGCTTGATGCAGCTCTTTAAAGGAGATGATTTTGTGCAGTGAAGGGTGATCGCCCTCCCAAATAATGGCAGGCTTGTAAGGATTTTTTTTGACATGTCGGTCGAGACAATTGACAGAGATATTCAACTCGCCGTCCTCAAACCATTTTATGCGAAAATCATCCAAATCATAGTTAACGTCGCTGATTTTGGTCGGTTGTTTTATCCAATCGATCAGCTCGGCACGCTTCGCCCAAAAAGCATCATTAGCCTGAGGTGATTCGATAGATTTTTCGTAGTCTTCGCGATATTGTTCAGCGGTAGTATTGGCAGCAGCGATAAATTCGGCCGCAATGGGGAATGATTTTTGAGTCATCGTATTTGTCCTTTTTAATTATTATGACCTGCACGCATAACGGTCGAAAACGACTGCCTGTACAGGTGATAAGGGTCATCTTCCATAATGTGTGACACTCATGGTTAGTTTGACAAATAAGCAGAACGGTTGCAAGGTATCAAAAGCCATTCATAACAATATGCCTATATAGCGGTATACTTGCTCACCCATGATAAAATTTATTGACGAGGTGTGGTTTTGCATCTACTCGCTATTGGTATTGGTATTGGTATTGGTATTGGCCAATTTAAAACATGTTTTGATTTTGGCATAAACTTTTATTTTGGTATAAATAAAGGCATCACCGTCCAGATATCAGATAACGATATGACATTTAATCCTTGTAACCTTGTATGAAATATGGACAATAGCTACACGCGAGATACGACGCCAAAATACACCCTTCACCAAACCCTCTTATTGACCTGCTGCTATAAAGATAAGCAATCGGCGTTGTTGATTCGATGACGGATTTGGTGGCTGGTTTTTAAACCTATTATTTTATGAGACTACCATGAGCAATCTGCGCAATGCATCACAATACACCCACTATGATGTCATCATCATCGGCGCTGGCGCGTCAGGGCTATACTGTGCGCTCACAGCGGGTCGCCGTGGTCGCCGCGTACTGGTATTAGACCATGCCAATAAAGCGGGCAAAAAAATCCTCATGTCAGGTGGTGGACGCTGCAACTTTACCAATTATTATGTGGAGCCTGAGCACTTTATCGGTGCCAATCAACATTTCTGTAAATCCGCGCTCAGTCGTTATCCCAGCTGGGAATTTATTGGTATGGTGGCAGCACATAAGATCCCTTACCATGAGCGCGAACATGGTCAGCTGTTTTGTGATGATTCAGCGCAAGATATTTTGACCATGCTCCTCGCGGAATGTACGGCAGCTGGTGTACAAGTAAAGCTAAATGCGCAGATTGACAGTGTGCAAGCTATCGAAAACGGCAAGAACGCCAAATTTGAATTACTGACCAGCAAGCAGCTTAGCAAAAAAGAAAAGCAAGAGAGAAAAGAATCCGCCAATCAAACCAAACTGCCGCAAACAGGCTACCGCTGTGAGTCACTCGTGGTCGCCACGGGCGGACTGTCTATTCCAACGATGGGAGCCAGTGGTTTAGGATATGAATTGGCGCAGCAATTTGGGCACACGCTGATCGCAACCGATGCCAGCTTAGTGCCTTTTACCTTTACGGATAAAACGGGCGAGCTTATCCGATCTTTGGCTGGTATTAGTTTGCCAGTCATCGCTAGTAATGAGCGCATCTCTTTTAAATTGCCCATGTTGTTTACCCATCGCGGGCTGTCAGGCCCTGCTATGCTACAACTATCAAACTATTGGCACACTGGCGAGACCATTAGTATTAACCTGCTGCCAAATATCGACATGACAGCGCTGCTCCTTGCGCACAAAAAATCGCACCCAAAGCAACTGATTCGGACGGTCGTCGCGGATTATACCGATAGCGGCGATGACAGTAATAAGTTACCAAAAAAGCTGCTTGCCGCGCTACAAACGCACCTTTGGGACGATATCAAAGATACCGAACTTGCCAATATTAAAGATGAGCGGCTGACGGAGCTTGGCGCGACTTTGAATGGCTGGCAGCTCAAACCCTCTGGTACAGAAGGCTATCGTACCGCTGAGGTGACCCGCGGCGGCGTAAAAACTGATGAAGTCTCCTCAAAGACCATGCAAAGCAACATGCAGGAGGGCTTATACTTTATCGGTGAAGTGCTGGATGTTACTGGTTGGCTCGGCGGCTATAACTTCCAATGGGCATGGGCCAGTGGCTTTGTCTGCGGTGAAGTGGTTTAACCTCATTTAATCATAACGATTTGGCATTGTTTAATCATAAACAGTGCTTATCGGCAGTGCTTACAGATAGCAATTATAAACAGCACTTATAAACAGCACTTATAAACAGCACTTATAAACAGTGCTATGGTTAAATGCCCAACACACCCTAACGAGATATCTCTATTTTTATTCTACTTAAGTTGCCTTTTATCGACATTAGACCTTGATAAATTATTAAAATAAACACAATATAGGTAGCTATAAATGTAGCGTAACTTAACAGAACTTTTTTATTAAAAAATACGTTTTGTCTGACGAGGTAATAAATGCGTCCTATTAAAAATATTCATGGTGATAAAGCGCCGCACTGGGTAGGTGACGGCTTTTATGTAAAGACCTTAATCAACCATCTTGACGATAACCCTCATTTTAATTATAGCCATACCGACCCTTTTTTATTATTCGATTATGGCAAACCAACGACCTTTGATCCGAACCCCAATTATAAAACACAGCCGCATGGAGTCGGACAGCATCCACACAAAGGCTTTGAAACTGTCACTATCGCCTACGAAGGTGAAATCAGTCATGCCGATTCAGTGGGCGGGCAAGGGATTATTCAAAAAGGCGATGTGCAATGGATGACCGCAGGTCGTGGCATCATGCACGAAGAGTTTCATTCGGAGGCTTTCGGTCAACGTGGTGGCGTCTTTAGTATGGTGCAACTGTGGGTTAACTTGCCAAGTGTGCACAAACTGACCGACCCAAACTATCAAAGCATCAAACGGGCAGATCTGCCTATCGTTGAGCTGATCGACAGCAGCAACCCTGACCACCAAACGACGATTGGTAAGGCGGCTATCATTGCTGGTGCATGGCAAGAAATCACAGGCGCGGCAAATACCTTTACTCCGATTAACTTATGGAATATTGAGCTGCATACTGCGGGCGCGACGACGCTAAAAGTGCCCAACACCCACAATACGCTACTGCTGGTACAAGAAGGTGAACTACTGGTCAATGGTACGTCAGTCAGTGCTGGCAATTTGATTCAATTTGATGCGCCAACTCAGCACCACACTGATGGGCAAGTTGAGCAAAAACCGACTACCGATGCCATTGAACTGCATTATCCTGCTACCGAAAATGACGAGCAAGCACCAGTCAAGCTTTTACTATTAAGCGGCGAACCTATCGGCGAACCAGTCGCAGGTTATGGCCCCTTTGTAATGAATACCCAAGAAGAGCTCCGCCAAACGTTTCGGGATTACCAAACGGGCAACTTTGTTAAATAGTTAAAATACAGGCATCAAAAAGCCACCTGACGGTCTGCGTCAGGTGACTTTTTATTATGTGCTCATGTATCGGCTAACGCTGAGGATGTTTTTAACACACCTTAAGGTTAGCTAATCATAAGGGCAGCTGATCATCCATTATGCTTGGTTAAGGAATGGATAATCGGTATAGCCTTCATTGCCACCACCATAAAAACTCTCTGGATGCTGCTCATTGAGCGCCGCCCCTTCTCGGATACGCTCAACCAAATCAGGATTGGCGATATAATCACGGCCAAAAGCAACCGCATCGATATAGCCTTCCTTGATATTTTTCTCCGCTTTTTCAGCAGTATAGCCACCAGCAGCGATAATCATATTATCAAAAGCATCACGGACACGCTGACGGAATGCATCACTATAAGGCGTACCACCTGCCCAATCAGGCTCAGAGATATGCAAATACATCAGACCACGCTTGTTGATCTGTTCAACTAGCCAGATGTTTTCGTCTTCGTTGTAGCCTGCTTCTACATTGTTAAACGTGCCAAGTGGCGAGATACGAATACCCACATGATCAGCATCCCACGCATCAATACAAGCATCGATAACATCAAGAGTCAGACGCGCACGATTCTCACGGCTACCGCCATACTCATCATCACGCTGATTGGTTTGCTCAACCCAAAACTGATGCAATAGATAACCATGCGCACCATGAATCTCTACCCCATCAAAGCCTGCTTCTTTAGCATTTTTGGTCGCTTGGGCAAAATCAGCGATGACTTGCTTAATCTCATCAAGTGTCGCTGGACGTGGCGTGGTCGCTTCAACGCGAATGGCGTGGTTATTGCTATCACGCAATGACGTACGCACACCGACATGCACATCAGACGCTGAGATCGGCGCTTTGCCATCAGGCTGCACGCTTTCATGCGCGACCAATCCTGTGTGCCATAACTGCACCACAATCTTGCCACCTTTGGCATGGACATTATCAACGATGGTTTTCCACGCAGTGATTTGATCTTGGGTATGGATACCCGGCGCGCCAGCATAGCCTTTTGCCTGAAAAGATACCTGCGTCGCTTCAGTAATAACAAGCCCAGCACTCGCACGCTGTGAATAATACTCTCCAGCAAGTGCCGTCGGTACATCACCAGGTTCGATCGAACGCAGACGTGTCAACGGTGCCATGATGATGCGGTTTTTTAGGGTTTGCGTACCCATTTTTACGGGTTCAAATAAATTATCATGTGCCATAAAAAGCCTTATTTGTTGTTATAAAACCATAATGATTGGTTTGTTATTAATGAATAAATAGCGCGCTCGTTTTTTAATACGCTATTTATGAGCCGTAGTCTTTATAGGGGGCAAACATGATAATTCCAAGGAAAAATGACCAACAAAAATATCAACATGGCATGATATCGGTATTGATAATACTCATTATTCAACGCCTCTTATTAGCCTATTAAGCGAATAGCTTTAATCATTGAAAAACATAAATAGTAAAATAATATTATTTATCAATAACTTGTACTCATAACCTCTCAGTCAAAAGTCTACTTAGGGCGTGTTGAACGATGACCCAATCGAGATTTTTACAATTTGAGCATCTTTTTAATGGACAACTCTAAAGACAAGTAAGTGCCAAACAATATCACCATCGAGCCGATGATCGCAGGTGTGTCCAATGCTTCACCAAGCAATAAGTAACCCAATATAATCGCAAAAATCGGAATCACTAAAGTAATACTGGTCGCGCGCATAGGACCAATACTTTTTATCAATTGATTCATAAAAATCAAGGCAATGGCGGTTGAAAATACACCAATACAAATGACAGAAACCCAAGCAGTAAGGCTAATGTTTTTACCATATGGGAATTCGTAGACTGCTATCGGCAACATGATAATACTGGCAATGATGAGCGAACCTGCGGTAATAGCGACTGGTGAGACATTGTATAAGTAGTTTCTGGTGATATTGGCACCGACGGCATAACCGACACAGGCCAATAACGCATAGCCCATTGGTAGCAACCCTGAACTTGACTCAGCACCCTGCCCGCTACCGCCAAATAAGTTTTCACTCATCAAAATAATCACACCGATAACACCGATGACTAAACCGAGAATCTGTGTTTTTGACAGTCTGTCTTTAAAAAAGGTACTGGCGATGAAACCGCTCATCATCGGCACAGACGCATTAAGCACCGCCAACACCCCTGCGTTTACCGAGCGCGCTGAAAAGGCAAACAGGATAAAGGGAATAGCCGCAGAAAATAATCCAACCAGCGTCAACACTTTCCAATTATCCCGTATGCCCTCTCTATTTTTTGGGCTGATCAAAACAAAAACCAACATGGTCAGCCCAGCCAAGACCACACGAAGGCTCGCAAAAGCTAACGAGCCAAACTCAGGCACGCCGATACGATAAAAAATAAAAGACAGCGACCACATAAAGGATAAGGTGATAAAAATAATGAGGTCGCGGTTAGACATGGGGTGATCCTATCAAGCGTTAGACGATTGCTCCTTACTTATAAAATGGCTATTTATGAACTTCTCGTTATGAAATGATTGTTATCAATAAATTCATCATAAAAGCGCAGTTATAAAAGGCTCAGTCGTAAAAAGTATCGTGTGATAAAAAAACCTCGATGATAACTTTTTAATTGCTCGATTGATGTTGTATTTTCTGTATTTATCGCTGATTTCTTCTACAAATTCACTTTATCCAAAATAAAGTCAATATCCTTATCGCCGCGCCCTGACAAATTGACCAAAATCGTCTCATCCGCTGACATATCTTTGGCAATTTTCATCGCATAAGCGATGGCATGTGCTGACTCTAAAGCAGGAATGATACCCTCAAGGCGCGACAATGCCATAAAGGCTTCTAAACATTCTGCATCAGTCGCTGATTCATACGTAGCCAGTTTTAAATCTCGCAGATGCGAATGCTGTGGTCCAACCCCAGGATAATCAAGACCGGAGGCAATCGAATGTACAGGAGCTGGCTCGCCTTTTTCATCGAGCAGCACGTAACATTTAAACCCATGAATCTCGCCTTTCACACCGAGCGACATAGTGGCAGCATGATTGGGCGTATCTAAGCCTTTACCAGCAGGCTCGACGCCGATTTTCTGTACTCCCTTATCATCAAAAAAGCCGCTAAACATACCAATGGCATTAGAGCCGCCGCCAATACAAGCGACCACTTTATTGGGCAGCTTACCCGTCGTTGCTAAGAACTGCGCCCGCGCTTCATGTCCGACCACTGACTGAAAGTAGCTGACCATTTCAGGATATGGCGCAGGTCCCAGTGCCGAGCCAATCGCAAACATACTGGTATCAAGCTCATTCAAATAAGTCTCAAAGGCGCTATCGACCGCTTCTTTTAGCGTACCAGCACCACGCGAGACTGGTACGATATTGGCGCCCAAAATCTTCATCCGGCTGACGTTTGGATGCTCCTTTTTAATATCGACCACACCCATATGAATCTCACACTCTAAGCCCATCAAGGCCGCTGCGGTTGCCAATGCTACGCCATGTTGCCCCGCACCCGTCTCCGCAATTACCTTTTTTTTGCCTAATTTCTTGGCTAATAACACTTCACCCAAACAGTGATTAATCTTATGCGCGCCCGTATGGTTCAAATCCTCACGTTTAAAATAAATCTGTGCGCCGCCGCCATGCTGGGTCAAACGCTGCGCATGATAAATGGGACTTGGACGACCAACATAAGTCTCACGTAAGCGCTTCATCTCAGCGATAAAATCGTCATTTTTAATGATTTCACGAAAGCCTACTTCGATTTCTGCCATGGCTTTGGCAAGCTCAGGATGACCGATTTTGCCACCGAACTCTCCGTATAAGCCCTCGCTATTCGGCAAAATTGATTGATGTAATCCATAGCCAGCGGCGGTTTTTTGCATTGTCATAGTTAAGCCTTATTATTTTAAATGGAGTATTAGTATTAGCATTTTTGCCGAATTATTTAGCTTTTTTAAGGATAAGAATAGTGAATGTATTTGTGTTCTAGTACATTGAAACAAGATAATAAGCGAAATTCTCTATTCGGTCAAGTTTACACGTCACTCTAAAAATAATTGACTAAGTGACTGGCTAAGACATTGACTAAAAGCTGGCAAGAATAATCGTTGAATGAAAGCCCAATTTGCCTATAAGTATTACAGCGATCGTGTGACTGAAATAATAACGCAACCTATGTTTGCTAATATGATGCTCGCTTAACTTAGCGCACCTTTGCAGTCTAAAGCTAATATTATTTCATACGGGCTTTTTAGCTTAAATATCAAATTAGGATACACCATGCAACGACGCCAACTGATTAAAGCCATGGGTTTAAGCTTAGGCGCTATTAGCACCTCCGCTGCAGTGAGTGGTTGCCAAACGCTTGCCAAGCAGCCAAAGCTACCAAGCAAAATTACTCAAGCTGGGCATTTTTCTAATATCATCGTTGGTAGTGGCTATGGCGGTGCGGTATCGGCGCTGCGATTAAGCGAAAAAGGTCACAAGGTTTTAATCCTTGAGATGGGGATGCGCTGGGATAGAAGTCCCGAGCATGATACCTTTTGCAAAATGATTAACGCTGATAAACGCTCAAGCTGGTTTAGCAATATGCCAAACGCTCCTATTCCGATTCCAATCCCTATCAGAAAATATCCTGGGGTTTTAGACTTAATCGAATATGAGGATATGAAAGTCTTCGCAGGGCGTGCTTATGGTGGCGGCTCTATCGTCAATGGCGCAATTGCCATTCAGCCTAGACGCGCGCACTTTGAAGCGGTATTCCCGTGGATTAATGCTGATGAGATGTACGATACTTATTTTCCTCGTGCGATGAAGGAACTTAAAGTCAGTAAAATCCCCGAGTCGTTTTTTAATGAGTCCGAGCATTACGAATTCACTCGCGCTGCTGAACGCCAGGCGGCAAAAGCTGGACTTAAAACAGAATTCTTCGGTAACAGCTACGACTTTGACTATATGCAAAAAGAAGCCCGCGGCGAAGTTTATAAATCAGCACTCGGCGGTGAAGTCATCTACGGTAATAATGCGGGCAAGTTCTCACTGGATTTAACTTATTTGAAAGACGCTGAAGCCACAGGCAATGTCACGGTCAAAACCTTGCGCAAAGTCAATAGCATTCAAGCGCTCGATAACGACCAACTGCGTTTAGAAGTGCATGTCATCAATAAAACTGGCGGCGTGGATGAAGTGGAGCATTACACTTGCGATAAGCTCTTCCTTAATGCAGGCAGTACGGGAACCTCAGAGTTACTGCTTAAAAGCCAAGCGGAGGGCAAGCTTACTAAGCTAAACGAGCATATCGGACAACATTGGGGACCCAACGGTAACATCATGACGGGACGCAATTTCGTCCACGCGGCTGGCACTACCCAATCCACCATTCCGGTCAAAGGTATCAATATGTGGGATGGCGATAGAGACGGCTCGAAGTACAAAATCTTTGCCGAACTCGCGCCATTACCGTTAGGACTTGAGACTTGGACGACGCTCTATCTCGCCATCACTGACAACCCAGAACGCGGCAACTATTACTTTGACAAAGCGAGCAAAACCGTCAAACTAAACTGGAAACGCGAGCAAAATGAGTACTCAGTAAATGCTGCCAAAGAGCTGATCGAAAAACTCGCCAAAGTAAATGGCGGCTCTACTTCAAGCTTATTGTTCACCAAAGGCTTCGGCGATAATTTCTGCTATCACCCACTTGGTGGCTGCGTACTTGGCAAAGCGACTGATGAGTTCGGTCGCGTCAAAGGGCATAAAAATATCTACGTGCAAGATGGCGCGTTAATCCCCGGTAGCGCTGGGGTCAATCCGTATGTGTTTATCACCGGACTTGCCGAGCGTAATATGGCGGCTATTTTGAAGGAAGATTTTTCTTTATAAAAGATAAACTTAAAATTACATATAAAAAAGGCGTCACTATATTTTTGAAAATAGATAGTGACACCTATAAATTTTACAGCTTATTACTTCTGATTTAATAAACTGGATTTTTAAGCAGCAAGTTCCATTCGTTGCTCCAGAATCGATAAGCTCTGACGGTATTCAGTTGCATCAGCAGCCATCGTCCAATGAGCCTCTAGCCCAGCACTCTCTACATAGTCACGAATGTCTTGTAATGTAATTTCAAAAAACTCTTTACGACTATTGACCTTGTTAACCGATGCTAAATCGAAATAACTGTGTAATTCTTTTTCTAGGGCCGGTGCATCTTCGCTATAAATCATAGCGTGTACATCAAAAACAAATGGTACAGATGCACTCGATAATTCCTTAACACGATCTAAGGGTTCTAGTCGACGAGTCATGCCAATTTTATAAATATCTTCACCAAAACTACCGACATTGCTAATAATATATACATGCCCTCGTCTAGTTTGCTGTGCCATTGACAAAGAACGTTCTTTACGCGACTCTGCTTCTACTAATCTCTCAGTAAGCTCTTGCAGTTGGAACTCATATTGCTGTTTTTGTTCGGCAGACGCATACGCTAATTCTTTACGTACTTTATTCATGGCTTCTCTTACCATCTGCTCGTCTCTCTTAGCCTCTTTTAAGGCTTGCTGTATTTCACGATCAGCTGCTTCTTCTTCACGCATTTGAGCGTTAATATCACGCTGTTCCTCAGCTTCAGCAATTTTTTGGTATTTATATTGATAATACACAGTGCATTCTTGCATCTTCAATTCTACATAGTCCAAAGAGATACCAATCTCTAAGCTAATTAAGCGCTTCTCCAACTTCTCTGCAAGTTTCTCTATTCTAGTTAATACGGCTTCATAATTGTTACTGTTTATCTTGCTAATTAAATAGTCACTTTCGCTATTGAAAGCAAGAATCAATAAGTTACCTTGATTTTTTACTAAGCTTTTGTCGTATGTGGCATTACCTGTTATCTCTATATGATCTGGATACGTATATGCTGTAGCATGTCGAAGCATTATTTTTTGCTCTTCTCGAATAGATTTAAGCTTTTGATTATATGCTTTGCTAGTTGCTTCCCCATAAGCAGGTAATGGATAAAAGCCGTAATCTACATAGCTTTTCATGTCTGTATAAAGCGATAGCTCACTCTTTAGCTCTTCAAGTTGAGCTTCCAAATCTGATAAATTTTTCTGTTTATCAGGAGGTTGGCTAAATGCTCGTTCTATAGTCTGTCGACTAGCTTCCATACGTTGTAGATCGTTAGTTTTATTCTCTAATTGATTCAGCAATCTTTGTTTTTGTTCTATATCTACATTTAGTTTCTCTATCTCCTTATTAGCCTTCGACAACTCATCTTTTACAACATCAAGCTTTGCATACCATTGAGTGAACTGCTTTTTAATAGCATTGAGTGAACCTAGACTATGGGTGAAACGCTTGTGTGCAACAATAAAGCCAAGTATAAATGTAATCGTAGAAACAACGATAAAAACACTAATATCAATCCCTGTCATAAAACCATCTCCAAATCTAATAGCCTTTCTTTGAGCTGCTCACGCGCCTCAGCTCGCATTGCTAGCGCTATTTTTCCGCGCTCAACAACTTCCTTTCGATACTCTTTTTCAGCTTTAATTTCTTCGCGTTTATAAGCCTTTTCTTGTTGAATACGCTGCCTTTCTAACTCTTTATTTCTCTGACTCTCTTCTCTTAACCTAGTTTTTTCTTGTCGCAACCTTGCCGTGCGAACTCGCTTTGCTTGGCGTTCTTGTTCACGTTGAACCTTTTGATAACCTCTAATTGCCTTTTTAGCAATCGGAATAAATTTTATTTTTGCCATAAGCTAACCCTGATTCAATCTACTTTTGTACATTGTAGCAACTCGGGTAGCTTAGTTCCTATATTTCGTAGAAAACATTTGCACAACCTATATAAGTTAACCCCAAAACAATCCTACCTACCACATAGCCATTGAATTCCAATCTCGCATCGGCAACAATGTCATTATCTATTTATAACGTTCAATATAAAAAACCATTCGAAAAAAAGGACAAATAATGAAATTGCGCATCTTAAAATCTGCCGTGACCAACCCTTGGTTTAACCTTGCGACCGAAGATTGGATATTTAACACGCTCGATGCAGACTCGCACACGCTATTCTTATGGCGCAATAGCGAGACCGTGGTCATTGGGCGCTCGCAAAACCCATGGGTGGAATGCAGAATCGATAAGATGGAAGCCGACGATGTGTTTTTGGCGCGGCGTCAGAGTGGCGGTGGCGCGGTGTTTCATGATTTAGGTAATACCAACTTTACCTTTTTATCACCCAAAGACGACTACGACCAAGACGCGAACTTTACCATTATCATTAATGCGCTAAAAAATTTAGGCATAGACGCGGATTTATCTGGTCGTAACGACATGCAAGTCGGTGATAAGAAAATATCAGGCAGCGCCTTTAAACATGCGGCTGATCGTAGCTTTCATCATGGTACGTTACTCGTAAATGCCAACATGCAAAAGCTGGGCGATTATCTCAATCCGCATCCGCTGAAACTGAAAGCCAAAGGCATCAAGTCCGTACGTTCTCGTGTCGCCAATTTGGTTGAGTTTAATGCAGACATCAATCACGAGATCTTATCCGATGCGATTATCGAGGCCTTTTGTGAATATTATCGTGACACTGATTATGGCGACACTACGCCAGTCGAAGAATTGGATGAAGCCACACTTGCAAAAGAGCCGTCATTAAAAAAATACTATCAACAAATGGCAGATTGGGATTGGCGCTTTGGTAAGACACCTGAATTCAGCCATCATATTGAGACGCGCTTTGATTGGGGCATTATTGACTTGCACCTTGATGTGAAGCAAGCAGTGATACGCGATGTGGTTATTTTCTCTGATGCGCTAAATGTTGAATTAATTGAGCTATTAAAAAACACGCTGACTGACGCTAAATACAATAAAGTCGACATCAAAACAAAGCTTGATGAATTAGGTAGAGCGCATACTGAGTTGGCAGCACAAATTGATGATGTGTCTAAATGGCTGACTGGTGAGATGGAAGGTTAGATTTTTGCTTGTTATTGATAATTAGTAAAGAGTCTCAATTTCTTATTGACGTCAATATTTCAATCGCCTTTATACTTTGTACAGATTAGGCTTGCTGTCTAGGTCACACCCTTAGACAAACTTAAGTTTGATATTTTACGCTTTAGCCATCTATAATGTGATGCAAATAATAGATCCGCTATAAAAGTTCAAACTTTAAACGTTTAAGTAAGGTAGCACTATGGCAGCCTATATCACCGTCGGCGCAAAGACCTCTCACGGTGGGACGGTCATCTCCGGCTCACCGCACACCACTCATAACGGCATCTCTGTCGCGCGTAAAGGCGATAAAGTCATCTGTAAAAAATGCAAAAAGGTGACCACCATTCTTAGTGGTGATGCCTCTTTTATCATTGATGGCGCACCCATTGCTCGCGGCGGTGATGTGACCAGCTGCGGCGCTAAGCTGATTGCGATTCAGCAGTCATTTGCGGAGTCTGACTTTGAGGTGGGCAGTATTGCGCAGGCAGCGCCTTTGCAGTTTGCGAAGTCGGAGCCTGATGCTTTATTTGGGAATAGCTTTGTAGAGGATGATGAGGAGCCTACTGAAGATGACTATGTCATTACTAATTTAGGTGATGACGTTGATAAAATTGCAGCTGACTCACCTACGTTGCAGGAAAATATCAAAGATTTGCAAGAAGCAGATTGGAACATAATGTATGGTCCTGATTCTGGAGGAACATATACTAATTATGAAGATAGAGAAATAGTAGTTTCTGAATATTATAGAGATAAGCCAGCCATGGCTATGCATGCGCTCACTCATGAGGTAGGTCATGCTACCTATCAAGGAGAGATCGACATATCAAGTAGAGATGCTTATATTGATAGCAAGCTAAAAGGAGAAGGAGGCGCTGCGATTTACAGTGTCATGATCAGAGAAGAGTTACTAGATAATGGTGCCATAGATATTATGAAACCGCATAGTGATCCAAGTGAGCTTAAAACTCTTGTATCAGCATATGAGAAATATGGTGATGATCATAGCGCTTGGAGTGAAGCGGGAAAAGTATATGGAAATCGTAAGACATCTACTACAGGTGAAAAATATAACGACTTTTACGGTCACCGTTATGATGAATATGAGAACGAAGGCAATTTGAATGAGCTGCTATTGAATTTTTAAAAATATTATTTACTTCAGTAAAATAAATTTTTACTAATAATAGTAGTTTATTAAAAAATATAGGTTGATACTTGTGACTAACGATAAAACAAAAAAAATTATTAGAAATATTTTACTATTAAGTACAATAATGTTTTATTGCACAACTGCCCACTCATCTATTACTATGAACAATGCATCCCATATAGATATTGATAGCTTAAATGAAGAAAAACGAATGCTTTTTAACACAATTGACTATTTTTCAAATAACTACCCCTATTCAATTCATCAAGTTGAAAATTTCTATAACCATCAGTTTCAATTAATTGAAGTAGCGCATGGTCTTAATAATTTTTTTGAAATTTCTCAGGACACAAACGAGCATCCTTTTATTCAGGACATAGACTTAAGGGTAAGTGATATAAATAGTAAGTTGCTTATTATTGATTTAAAAAACCCTATCTGCTTCAATAGTTCTGAATATAATAAATTAATATCTGATTACAAAAAATCTTATAACAGTCACTTTCAATCATACTACCGCGTTTTAGATAAAAAGAACGATATAGGAAAAGTTGTTCTGACCAATAGGTTAGTTATTGTTGGTATAAAAGATCACATAAGAGGCTACAGCTCCTCCTCAAATCAAAGCAACAACTCAAATCAAAGCAACAACTCAAAACCTTTAAAAATAATCAGTGATTTAGAGAAAGAAAATAATAGTCGATGTATTACTAACTTAACATTTAATATATTTGATTCGATAAAACCAAAACGTTATGGTCGTTACATTAGAAAATAAACGATAGATGGTTCTGTGGTTTTATACTCAATGATACATAGCGCCCAGAATAGCTTAAATATCAGGGACACATCTACCCAAGTCTGGCTTTAAATATAAAGCTTTTATCAGAGGTAGTAAGCTCCGGCACACCACACACCACACACCACACACCACACACCACATATAACGGCATCCCAGTCGCGCGTAAAGGCGATAAAGTTATCTGTAAAAAATGCAAAAAGGTCACCACTATTGTTAGTGGTGATGCCTCCTTTATTGTCGATGGTGCGCCTATTGCTCGCGGCGGCGATGTCACTAGCTGCAGTGCTAAGCTGATTGCTAGTCAGCAGTCATTTGTAGAGTCTGACTTTGAGGTGGGCAGTATTGCACAGGCAGCACCTTTGCAGTTTGCGAAGTCTGAGCCTGATGCTTTATTTGGGAATGGCTTTGCGAGCACTAAAGGTTTATATATAGATTTAAAAGATAATAAGAGTACAGTTTACGATAGTGGTATTGATGATAGTAAGTTTTCAGTTTTCGGTAAAGACTGTATACAAGCTTTTAATGAGATTAAATCTACCCCGCAAGGGCAACATATAATCTCTGTGAACCGCCCCGACTTTATCGGAGGCTTATTTACTTGAGTCAGGCAGCAACACCTGACAGGATTAAATTATCATAATACTGCTTTTCAAACTCAAAAGGTGACACATAACCAATCGTGC